>JAITPD010000010.1 GCA_031289615.1 Lactobacillaceae bacterium | reverse complement strand
CACGATTCATTATGCGTTTTGTTAGCGATTTATCGCTTACCAAAACACGATCCGCAGTACTTAGTTGGGCAGCTGTGTCATACAGCTGGGCGACTTAGTAACGGAGGTGGTTCGAATGGTGAAATAATTCGCCAATTTCACGGCGCTAAAGCACGCATGAAAAGTTCCGACTAGATTCGGCAAGGGCTGGTCATCCGACGATAGAATCGCTATGCTGATCAGCAAACAACACCACGCAAGTGAAAAATGACCAACAAGTAAAAAATTATAATTGTAGAGTGCATGGTAAAAGAAACTGACCTTCTCACATGCTTGTGAGTGGTCACGACGCGATGAAAAAATTCATCACGTGATGACTGCTAATAAGCCCATTTCCAGGCTCAGGGCCCGAACTTGGAAATTCTCTTTGGTAGCAGGTAGATTGATTTAATAAGTGGTTGACCAGTTCATTGGCCAACATGGTTCAGCTTGACAATTTGTTTTGCCAACTTCTTTTTGACAATTTATTTTGCCAACTTCTGTGTAAAAGCGAAAGGATATTTTTGATTATGAATAAGACGTTTACAAAAGTAGTCGCAGCAACAGCGGTGGCTACACTTGCAGCATCAACACTGGTTTCAACAACTCCACTGGTTGCTTCTGCTGCTAGCAAGCCAACAACCATCACGTTTTGGCATGCAATGACCGCTGGTTACAATGATGCTTTAACCAAGCAAATTGATGAGTTTAATCAATCACAAAGTAAATACAAAGTTGTCGCAACCGCACAAGGGGATTACACAACTTTGAATCAAAAAATCATGGCCGCAGCAAAGTCAAAGACACTGCCAACGATGTCACAAGCGACTTATACACAAGTGCCTGATTATGCTAAAGATGGCATTGTTAAAAATTTGGATAGTGAAGTAGCAAGCAAGGCTGGTTGGAGCAAGAAGGATCTGAAGAATATCTATCCAGGATACTTGGCGCAAACTAAATATGACGGGCACTATTATGCGATGCCATTTTCAGCCTCTGTCCGCGTGATGTTTTATAATAAAACTATTTTAGATAAGTATAATCTGCAAGTTCCAAAGACTTGGGATGACATTGAAAAGATGGCACCAACTTTGGCTAAAGACGGGATTGCCGCAGTTGGCTTTGACAAGTCTTATGATATGGAATGGAATGGGTTAGTTCGTGCTGCTGGAACGCAACTAGTAACGGCGAACGGCAAGGTCAACGTTGATTCAAAGACTGCCATAACTGCAGCAAATATGCTTAACAATATGATCGAAAAGGGTTATGCTAAGACGGCTGGTTCAGACATTTATGGAACCACTAGTTTTGTTAATGGACAAACTGCTATGACATTTTCATCATCAGCTGGAATCTCTGCCACCCAAGCAGCTGCTCCTGAAGGCTTTGACTGGGGAACTGCTGTGATTCCTTCGTATAAGGGCAAGAATGCCACACAATTGGCCGGAAACAACTTGGTCTTGACTTCACAAGCAAGTAAGAAGCAAGCGGCTGGAGCATTCGCATTCATGAAGTTCTTGGCTTCCGACAAGCAAACAGAAAAGTGGGCTGAAGCAACGGGCTATTTGCCAATCACAAAGAAGGCAGCTAATTCAAAGTCATACAAGGCATATTTGGCCAAGAATCCATTGGCTAAGGCTGCGTCAGATTCATTGCCAGGAGCATTCTCAGATGCTGCATTCCCAGGTTACCAAGAATATCGGACTAACCTTGTGACAGCTGTTGATTCAATGATTACAAAAAAGACGCCTGCAAAAGATGCTTTAAAGACATTGGCAACAGAAACGAAGAAGACGATTAAGGAAAATAAGTAAGATGACAACTGCGGTTCAATTTTTAAATGGGTTAGATACGATTGGCGGAAATGTGGTCAGCTTCACAAATGGAGCGACGCAAATCATCATGGATCTGGGTGTGAATTTTGCCCCTGCGGAAAACAAAAATGATGACTTAATGGCGAGTGGCGTGTTGCCAAATGTCCCTGCACTATTTACGGATGAACAAGGTCAATTTGAGCAACAGGTTGTGTTCGTTTCACATTTGCACCTTGATCACATGGGCGCCTTTAAATATTTGACGAAACCGACCGATGTTTACATGAGTCAAGAAAGCATTGACTTGTATCAAACGTTGGTAGATTTAAAAGTTGAACCGGCTGCAAATGTTAAGTTGCATGTCATTTTGCCAGAAGAGCCAGTGACAGTTGGACCATTTACAATAACAGCTTTCTTGAGTGACCATGATGCACCAGGCGCTTTGATGTTGCGTGTTTCTGATGGGCAGCATACGTTTGTGCATAGCGGGGATGTTCGTTTGGATGGACCTCATCCGGAGCGTGTTGAACATTGGACACAGGTTTTGCATGCTCAAAAAATCGATTTGTTTTTGTTGGAGGGGACAGAGTTTAGTTTTGAACCTGATCCACAACGAGCGCGACATACTGAAGCAAGTCTGCAGCATGATTTCCAAAAGACACTCCAAACGGTGACTGGACTGGTGATTATTAATCCGTATGAGCGCAATGTTGAACGTTTGGTAGAACTGCAAAATACTGCAAAATCAGCTGGACGAACGCTTGTTTGGGATCAAAGATTTAGCCGAGTGTTGCAAGCTCTTGGTGCAATGCAGGTAAATGAACTCGAGCGCGATGTTACTTGGCAGAAAATTTTAGCGGAACCAGACAAGTATGTAGTTCAGAATCATTTTGAGCAGTTACATTCACTGGACCAAGTTGCGGATGGATTTACGTATTTGCATATGAATGGTGAACCTTTGGGAGAGTATGATCCACGTTTTGCAGAGTTGTTGGCATATTTGGAAAGCCGGCATGTTGAGTTGCAATTTATGGGTGCGAGCGGACATGCGGCGCCAGATGATTTAATTCGGTTGGCGAAAGCAGTTAATGCACAGGTGACAGTGCCGTGGCATTCGTTTAAACCAGAGGGAGAGGCAAGTGCGTTACGAGCTGCTAAATTGCAAACCTATTTGCCAACTAAAAATGAGATTTTAACATTTGATTAGATAACGCGTTGTGCTAGTTGTGAACTAGTAGCACTATACGTTAGATAGAAATACCATGATGATATGAGCATTTGATGCGAGTATTGACATGGTATTTTTTTGCTAAAACATTATGCAAGTTTGTGATTAAAAAAACAATAGATTTCATTTTACAAAGGCAGGTAAAGTTTGGTATATTTAGAATGAATCTAAGTTACATTTTAAAACACCATGCTTAATAAGCACGTTGGAATAATTGAGGAGAAAGTACATGGTTAAGTTAGAGGGAAAACAAATTAAGTATCAGGCTGGAGGACGAACGATTTTACAAGACATCTCATTTTCATTTACAGATGGTGCTTGGATTACGGTCGTCGGTCATTCTGGAACGGGTAAAAGCACGCTCTTGAAGTTGATTGCGGGCTTAGAAGAATTGTCTGGTGGAGAAATTTTGTTGGATGATCAAAATGCGTTTAATTATGAAATTGGAGCATATCGGCAACAAGTTTCGTATGCAACACAATCTGCGCAACTATTTGGTAAAACGGTGCGGGAAAATTTGGATTTGCCATATCAAGTTCGGGGACTCAAGCCTGATGAAGAAGAGCAAGTGGCAGGGCTTATGCAAATGGATTTGCCTGCTGAATATCTGGATAAAGCGGTCAGTGAACTGTCTGGCGGTGAGCGGCAACGAGTTGGCGTTTTAAGGAATTTGTTGTTTCCGCCAAAAGTATTGTTACTAGATGAAATTTCAACGGGCTTGGATGCAGAAACAAAGGCAATTATTTGGCAAGCAATTCACAATATTCATAAAACTAATCAAGGCGTAGTAATGTCGGTTACGCACGATGAAGGCGAAATTGCACACGCGACTGAAACTTTGACGATTGCTGATGGAAAGGGGACTTTGAAGAATGAATTCACAAATTAATGTTAGTAATGGTTCGCTCGCCTTGGCGTTTGTCTTGGTCCTGATTTCGCTTGGTATTAGTTATCGGCAGAAGTTAAAACTTGAAAAAGAGACCATCATTTCTGTAGTTCGTGCAATTGTGCAATTAATCATTGTCGGGTTCTTGCTGAAGTTCGTCTTTGGTGTTAACAATATTTTTCTGACATTGGTGATGCAATTATTCATCGTGTACAATGCAGCGCGGAATGGAAAGAAGCGCAGCCATGGAATTCCCGGTGCATTTGCGATTTCGTGGTGGGGACTTTTGATTTCAACCGTGATTACGATGGGCATTTTGGTTCTGACAGGTGCTGTTAAATATGCGCCATTCCAAATGATTCCGGTGACGGGAATGGTTGCTGGAAACTCAATGACTGCAGTGGGATTGGTTTATCGAAGCCTTAATCAGCAGTTCAAGGATCAAAGTGGTCAGGTTTTCGAACGCTTGGCTTTGGGTGCCTCGCCGAAATTGGCAGCGAGTGAAATTGTCCGAGAAGCCATTCGGACTGGGATGCAGCCAACAATTGATTCTGTGCGGACATATGGTTTAGTTTCGTTGCCCGGAATGATGTCTGGATTGATCATGGCTGGCGTGGATCCGGTGCGGGCGATTAAGTATCAAATCATGGTGGTGTTCATGCTTCTTTCTGCTACTGGAATCGCATCAGTCTTTGCGAGCTTCATGGCATATCAGCGCTTCTTTACTAGCCGCTGGGTGTTGAAGTTGCCTGAAAAATAAAATAAAGATTTTTGAATCAACTGAAGGACTTCAATACAGTTAGACACAAATTCTAACTAAATTGGAGCCCTTTAAAATTGATTGATTTTTTAAATGATAAGCGTTGTGCTAGTTATGAAACACCTTAGTTATTTTAGTTGTGTGAATCAGCATAGCGATTCTGTCGTCGGATGATAGTGCCTGCCGAATCTGGACGAACCATAACACTAACACCAGGATCCAACGGTTAGTGGAATTGGCGAATTATTTCGCCTTTCAGACAGATTCGTGTAGGTCCATCCGAACGTAAAGAATCTTTAGCGAAGCTGATTCACATCACCACATGATAATTTCAGAATGTATGCAATTTTTAATAGAAATTAGATGAATTATTTTTCATGGTGTGATATTATAGATTTATAGTTTAGAATCATTCTAAGTTAATGACGGAAAACTAATTCTATGAAAAGGAGCCAACACAATGGCTAAGAACAACCAAAGCTTGGCGCAGCGCAATAACATTATTCGAGCATCCGTGATGGGAGCTAATGACGGCATCCTATCTGTCTCGGGGATTGTTATTGGGGTGGCAGGCGCAACAACGAATCCATTTTCAATCTTGATTGCTGGTTTTGCAGGAGCTTTAGCGGGGACTGTTTCAATGGCGATGGGCGAATATGTTTCCGTTCATTCGCAAAACGACGCGCAAAAGAAGGCCGAAGCAACGCAAGAAAAGCGGTTGCAGCAAAATTATGCAGATGAATTTGATTTCGTGAAGGATAAATATATTGCAGAAGGGGTTCCGGCAACTCTTGCAATTCAGGCGACGCAAGAAATGATGGAAGCTGATCCACTTGGGACGACGATACGTGAACGATATGGGTTTACTTTGCACCAGGAAATGAGCGCCATTTCAGCTGGAATTGCCTCTATGATTTCATTTCCACTTGGTTCTATTTTGCCAATGCTAGCAATCTCGCTTGTCACTGCGCAAAATCATATGAACGTGTGGGCGACAGCAGTTTCAGTCGCGATTGCATTGGCTATTACAGGGTATCTAGCTGCGAAATTGTCCGGAGCTAATTTGTATAAGGCGACATTGCGCAATGTGATTGCTGGAATTTTTACCATGATTATCACATATGGTATCGGAACGCTGATTGGGGGAATTTAAAATGCAAGCAGAAGCACAAGTTAAGATAAAAAAGACTAAAACTATGGAAGAAAGTCTGAATGTGATTCGGGCTGGCGTTTTGGGGTCTAATGATGGTGTTTTAACGGTTGTCGGAGTTTTGTTTTCAGTTGGGGCAGTGACTAGTAATCCGTTTACCATTTTAATTGCCGGGGTCGCAGATTTGTTTGCCTGTGCGCTTTCGATGGCGTCAGGTGAATACGCTTCCGTTAGTTCGCAGGCGGATGCAGAAAAAGTGGTTGTAGATCTAGAGACACAACGTTTGGTAGTTAATCGGAGTAGTGTAGAAGCAGATTTACGCGACTTTTATCTATCGCGTGGTGTCACGGCAGAAACTTCGCAAAAGATTGCGGAGGCCTTGATGGAAAAAGAACCGTTAGAAGCAATTTTGGCCACAAAATATGATGTGCAACTTGGGCACTATGTTAGTCCATGGGCTGCTGCATTTTCCTCAATGATCTGCGCTTCATTAGCGGGTGCGTTGCCATTGTTAGCGATGATTTTGATTCCTGGTTCAGCTGGAGTTCTATTGACCATTTTAGCAACAGCAATTGCCTCGGCCTTGATTGGGTTCGCAAGTGCAAAAATGGGGCATGGTTTCCCAAAAAAGGCGGTCGTCCGAAATGTTATAATTGCTATGTTAACAATTATGATTCACTACGGGATTGGTAGGTTATTCTAAATGGAAAATAAAGTGGAACATGCCTTAAACGCACTGCAAGCGGCCGGTTTTCGTTTGACGAAGCAGCGGTCCGTCATTATTAAGTATTTAGTTGAAAATAGAATGTTTCCCACACATCCGACTGCAGAGGCCATTTATGAAGATTTGAAAGATACGCCGGATCAAATTAGCTTGGCCACCGTTTATAACACGCTGGAAACATTAGTGAATACAAAGCTAGTGTTGGCGATTGATAATAAAACGGACGGGAAGATGCACTATGACTGGTTTGGTACACCTCATTATCATGTTATTTGTACCAATTGTGGAAAAATCGTGGACGCGAATAATTTTTCTTTGCACGAATTACCAAGTTTAGCTGCACAGGCTACTGGCTATTTGATTGGTTCATATCAAGTTGAAGTGCGCGGAATTTGCCCAGAATGCCAAGTTAAGTTGGGACTAAAAAAGTAGTTGATGCGTTGTGCTAGTTGTACAGTATTGGATCTTGGTTGATCAGCTCCGCTAAAGATTCTTTACGTTCGGATGGCCCTGCACGATTCATGCCGAATGGCGAAATAATTCGCCAATTTCACGGCGCTAAAGCACGCGTGAAAAGGTTCGGCTAGATTCGGCAAGGGCTGATCATCCGACGACAGAATCGCTTCGCTGATCAATCAAAGTTCAATATTTAATGAACATCATGGTCATTTAATTTAAAGGCGTGGTGGATTGAGATGATGATAGTAGGTGATCAAGCGAGGTAGCGGCACCAATTCGACTCATTTTGAAAAAATGTGTAGTCGAATGGGACCGTGTCGCCACTTACTATCATCATTGAAAATCCACCACGCAAGTGAAAAATGGCCAATATGTTTCACAACTAGCACTACAAATTGTTTGATTTCATAGATATTTTGGCAATTTAATCCTTGATTGTGGCACAATAGAAATAGAGTATAAAGTTTTGCGATACTACACATAAAATAATAGAATCTTAGGGAGGTTTTATGATGGTTAAAAAATATTTATTGACAATTGGTGATTACACTCGAACATTGGATATTGTGCCAATTGACGAGCACTATGCAATGGCAGCTTTTGTTTTGCTGGGAGATGCGCGCATGACACACGAAGCGGCGCGACTTTTGACGGAGAAGATGCCAAGCAGTTTTGATTACATTGTGACGCCAGAGAGTATGGGAATTCCGTTGGCACACGAGATTTCAGTCGCCACATTGCATCCAGAGTACATTATTTTGCGTAAGTCTGTGAAGGTTTACATGAAAAATGAGTTGAGTGAAAAGTATCAATCATTTGAAAACGGACAAGAAAACACTTTGTATTTGGATGGAATTGATGCTGATCGTTTGAAGGGTAAAAAAGTAGCATTGGTGGATGATGTGATTTCATCTGGTAATTCGATGGAAGCTGCCGAAAATTTGATGAAAAAAGCTGGGGCGCGCGTGGTTGGCAAGTTGGCAATTTTGGCTGAAGGTGAAGCGGTTAATCGTAAAGACATTACTGTGTTGGAAGGATTACCACTCTTTGAAGTTAAGCCAGATGGCGAGTTTGAACCCATTCCATTAGATTAAGAATAATAAAATAATCAGTTTAGAATTAATGAAAGCAATAATTTAAGAAATAAGATTGGAGCAGATTATGTCAGAGATTATGAACCCAAACGAAGCACAAGATGTTTGGAAAGATGTTGGTCGGAGTGTTGAATTCGTTGTTTTAAAGTTAAAGCGCGATGATCAAGAGGCAGCACAAGAGGCGATTCAGGAATTTGCAGATCGTTCACAAGCCATTATTCGTTCAATGCGAATTAGAGCAGACCAGGATGATTTGAAGGTGGCAATTGGTTTGAGCAGTTCAGCATGGGACTTCCTCTTTCCAACTGCAGATAAGCCAAAGGAATTGGTTACTTACACTGAATTAAAGGGGCCTAAGTATTCAATGCCAGCAACGGAAGGTGACATTTTCTTCCACGTTCGAGCTGCTAACGAAGCGGTTGTGTACGAAGTTGTCACACAATTCATGCAATTTTTGAAGCCAGTCACTGAAGTTTTGGATGAAACTAAGGGCTTCCGTTATTTTGAAGGACGTGCGATTATTGGGTTCATTGATGGAACCGAAGCTCCTGCGCCAGAAGATGCTGCTGATTATGCAATTATTGGCGACGAGGATCCTGAATTTGCAAATGGTTCATACGCCTTTGCCCAAAAATGGATTCACGACATGGATTTCTGGGGTAATTTAAAGCACGAAGAACAAGAAAAAGCGGTTGGACGTCATAAGTATAGCGACTTGGAATTGGAAGACGACGACAAGTTTAAAAACGCGCACAACGTTGCTTCAAAGATTGAGATTGATGGGGTTGAGCAAAAAATTGTTCGAATGAATGTGCCGTTTTCAGATGCAGCCACTGGTAAAACTGGAACGTATTTCATTGGTTATTCACGGCGTTGGGCTGTAACTAAAGCGATGTTACAAGGAATGGTAGCTAAGTCAGATTATCTTTTGACATTCTCAACGCTCTTAACAGGTCAGCTTTTCTTTATCCCATCACGTGAGCTGCTTGCTAAAATTGCAGATGGCGAGCTAAATTAAATTTATTATTTAGAAATGCTTAATTACGGCCGATTTATGTGTCAGTAATTAGGCTTTTTTAAGATAAAGCTTGTAATTTTAAAAAAGAATAGTAATATAAATAGTGTAAACGCTTACAAAAAAATGAGCGTATTTATTTTTAACTTTTAGTAAAACGTTTTACCAATTTTATTATCAAGAAAGTGGTGGAAAAATGAAAAAGAGTGGTATTTATAATTCACAAATTGCTAGAGTTGTTGCTGACATGGGCCATATGGATTGGATTTCAATTGGGGATGCTGGGATGCCAGTGCCAACTGAAACGCCAAAAATAGATTTAGCGATTGATCGTGGTTTGCCTGGATTTATTTCGGTTTTGGAAAATGTTTTAACAGAACTGGCCGTTCAAAAAATTTATTTGGCTGAAGAAATTAAGACACAAAATCCAAGCATGCTAGAACAGATTCAAAAAATTTTTGATGGCACAGTTGAAATTGAGTATATTCCACATACAGAAATGAAAGAGAATTTGCAAAAAAATAAAGCATTTATTAGAACTGGTGAAATGACACCATATGCAAACATAATTTTGGAGAGTGGCGTTGTATTTTAGCACAAGGGGAGAACAACATGAAAATTGATATGGTTGGGATTTCAAAAAGTTTTGGAACTAATCAGGTCTTAAAAGGAGTTGATTTCCATCTTGCCGATGCAGAAATTCATGCATTGATGGGTGAGAATGGTGCAGGTAAGTCAACTTTAATGAATATTATGACCGGTTTGTTGAAGGCAGATAGTGGCGTGCTGAAAGTAGATGGTGTAGAAACCACTTTTCAAGGTCCTATGGATGCGGAAAGCCATGGAATTAGTTTTATTCATCAAGAAATGAGTAACTTTGCTGAAATGACTGTTTTAGAGAATATGTTTCTCAATAAAGAGATTAAAAATAAGTTGGGCGTACTAGATGAGCCAGCAATGCGAAAGGCGGCCAAAAAAATCTTTGCAACGTTAAAAATTGACTACAATCTTGATCAATCAATTGGTGAGTTTAGTATTGGTGCGCAACAAATGATTGAAATTTCAAAGGCAATGATGACAAACGCTAAAGTAATCATTATGGACGAACCAACTGCCGCACTAACTAATTCTGAAATTGAAGAACTTTTTAAAACGGTTAAACATTTAAAAGAGCAAGGTGTTGGATTTATTTATATCAGTCATCGGATTGAAGAAAATATGGAAATAGCAGACCGCATCACGATTATGCGTGATGGAGTGACTGTTGATGAATCTGTAATCGCACAGACAAGTGTGGAAGAGATTGTGACGAAAATGGTTGGACGTGATATTGGTGATTTCTATCCAAGACGTTCAGTTAGCGTTGGGCCTGAAATACTAAAGGTTGAACATTTCAATCATTCGGGACAATTTAAAGATATTAATTTTGATGTTCGACAAGGTGAAATTCTTGGCTTTTCTGGTTTAATGGGTTCTGGAAGAACTGAGATTATGCGAGCACTATTCGGAGTAGATAAAAAGGATAGTGGAAATGTTTACATGGACGGTAAGAAAATTGAGATTCATGCACCATCTGATGCAATTAAAGAAGGTATCGGCTTTGTAACTGAGAATCGAAAAGATGAAGGATTGATCTTACCATTTTCCGTTTCAGAGAACATTATCTTACCAAGTTTAAATGAATTAGTTCATTATCATCAAATCGATGATAAAGCCAAACATGATTTTGTGGATTTACTAATGAAGCGTCTTACAGTTAAAGCACAGAATCAGGATATTGCAGCATCAAGTCTTTCTGGAGGAAACCAGCAGAAGGTGGTTTTGGCAAAATGGATTGGTGCTGGAAGTAAGGTTCTGATATTGGACGAACCAACCCGAGGAGTTGATGTTGGAGCTAAACGGGAAATTTATGATTTGATGAATGAGTTAACCGATCGGGGAGTCGCAATCATTATGGTTTCAAGTGACTTGCCAGAGGTACTGGCAATGAGTAATCGCATTGCGGTGATGTATGAGGGTGAGTTAATGCAGATTGTTGATAATAACGATACCGTCACGCAAAAAGAGATTATGACGATAGCAACTGGAGGACAGATAAATGGATAATGGTGTAGCACGAGGATTCAAGGCAAATGTTACTGGTAAAATTGCCGGACTTGGACCGGTTCTTGCATTGATAGTATTGGTGATCATCGTTGCAGTTATGAACCCAAGCTTTTTAGAACCAAATAATATATTGAATCTCTTTAGGCAAGTTTCAATTAATGGGTTAATTGCCTTTGGAATGACGTTTGTTAATTTTAACTGGTGGAATTGACCTTTCAGTCGGAGCAATTTTGGCACTAACTTCTGCCTTTGCAGCTTCGATGATTACGTCGGGTGTACCAACATTGATTGCAATGTTTTTAGGAATTTTAATTGGTGGTATTCTTGGCGCAGTGAATGGTTTGATTATTACTAAAGGTGGCGCAGCACCCTTTATTGCATCATTAGCAACTATGACGATTTTCCGTGGAGCGACCTACGTCTTTACAAACGGTAACCCTATTACTGGAAAAGTTATGAATGATAATTTTATTTTTCAATTTATTGGTCGCGGATATTTCTTTGGGATTCCAACGCCAATTATCATCATGGTAATTGCATTTGCGGTGCTTTACTTCTTGTTGCATAAAATGGCGTTTGGGCGAAAAACCTATGCATTAGGAGGGAATGAGCGTGCTGCCTTTGTTTCAGGTATTAAGGTTAATTTGACGAAAACTTGGATTTACGTTATTTCAGGAATTATGAGCGCTGCGGCCGGAATGATTTTAATTTCTAGACTTAGTTCGGCCCAACCAGACGCAGGAACCGGGTTTGAAATGGACGCCATTGCCGCAGTTGTGCTTGGTGGAACGTCATTAGCTGGTGGGCGTGGACGTTTGTTTGGAACTTTAATTGGTGCATTAATCATTGGGAGTTTAAACAACGGAATGAACTTGTTAGGAATTTCAAGTTTTTACCAACAAATTGTCAAAGGAATTGTGATTGTAATTGCGGTGCTTTTGGATCGTCGTCAATCAAAATAAAGGGGCTTAGAAATGAATACTAAAAAAGTAATTGGAATAGTTGTTGGTGCCTTGGTATTGGTTTACGGAATTTTCTTCATTGTTTCTGGTAAGGCTGTATTTTCACTCACAAATCCTTATCAAGGTTCAAACACGATAGTTCATAAGAAACCGTCACAATTAAAAATCGGTGTCTCACTTTCTACTTTAAATAATCCGTTCTTTATTTCAGTTAAGGAGGGAGTGAGTGAGGTAGCGAATCAGGCAGGGGCAAAGATTCAAATTTTCGACGGGCAAAATAGTACTAATAAACAGAGTAACGACGTTGAAGATATGATTCAAAAGAAAGTTGATGTTCTCATAATCAATCCTGTTGACTCTTCAGCCATTACGCCTGAGGTCAAGGCTGCCAATGAAGCTAGTATTCCAGTCATCACGGTTGATCGTTCTTCTGATGGTGGTAAAGTTCTAACATTAGTCGCTTCAAATTCGCGCGAAGGAGGTAAGATGGCGGCTAAGTTTATGATTGAAAAATTAGGCGAAGGTGCTAATATTGCAGAATTACAAGGAACACCAGGCGCTTCGGCAACTCGCGAGCGAGGAGCTGGCTTTGACAATGCAGTTAAGGGACATTTGAACATTGTTAGCAAGCAAACGGCCAACTTTGACCGCACACAAGGATTAAATACGACTGAAAATATTATTCAAGGTCATCCTGATATTAAGGGAATCTTCTCACAAAATGATGAGATGGCGCTTGGTGCAGTTCAAGCTTTGAAAGGTAATCAAGACGTGCTGATTGTTGGCTTTGATGGAAATGACGATGGAATTGCAGCCGTTAAAAAGGGTGAAATGGCAGCAACTGTGGCGCAAGATCCAAAAGAAATGGGACGTTTGGCAGTCCAAGCGGCGTTTAAGCATTTTAAGGGTCAGAAGGTCGTGCCTAATATTAAATCACCTTTGAAGTTAGTGGTTGCGGACAAGTATAAGTGATATGAATTTTAGTACTTTATAGCAACATTATGTGTATTTTGGTAATTTAAAATTTAGTTAAAAGAGCATTACGTAAATGTGATGTTTTTTTCGTAAATGAAAAAAAGATCACTCATTAAACTATTTAAATTTGTTAAAACCTCTCGGTAATTTTCGCTTATCATATCAAAATCAGGTATGATAGGGTAAATTAAAGAATCAAGGAGATCAGATCAACATGGTATTGCAAAGTCGTAGTGACCGTAAAGTAGGAAAGCCTAAGAAAAAGATGAAAACGTGGCTGAAGGTTGTGCTGTCAATTTTTGGCGCTCTAATTATTTTGGTAGCCGGTTTGGGTGCATATGCATACATTAAGACTGACTCAATTTTGAAAAATTCTTATAAGTCAGCTAACATTAAAAAAATGCGTGATACTAATGCGTTGCTAAGTGCTAAGAAGCCGATTTCAATTCTTTTGCTTGGAACCGACACTGGTGAGCTTGATCGCACTTATAAGGGACGAACTGATTCGATGATTGTTGCGACGATCAATCCCAAGAATAACAAGACAACGTTGGTAAGTATTCCACGTGATACGTATATCCAAAATATTCCTGGTTATCCACAATACAGTCCTGCCAAGATTAATGCGGCGTATGCTTATGGATCTGCCGGAACTTCGATTAAAACTGTGCAGAACTTGTTAGATATTCCAATTGATTACTATGCTTTGATTAACATGGGTGGTTTGGAAAAGTTGATTGATGAAGTTGGTAGCGTAACTGTGAGTTCACCATTGACGTTTGATTATGAGGGCTATTCATTTACAGCTGGGCAAGCGTACAACATGGATGGTAAGGAAGCTTTGGCATTTTCACGGATGCGTTATGATGATCCTCGTGGTGACTATGGTCGGCAGGATCGGCAACGGTTGGTCATTGCAGCTTTGTTGAAGAAATTAGCAACGCCAGCCAATGTGACGAACACTAAGTTGATGACAGCCTTGGCTAAGAATGTGCAAACTGACATTACCTTTGGCGATATGCAAAAATTTGCGATTGGATACCGTTCGGCAGCGCATACAATTGTGAGCGATCACGTTGAAGGAACCGGACAAATGATTGATGGGCAGTCATATCAAATTATTTCAAAGACTGAAATCAAGCGGGTTCATACAGAAATTTCAAATCAATTAAAATAAGAGCATGAAGCACTGGTTTTGAACGCAGTGAAAAATTGAATCAGAGAGCTAAGCTGAAAAAGTTTGTTACGCAAAGCGTGGCAAATTTTTTTAGCTTAGAGTCGAGAGATTCAAAAGTGCGCAAGGCGTTTAAATAAGAGCATGAGGTACTGGTTTTGTGTGCAACATGGGTAGCTGGGACAATATTTGATATTAATTCAAATATTGCTCCGGCTTTTTTGACTGATTGACCAAAATTTATCAGTTAATTAAATAGGTGCGCTATAATGCTTTTGAAAGAGTTTCGCTTATCATGAACGGAGAAAATTAAAATGGCAGAAATATTATTAGTAGATGCGGCTGGTATGTCAATTACCATGTTATCAAATAAGATGGATCAATATAGCAAGGAAAATAATTTGGGATATACCGTGGTTGGATTAGCGGACGCGCAGGCTGGTGAAAATATTACTAAAAAGCAGCCTGTTGTGATTATGATTGCACCACAAGTTAAATATATGCACGAGAAGTATGAAGAAGCTTACGGCGACAAAATTCCGGTCGTCGATATTGAGATGATGTCGTATGGAATGATGTCTGCTGATAAGGTCATGCAACAGGCCATTGATGCGTTGAAATAAAGCGTTAGAAGTGGCAATTCAAAGTGGACATAAATTTATTTTTATGCCTGCTTTTTTAATAAATTAAGGTTTGATTGAGATTTATTTCACGACAGCACAAAATGAGTTAATCTTTTGGTATATTAATTGAGCAATCAAAATTGTCAGGACGTAATTAACGTTGTATCACACGATTTTGCTTAATTAAAGGAGATTATTATGACTCATGGAAACGCGCATTCTTGGTTAGTGTCACAATTATTCACTAACTGGAAAAAATTTGAAATTTTCTACGTTTCGGTTTTATTGATTTTGCAGGTGGCAGTATATGCGATTGCGCCGGATTCTTTCATTGGAATGATTAGTGGATTAACTGGTGTCTTGTGCTTGGTTTATGGAATGAAGGGCCGCAAGATTTCGTTTATTTTTGGAATTGTGCAATGTTTAGCAATGACCTATATTGCATGGATTAGTCATGCTTATGGCTCGTTTGCGATGGACATTATCTATGTGATTTCTCAACCAATCGGCTGGTTTATGTGGGGCAATGATGAGGCCACGCATTCGTTTAGCCAGCAGAAACGGCGCTTGATTTTTGGCGGTGCGTTTGTCGCTTGGATTATTGGCTGGATTGTCTTGTCGATGTTGCATGGTCAGTTGCCATATTTCGACTCAATTAACTTTGTGGTGAGCTTGATTGCGCAGGCTTTGTACATTTTGAAATACCGCGAAAATTGGTCATTGTGGATCATCGTGAATCTGGCAAATATCGTCTATTGGCTGATTTTGGTGATTCAGATTTTGACGGGGCATACGCATATTGGAAACCTTGGCGTGTATTTGTCACAGGTTGCACTGCAGGCGGCGTTGTTGTTCAATAGCATCTATGCAACAAAGGTTTGGGCGAATGGTGAAGCCGACAATGAGGGTGGCGCGAACTAATTCTAGAGCGATTAAATCGTAGTACTGGTTCTGAAACACCTTGGTCAGTTTTAATTTGGCAAGGTGCTTTTTCATTTATGTGGTTGGAAGATAAATATCAGCACAATTAAAGCGAAATCAAAGCAAAATAGCGGTATAATAGTTGAGAAACACAAATGGAGGCAAGAAATGATTACGCTTAAATCAGAACGTGAAATTGAAGCGATGGCAAAGTCCGGAGCGATTATTGCTGGAATGCACAAAGGGCTACGCGATATTATTAAACCAGGCATTTCAACTTGGGAAATCGAAACATTTAGCCGTCAATATATTGAATCGCATGGTGGACGAGCAGCGCAGATTGGCTTTGAAGGCTTTGAATATGCGACAACAGTTTCAGTGAATGATGAGGTTGCACATGCATTTCCACGCAAGGCATTGTTTTTGAAGGATGGCGATCTGGTCAAGGTTGACACAGTTGTTGAACTTGATGGAGCTTATTCGGATTCTGCATGGAGTTACGCAGTTGGCAATGTGTCACCAGAGATTCAACGTCTGATGGATGTGACTCACAAGGCGCTGTATCTAGGAATTGATCAGGCCCAAGTAGGCAATCGTTTAGGTGACATTGGTGCGACTATTAATGCGTTTGTCGAAGATGAAAATGGCTTTGGTAATGTCCGTGATTATATTGGACATGGAATTGGTCCTACGATGCACGAGGAGCCGGCTGTACCACATTATGGTGTTGCTGGACGTGGATTGCGTCTGAAGCCAGGAATGACGATTACGATTGAACCAATGGTAAACGTCGGTGGATGGGAAGTAGATACATCTGAAGAAGATGGTTGGACGGTTACGACGCGTGATGGTTCTTGGTCTGCACAATATGAGCACACGATTGCAATTACAAATGATGGTCCTAAGATTTTGACATCCCAAGATCCTGAGTTTGACGCAAAATATTTACTATAAGCTAAAAAAATAAGGCCAGGGATACCGCAACTGCATGCGAGTAAATCCGAGGTCTTATTTATTTTGTGAAATTAATCCGCCAGAATTCCAGCTGCTTCTGTCAAGATAATGAAATTCACATTATTTTTGCCAATTTCAATTTGCGCTTCTGCTCCAAAGCCAATCTGTTGTTGCGTTTGTTGAGCAATGAACCCAGCTTCAAGGCTGAAATCGGGGTTATCGCTTTCAGTTAGTCGTGTCGTAATTATTTTTCCGCTTAAAGTCCATTTTTGCATGGTTGCCTTTTGAGTTTGAATCGACAATGTACCAAAACCAGCATCAGCGAAAAATTCAATGATCGCATTAATTCCGTGGAGTTCAATTTCACGAGCCAGATCTTTTCCAGCCCAATACGTAATTTCTGACAAGTCTTCTTTAAACAAATGTGGCAGTAAACGATCCCTTAGCAATGTCAAAGGGAAAACGTTTCCGATTTCTTCAGCCATTTCTTTCTCCTCGTAATCTTAACTAACGTGGTGTGTTAGTTGTGTAATATTGTGTTAGGTAGATCAGCTTCGCTAAAGATTCTTTACGTTCGGACGGGCCTACACGAATCTGAATGAAAGGCGAAATAATTCGCCAATCCCACTAACTGTTGGGTCATGGTGTTAGTGTTATGGTTCATCCAGATTCGGCAGGCACTATCATCCGACGACAGAATCGCTTCGCTGAGCAGCTAACACAATATTTCAATTAAACACCTTTAGTCATTTTTTTAAATCATCACGCTTTAAATAAAATGACTAAAGGTGTTTCACAACTAGCACAGCGCGCTCAATAATTTAATTATAACGAAATGAACTTAATTTGCCAAACAGGTTGCAAAAATGTTACAATTTTTGAATGGAAAGGAAGGGGAATTAAATATGGACTTACCAAATAATCCATTAGTTAATAGCACCCTTGGTTTGCTGGACGGCGATTTGAAGTCACAGCAGGATCACACTGAAGGTACAAAAGTGTGGGGAAGTGATAGTTCATTGGCGCTGGCAACAATCAAGGCTTTGTCAAATGGATATAATTTAATTGAAATAATGAGCGAATTTGAAAAGTGGCATACGGATGGGAAGTACACGGCAGATGGCGTAGTTCAAACAGTCGGAAAGACGACCAATGCTGCAGTTTTAAAGTTTGCTGAAACGCACGACCCTTTTTCTTCTGGCGGTGTAGAAGAAGATGATAATGGTAGTGGAGCACTTGCACGCATGATGCCGGTTGTTCTTTATTTATATTCTCAGTATGGTTCGGAGTTTTTAAATAATGAGACTGCGATGCTGACATTGCACCAGATTGCTGGATTGACCCATAATAATCCGCGGGGCTTAGTTGGAATCGGGTTATACGCCATTTTTATAGGTCAAATTTTAGACGGTTTTGAATTGGAAAGTGCTCTTGATCGCGCAGTTGGTCTAGCGTATGAGTATTATGCTGAGCACGAAATTTTTGCGAAGGCTCTTCCTGAATATGAAAACTTGAACACGCCAGACTTTGTGAACAAGCCGATGGATGAAATTATTGCAACGGGCTATATTGTCAACACGCTTGAAGCAATTAGTTGGGTTTTGCTTAATACGGATTCGTATGATGCAGCAATGAAGTTGACGTTAGAAATTCCAGGAAAATCGCATGCAATTTTGCCACTAATTGGAACAGTTGCTGCAGTTGTTTATCAAAAACACGATTATCCAGAGGACATTGTCACCTTTAAAATGCAGGAAAAATTAGCGATTTTGTTAAATAATGCAGATTTAAGTGGTAAGTTCACAATTTAGTCACAAAATAACACCAATTTAATAAATAATTTTACTGATACTTGAGTATAGGCTTAAGTATCTTTTTTTATGGATTGTTAAATAACCATTCAAAGCGCATTAATTAACATAAGCTTTTAAATTAAGAATTTTTTAAGAGAGGGATAACTCACTATGACTAAATATGTATTACACGCTCCATCACACCAAATTATCACTTCTGGCAAGGTTCGCGAAGACATCGTAACGATTGCACACGAAATTGGTTACCAAAAAATGGAAGTCACGGACGTTTTAAACAACGAATTTTACTCAGGAGATATTGTTTTATATCCATTTCCATCTGACCGTGGAACTGAAGAAATTGATTACGAACGCATTTTGCACCTTAAGAAGCAGGGCGTTAAAATCAGTGTCATCACTTTGAATGTTGATTACCTGCGTTATCATGAGGCAAACCGCGAAATCATCATCAAGTCGTTGAATACTGCTGATGTGATGTTGACGTTGACTATTCCAATGATGAACGCGTTACATGCTGATGGAGTCGTGACTGATGCTCTAATTGTGGGACTGCATGATTATTTGGTGCCAAAGCCACAAAAGCCAGCTGAATTTAAGCGTGAAGTCGTGGTTGCCGGATCACCATATAAAGCGTCATATATTCAAAATTGGCCCAATCAAACGCCTTTGCACATTTATGCACGAGAAAGCGATATGCAAGGTTACGAGTTGAAGGGTAATGTGAATTATCTAGGTTATATCAATCCAAACGAGATTAATGAGCAAGATCATTTTGGGTTTGGATTAGCATTTGATATGGATTCGCAAGCAGGTGAATTTGATGCTTACCAAGAGATTAACTTGTCGCATAAGCTATCAATGTATCTAGCCGCTGGAATGCCAATCTTAATCAAGTCATCAGCTGCTGCTTCAACTATTATCACTACTTTTGGTGCTGGAATTAAAATTGATTCAGTTGACGAGATTGACGAAGTGATGGCAAATATTACGCCTGAACAATATGCCAAGATGGCTGAAAATGCTAATACGTTGGGTGAGTTTATTCGCCAAGGTGCATATTATAAGTATGCGATTACTTTAGGTGAAGAACAAATTGATGCGTTTGAACGCTTTAAAAATGATTGGTAAAATCGCATAAGTTAAAACGAATTCGTGCTCTTTCTGGTGCAGGTAGCCTGGAAAACATGAGTTCGTTTTTTGTCGGCATTTTCCGTGTCGTTTCGTGCTAAAATAGATAAGTAATGCGTCGTTGTGTAAGCTATGTAATATTGTCCTTTGCTTGATCGTCTTCGCCAGGAAATTACATCCGACGACAGAATCGCTACACTGATCAATCAAAGGACAACATTTTAATGCAATACCTTGGTCATTTTATTTAAAAGCCACCACGCAAGTGAAAAATGACCAAGGTGTTTCATAACATGTACAACCAGCTACGGATTTGATTATCTGCACCTAGATAATGATTTAAAATAAAATTGGAGTTTCTTATGACGGTCTTACAAGTTGCTATTAGCATGCTAGTGGCATATTTATTAGGTTCAATTCCATCAGGTTATTGGATTGGAAAATTTATTTATCATAAAAATTTACTGGAATTAGGTTCAGGAAACATTGGAACCACCAACACGTTTCGTGTATTAGGGAAAACAGCGGGAATTTTGGTCTTCATCGCTGATATTTTAAAGGGAACTGCTGCAGCTTCAATGGCATATGCTTGGGGACCATTACCTGCGAGCCAACATTTTTGGGTCTTAATCATTGGAGTAGTCGCGGTTATTGGTCACACCTTTTCTTTCTGGTTAAAGTTTAAAGGTGGCAAGGGAGTTGCGACTTCGGTTGGATTGTTGCTCGCTTATTCACCAACTTTATTCCTAGTTGCGTTTGGCTTTTTCTTCTTAGGACTACTGTTATCAAGCATGGTTTCGGTCGCTTCATTGACAGGTTTTGTCTTAAGCACCATTATATTTTGGCTGATTGGTGATTCTGTTTTAGCCACAGTTTGTACGGTTTTAACGGTGTTTGTATTCTATCTTCACCGCACTAATTTGAAACGAATTGCTCAAGGAACCGAAAGCACAATTAGTTTTGGAATTCCATATTGGATAAAGAAAAAAGATTAGGCAACAATAATTGAATTACCACGCATGTTCAAAGGAGAATTTAAACATGGAAGCTTTGATTTCAATTGATTACACAAATGATTTTGTTGCTGATGATGGAGCGCTAACTGCTGGAAAGCCGGCACAAGCATTGCATGATGATATTTTGCAAATCACAAAAGATGCAACTGAGAAAGGCGATTTTGTTGTTTATGCAATCGATCGCCATGATCCGACTGATCAGTATCATCCAGAAAACAAACTGTTTCCACCGCATAATGTTGCTGGAACGGATGGACGCACGTTGTATGGCGACCTACAAGCGTATTATGATGCAACAGCTGATTTGAGCAATGTCTATTACATTGATAAACGCCATTATTCGGCCTTTGCTGGAACTGATTTAGACTTGTGGTTACGCGAACGCCGGATTACGAAGTTGACATTGATTGGTGTAGTGACAGACATTTGCGTGTTGCACACGGCGGTTGATGCATATAATTTAGGCTATGAAATTGTGATTCCAACGGCAGGAGTGGCTTCTTTTGATCAAGCTGGTCATGAGTGGGCATTACGCCATTTTGCCAATACACTCGGGGCACAAGTAATTTAAAATAAAATGATGAAATGAAGGACGGCACAAAGACATGCAACTGGAATTTTTAGGGACTGGAGCAGGAGTTCCGGCTCGTTATCGAAATGTCACGAGTATCGCACTTCGCTTGTTAGAAGAATTAAATGAAGTTTGGTTATTTGACGCTGGAGAGGGAACGCAACAACAGATGTTACGTTCAACTATTCGGCCACGTAAAATTAGTAAGATTTTTGTGACGCATTTACATGGCGATCACATTTTTGGGCTGCCTGGATTGTTGTCTTCTCGCTCATTTCAAGGTGGGGAAGAGACTTTAGATCTCTATGGGCCACGCGGGATTCGCAATTATATTGAAACGAGCCTACGTGTCTCACAGACGCATCTCACATATCAAATTCGCTATCATGAATTACCTGATGAAGGTGGACTCGTATTTGAAAATCAAAAGTTTAAGGTGACAGCTCTGCCACTTGAACATCGCATTTTGTCGTTTGGCTATCGGGTGACGGAAGCAGATCATGATGGTGAGCTATTAGTTGAAAAACTGCGCACACTTAATGTCCCATCTGGTCCGCTCTATGGCAAGTTAAAGCGTGGCGAAGATATTACGTTAGATGATGGAAGGACAATTTTGTCTAAGGACGTTGTTGGAGCACCACAAAAGGGCCGAGTGGTTACAATTCTGGGAGATACCCGCAAGACTGCTAACATTGCGCCATTAGTTCAAGGAGCAACGGTGGTCGTTCATGAATCAACTTATGGCAAGGGCGAAGGCAAGCTGGCACGTTCATACCATCATTCGACCAATGTTCAGGCTGCAGAATCAGCAGCAGAGGGTGAAGTTGGGCGCCTCTTTTTGACGCACATTTCAGCTCGTTATCCTGGACGACAAGCAAATGAATTAGCGTATACAGCACAGCCTATTTTCAAAAATACTAGAGTTGTCAATGACTTTGATGTGTATGAGATTCCAATGGGAGCACAGCAAAATACGCCACCAATTAAAATTACGATTGATGTAGCAGAGGAAGAAGAGGGAAACTAAATGATTGCACCACGGTATGACTGGCAATTTTCAAAAATCACAGATACTGGTGCAGTCAAGGAAATCCAGAATGCATTTGGTGCGTCCGAATTAGTCGCTCAGATTTTAGTTGAACGGGGGCAGACTTCCGTTGAACAGGTTCAAAAGTTTTTACATCCGGAACTAGAGGACTTACATGATCCATTTTTGATGCACGATATGGACAAAGCAGTTGAACGTATTATGCAGGCGATTGATGAGCAAGAACGGATTGTCGTCTATGGCGATTATGATGTCGATGGGATTACCTCAACGGCGATTATGACTTTGGCACTTGAAATTATGGGTGCAGATGTGACGTATTTCGTACCAAATCGTTTTAAGGATGGCTACGGGCCAAATTTGGCTGAGTATCAACGTTTGGCAGAAGATGGCATGCAGCTGTTAGTTACGGTTGACAATGGTGTGAGTGGTAATGCTGAAGTGGAATGGCTAATGAAGGCCGGGATTGATGTGATTATTACGGATCATCATGAAATGCCTTCAACTTTGCCAGAAGCCTATGCGGTTGTACATCCTCGGCATCCAGAAGGTAATTATCCATTTGGTGGCTTGTCAGGTGCAGGGGTGGCGTTTAAGGTTGCATCAGCATTGTTGGAAGCTCCGGCCGATGAAATGTTAGATTTGGCCGCGTTAGGGACGATTGCTGACGTGATGGAGCTTGTGGATGAAAATCGCACACTAGTAACCCTTGGACTTGAAAATTTGCGTCAGGAACCACGAATGGGCTTACAAGCACTACTAGATTTAGCAGGTGTCGATCCATCTAAGGTTGATGCAGGAACTGTGGGCTTCCAAATTGGGCCGCGTTTAAATTCATTAGGCCGGATGAAGGATGCCACATCAGGGGTTCGTTTTTTGTTGAGTGATGATTCTGTAGAAGTTGGCGAGCTGGCAAAAGAAATTGATGAGCTCAATACGAAAAGAAAAGCGTTGGTCGATGATATAACGGATGCAGCACTTGCTCAAGCCACGGGTGACTTACAAAATGATCCTGTTTTAGTAATTGCTGGTGAAAATTGGCACGAAGGTGTGTTGGGCATTGTCGCGTCTAAGATTGTTGAAGAAACTGGTAAGCCAACAATCATTTTGAATCAAGAAGATGCCGTGTTAAAGGGTTCTGCCCGATCTTTTGCGGCATTTGATCTTTTTGCAGCTATGGACGGCCACCGTGAGTTATATACGAATTTTGGTGGACATGCTTTGGCAGCGGGGATGACTATTCCATTTGAAAACCTGCAAGTAGTTCGTGATATGTTACGCGCAGAGGCGACTAAGCAGAACTTACAAGCTGATGTTAAACCACAACTGACGATTGCTGCACAAGTCTCTGGAAGTGCATTTAATGAGCAAATTTTTAGTCAAATCAAGATGTTAGCACCGTTTGGGAATGGAAATCCAGAGCCACTTTTTGCTGTGTATTTGCAAGGAACCGAGAATGTTAAAACAATGTCAGACGGCAAACATTTGCGTTTGACTGGTTTGACGCAGGATCAGAAGTTGCCAATCATTGCTTGGAATCGTGGCCCAATTGCTGGTCAACTAGCAGGTCATTTCAAGGAATTAACGTTTGTGGGAACGATGA
Organism: Lactobacillaceae bacterium; assembly: GCA_031289615.1. Taxonomy (GTDB): domain Bacteria; phylum Bacillota; class Bacilli; order Lactobacillales; family Lactobacillaceae; genus Weissella. The sequence goes on along the minus strand of JAITPD010000010.1, from coordinate 93,525 downwards.
GCGCAAACGAATATCGTGGTACAACAACGTATCAAATGATGACGAAGGATCTGAAGGCGGTTGGTTCAGCGCTGGTGGATTTACGAACGACAAAATTAACACCGCAAACATTTGCCGAAGCTGCAACGTATATTTTCTTTAACAAAAACATGTATGAGCAATCCGACAGATTAATCAAAGCACCCAACCAGGCAATGTGGTGGGAGGATGCGTTTAATACGACCGGATTAGGATTGATGGCCTTGGTTGATTTGCCAAAAGATTTGGAAGAATTGCACCAAGTCTTGGCGTTTGTCCCAGCGACAGGTTGGGCACCAATTTTCTATACAGCGCACCCGGCTTATCTGCAAAAAGTACCAACGCGTTCAGAATTTGCAGTGTTTTATAAGTTCACTAAGAGTCACAAAGATGTAGCGATTAAAGCCCAATTCAAGCAAGTTGCAGCGTATTTAAAGCTGGATCCACTAATGCTGTCATTGGTTCTAAAGGTGTTTTTGGACGCTAAATTTGTTACAATTGAGAATGGCTTTTTAAATACAGTAGAAAAACCAGAGGCAGTTGAATTGGAAAAAATGCCAAGTTTCTTGAATTTTTTGAAAAAGCGTGAGATCGAACAAAAATTGATTTATAGTACGACTGCAGAATTAGAAACGTTGCTAAATGAATTAGCAAAAGACGATCAAGCCTGATTGTCCATAGGAGCACTGAAAATGACTATTGATTTACATGATTATATTGCCTCAATTCCTGATTTTCCGGAAGCAGGAATTACATTTCGCGACATCACGCCCTTGCTTGAAGATGCAAAAGCGCTAAGTACTGCAACCCATGTTCTTGCAGAATACGCGAAAAAACAAGGTGCGACTGTAGTTGTAGCACCTGAATCGCGTGGCTTTTTGTTAGGGACACCGATTGCCATTGAATTAGGGATTGGCTTTGTACCTGCTCGTAAGCCGGGTAAGTTGCCACGAAAAACGATTTCGGAAAGCTATACTTTGGAATACGGAACAGCAACTTTGGAGATTAACGAAGACGCAATTAAGCCGGGTGATAAAGTTGTGATTGTCGATGATTTGTTGGCAACGGGTGGTACAATTGCTGCAACTAATAAATTGGTGGAACGCCTCGGTGGTCAAGTGGTTGGACTTGGATTTTTGATCGAGTTGACCGAGTTAAAAGGACGCGATGTTTTGCAAGGATATGATATTCATGCTTTGATGGAATACGAAGGCGAATAACAATTTAAAAAATAACACTCTCATTCTCGTTTTTTTTGCACGAGTTGAGGGTGTTTTTAAATGATTAAATTATATTAATAATTCGAAATTCAGGACTTTTTAAATACAGATAGATGTCTAAACTTACATCTTTGTGACATTAAGAGTTGGTGATGGTAATGACTGATTAGTACGTGGTATCTTATTATTAATCAAGGTTGGATTCATATCTGATCCAATTGATTAAAGTTGTCTGTCGCTAATATTTTTGTAGAAAGATGAGAAAATTTAAATGAAGTTACATAGCAAAGAAAATACGCACACGTTGAAAAACAATGTCCGTAAAGTTGTCAACATTGGAATAATGGGACTTTTATTAGGGTCAGTTGTGATTCCAACAACAATTTTAGCTGCGGAAGTTACTACACCAAATCCCGCAACAGGAAATGTAACTAATCCGGGTAATATTGTTAGTGATGATAATACATATTATGATACATTTGAATGGTATGGATCAACTGGATTAGCAGTTGAATCAGGCTTAGAATCTGGTCATTACACTAAATCTTTAAATAGATCTGCAAATTACAGTTTTGAAGTTAAAAATGATACAGATAAAGCTGTTGATTTTTTACCTGCAGCAGATTTTTTAGGAGCTGCAGATGATGTATATGTACCAAGTGGAATTGGATCAAAAGGTGGAAATCCAACGTGGTTTACAAATTCAGGAACTGTAGGGTTAGATGCATGGCAAGTCGGAGCACATTCTACTAGAACGGTTACTGCACCTTGCACTACTAGACAAAATGCAGTCTTAAAAGGTTTCTACCTTTATGTTTTCGGATTAAATAAAGGTGAATCAACAGAAGGACTTAGTTATCGAATTTATCAAGGGAACTCTAAGCCAGCAGTTGTAAATAAGACCTTAATGCCTTATTGGATTGGCTTACCTGATTGGATGGTACCTGGTGAACCACATCGTAATTATGTGAAAACTACTAAGGATCAAAGTAAGGGGTTGCTGCTTGAGAATACCGAATTAACAATTCTTTTAAATAATGAGAATGCAACTAAAGATTTGTTGACTGGTGGAGATAGCGAGGCTGCAAGGCCAATTATTACCCGTAGATGGAATGATACATTACAATATGCGGCGACGAACGGAACGTCGGTGAATGGAAATCCAATGATTAGTTTTATGAATGTTAATGAGGAATATACAAATTCATCTGACGTTGAGACAATGATTGGTAGGTTTGGTGACAATGCTGGGTTACTGAGGATTAAACTAAACAACATTTCAGTACCAGTTGGAACCCGCTATCTAACATTTACTTTCCAAGCTAAATATGGTGTTTTATTGAACGATATTACACTTAAAATCCCATTGGAATGGAAATAATAAACAAAATATTTTAGAAACCACTTTTATTTGATATTGGTCGAATAAAAGTGGTTTTTATAGTTTTTGTATGTTAATAAATTGAATTTCTAAATAGCGAGATGACACGACCAATCACGGTTAATTCAAACAATATTTCTGGTGCGACGTTATCGTTTTCAGGTTGAAGCCGGTATTGAGCTCGTTCACGGAAAAAGCGGGCGATCTTGACACTTTGATCAGTGCTGATGTAAGCCACGATTTCACCGTTTTCAGCATCATTTTGTTGACGAATAAAGAGGTCATCTCCGTCAAAAATGCCCACTTTTTGCATATTGGAACCAGACATGCGCATGAAAAAAAGTTCACCGGCAAAACGGGCCAAACTGTCTGGTAAGACAATTCTTGAAGCAGTTTGTGGATCAAATTGCGGCCAGTCACCTTCGAAATAAGGTACGGTCGGATTTTCGTGAATTCCCATGGCAGTCATTCCAGCAGCTGTAATCTCAAGTGCACGGGGCTTTGTTGGATCGCGATTCAAATAACCCTTAGAACGCAAGCGATCCATGTAACCATGCACTGTCGAAGGAGAGGTCATGCCCATTCCTTCGCCAATTTCACGGACGGTCGGCGGGAATCCATTTTTAAGTTTTGCTTCGTATATGAAACGGAGCACATTCAATTGCTTTTCTTCACTGCGCACCATGGCATTCTCCTTAGTTGATGTACGTATGTTCCCATTATAACAATTTTAAAAAATGTCGTCTTATTTCAAATTCAGAACGTAAGAAAATGTTATACTATTACTGAATAGAATTGGAGGACATTAGTTTGGCAGAAGATACACATATGCTAGCTGTTCGGGCGCGAATCAACGAACTAGCTGCAAAAGCGAAGACCCCAGCTGGGTTAACGGCTGAAGAGGAAGCAGAGCGGATTGATTTACGCGCTGAGTTCTTGGAAAATTTTCGAGCAGCGTTTCGTTCACAAGTTGAAATGCTCCAAGTTTTTGACAAGGACGGCAAGGAAGTTACGCCTGAAAAAGTTAAAAAATTTCAGCGTGAGAACGGAATTCGTGAAGATTAAGCTTAATTTAGCGGATAGGTCTAGTAATATCAGAATTTTTTCGGTACAATAGAACAGTTAATTTATAAATAAAGGAATATAAAAATTATGAATACGTCAATTTGGATTGTGTTAATTGTTGTTGCATTAGTAGCAGGAGCCGTAATCGGGTTCTTCTTGGCTCGCCGGTCAATGGAAAGCTACTTGAAGAAGAATCCTCCTATCTCTGAGGAAATGATGAAGTCAATGATGACGTCAATGGGTCAAAAGCCTTCACAAAAGAAGCTGAACCAGATGATGTCGCAAATGAAGAATCAAAACAACTAAAAAAATAGCTGGGCCAGAAAATTTGGCTCAGCTATTTTTTTGAAAAGGCACCGTTAACGCGTGGTATTAGTTATGAAACATATAGTCCATTTTTAACTTGCGAAGATGATCAATCAAAAGATAATAATTGCACAATTAGTACTACGCGTTACGTTATTTATTAAGATAATCTTCTGTTCGTTCTGGATGTGTATCAACATATTGCCATGTTGGGTCAATTTGATTGTCCAAAGCATCAAAGGCGTCATTTAATGCTTCACTAAACATTTCTGAAGCTTCTTCTTTTTTCTTTGGGAATTGATCTGGATAGATCGGATCACCATAAGCCATTGTGACATTATGGCGCTTAAACAATTCCGAAAACTTGAGCGGACCTTGATACACCATTGGCACAATTGGCTTTTTAGCAAGCCTGGCAATTACTAGTGCACCATCTTTCATATCTTGTGAATGCCGCGATCCAGTTGGAAACATGATCAGACTCAAATTTGATTTCTTGAGACCATTGACCGGAATCTTGATGACAGAAGGACCAGGATTTTCGCGATCAACAGAGAAACCATTTGCATGAGTGATAATCCAACTAAGAATCGGGTTCTTGAAGAGCTCCTTTTTGGCCATGAACATATAATGCTTGGGATAACCAGCGAGAGCGAAGAAAATAGGGTCCCACCATGTACGATGCGGTCCGACCAAAACGTAATTATCATCAGGTAATTTTTCTTGATTTAAAATCGTCATGCGCCCGTTGATGACCCAGAGGATGAATCGAACGATGTTGGCTGCAATTGTATAAAACATCTTGTGCTCCTTGAAAGTAAAACTTTAAATAAATGTGTAATCTATTATCCCACAAAAGTTCGTAGGTTGACAATGGACGGTTTCAAATGGACAATATGGTGTATGAAATAAACGAGGAGGATGCAAATGAATCCAGAATTACATGGTGATGAACGCATTGATATGCTGTATCGAGATGAAGTGCGAATTATTCAAAGTCGTGAAGTGTTTTCATTTTCACTTGACGCAGTTTTGCTGGCCCATTTTGCTAATCCACGCAATGGTGGGCGCGGGACGATTGTTGACCTTGGTACTGGCAACGGAGCTATTCCTTTGTTTATGGCCCATAAGGTTTCGGGCCAATTGATTGGCATTGAGATTCAACCGCGTCTGGCTGATATGGCGCGCCGTTCAGTTGCGTTAAATCAACTTGATGAAAAAATTCAAGTTATCAATACAGATATGCGCGATGTTTTTGATTATTTGAAGCCGGGCTCTGTGGAAACGGTTGTGTCAAATCCGCCATATTTTGAAGCCACTGAAAAATCACATAAGAATCCGAACCAACATTATGCCATTGCTCGTCATGAAATTATGGCCGACTTAGATTTGGTGACACATACTGCTAAAAAGCTTTTGAAATCAGGCGGGCATTTCTTTATGGTGCACCGGCCAGATCGTTTGTTTGAAATTTTGGATGCGTTGCGGGCCAATAATTTGATTCCTAAGCGCATTCAGTTCGTGTACCCCAAGGTGGGTAAAGAGGCAAACGTGGTCTTGATTGAGTCGATAAAAAATGGCCGACTGACTGGTGCTCAGATTTTACCGCCAATCATTACGCACAACGACGATGACACGTATCGAGATGAAGTTTGGGCAATTTATGAGGGCCGGAGCTGATGAACAAGCAATATTATATGTATGTGCTCTTGACGGCTGACAATACGTTTTATGGTGGCTTTACTGATGATGTGCAGCGACGGTTGGCTACGCATGAAGCAGGCAAGGGAGCTAAGTATACGCGTCCAGCACGACGTCATCCGTTGCGCTTAATGTATTCGGAAGCATTCGATACAAAGAGTGAGGCACTCAAAGCAGAGGCACGGTTTAAAAAACTCGAACGCGCCCAAAAAATTGACTTCTTAAAAATGCATGGCGTTAAAGATTTTAATCCAGCAAAATAGGGACAGATATACTGATTTATTAGGAATTAATGGTTGACAATCATAGGTAAATCACGTATTATTATGTCTTGGTGTAATAGCCACAAAAATACTCACTAATGCCAATAGTTGAACAGGTGCCCCGCGGGGTTGTCGAGCTACATGCGGCATTAGGTGGAAAAACATTTTGGAGGAAGTTTACTCATGGCAGTAATCTCAATGAAGCAATTGCTTGAAGCAGGTGTCCACTTCGGTCACCAAACTCGTCGCTGGAACCCAAAGATGAGCGAATTCATCTTTACAGAACGTAACGGTATCTACATTATCGACTTGCAAAAGACGGTTAAGTTAGTTGACCAAGCTTATAATTACGTTCGTGATGCAGCAGCTAACGGAGCAATTGTTTTGTTCGTTGGAACTAAGAAGCAAGCACAAGATGCCGTTTCTGAAGAAGCTACACGTGCAAACATGTACTTCGTTAACCACCGTTGGCTTGGTGGAACAATGACGAACTGGTCAACAATCCAAAAGCGTATTGCACGCTTGAAGGAATTACGTTCTTACTCTGAAGACGGTACTTTTGACCGTTTGCCAAAGAAGGAAGTTGCATTGTTGACTAAGCAACGTGAAAAGTTGGAAAAGTTCTTGGGTGGAATCGCAGACATGCCTCGTATCCCAGACTTGTTGTTCATTGTTGATCCACATAAGGAACAATTGGCAGTTCAAGAAGCACAAAAGTTGAACATTCCAATCGTTGCGATGGTTGACACTAACGCTGATCCAGATCAAATTGACGTTAAGATTCCTTCTAACGACGACGCTATCCGTGCCGTTCGTTTGATTACTGCAAAGATGGCTGATGCTATTATTGAAGGTAACCAAGGGGAAGATGCTGTTGCTGATGAAGCTGATTTTTCAACTGAAGAAGGTGCTGATAAGGCATCATCAATTGAAGAATTGACTGAAATCGTTGAAGGCGACAACAACTAATCAATTGATTTAGTTAAAAGAATTACGACATTTATTTGTTGTAATTCTTTTTTTATCCAATTCAAAAGTAATGAAATAAATCTATTTTATAAATTCGAGTTAAAATTCACACATTATTTACATTTATGTAATATAGTTTAATATGAAAATAAATTTATAAAAATTGTGGGGAAAAAGACATGAACCAAAGCGAACGCGAATTGTTGATTAAGTATCTCAGTGAATCACATGCCTTGAATTTGGCAACAGCGATTGATAATATCCCAAGTAACCGGGACGTATTCTATTTCTTGCCTGAAGAGTTTAGTAACATGCTTTACATTACAACTCCAAATGAGTCACGTAAGGTGATTGAAATTAAAGCTAATCCAAATGTTTCGTTTGTCACGGTACCAACGGATGCTGACAATGGAGTCGTGACTTCAAATTCAGCAACTGCCAAGCTTTCAGACCTTGGAATTTTAGATGTCTGCCCATTGATCGCAAAGCAAATTCCAGATTGGGAAGCAACGGTTGGTGAAGCTGTTGATGACTTTGTCGTAATTGAAGTGTCATTTGATACTGCTAAGATCTTTGGCGATCAAGGAATCTTTGAACTGGTTTTGACTGAAGACGAAAATTAATCAGCCTAGGACAAGTTTCAAAATAAATGTAAAGCACGTTTGACGAAAACAATTTCGTTGAGCGTGTTTTTTGCGCTTTGATATTATGAGAGCTGTTTGGATGATTAATTTAACAAAAAAGTTGTCTGCTAGCAGATTACCGAGAGAATAAGGCTCAGGGATAACATGCCTAGTCATGTGAAAATAAAAACTAAAATTACTAATTGTAAACGCTTACAATTTCATGGTATATTCATCAGTGCACGAGGGGGAACTGAAGATGGAAGTTGATAAGTTCAGAATGATTCATCAAGACATTGTCGCCAAGATTAAAGCGGGCAAATACAAGCCGGGAATGTATTTGCCAAGCGATACTAAGTTGGTGGAACAATATCAAGCATCGCGAGAAACGATTCGTAAGGCCATGATGATGTTAGTTGACGAAGGATATGCGCAACGTTTTCAAGGTAAAGGAACGCTGGTTTTAAATTATGAGCATTTTGCATTTCCGATTTCAACGTTGGAAAGTTATCGAGAATTAGTCGCAGAGATCAATCTTGAGTCAAGCAATGACGTTCTTAGAATTAAATCTGATGTTCCAGTTCCACATGTATTATTATTTGAAAATGATCCACTCGATGATAGCATTTTAGTCTTAAGACGGCGAAATGTGGAGGGAAAGCCAATGGTGCTCGATTATGATTATATTAATCCAGCAGTTGTTGATTCCATTCCAAAATGTGCGGCTCAGGATTCTTTGTTTAATTATTTTGAAAACGATTTAGGATTAAAGATTGATTATGCAATTAAACATATGACGGTGGAAAAGGCGACGGGTGAGGATCAGAAATTATTAATGATTCCTAGTAATATACCGATTGTCGTGGTTCGAAGTGAGACGCATTTGGCAAATAATGCGGTGTTATCATTTACAGAATCGCGTCACCGGGCTGATCGGTTTACCAGCGTTGAATTTTCTAGGAGAAGAAAGTAGGGGGAATAAGAATTATGTTTGGCTTGGGGAAGAAAAAGGTACTTGTGAGTGATGAGAGTTTCTATGCGCCTGTGACGGGCGAAATTGTGGCGTTAGAGAATGTGGCAGATCCAGTTTTTGCTGGGAAGATGATGGGGGAAGGCTTTGCGATTGAACCCACTGTCGGTCAAATCGTAGCGCCTGTCAGCGGTAAAGTTACAATGATTCAGGGCCATGCGATTGGGATTAAACGCGAAGATGGTTTAGAAATCCTATTACATCTGGGGATTGATACGGTTTCATTGGCTGGTGCGCCGTTCAATTTGGATGTGCTGATTGGGCAAGAGCTACAAGGAGGCGAACAAATCGGGACAGCAGATTGGCGACAAGTTGAAGCTGCTGGTTTACAAAAGACAACATTAGTCATTGTTACGAATTCAGATGCGTTGGACAGTTTGGAGATTAAGTCTGGAGCGATTGAGGCAGGGGAATTAATTGGGAGCGCCAAGGCTAAGGGCTAGCTTTGCGGGTTGAAACAACATATTTAATGGGGAGAAAGAAAATGGCAAAAAGAGATTATGCGACTTTAGCTTCTGGAATTATTGATGGAGTGGGCGGAGAAGAAAACGTTGATCACGTGATTCACTGTGTGACGCGGTTACGGTTTTATCTAAAGGATAAAGACAAGGCAAATACTGAACAAATCAAACATTTGAACGGGGTGGCTGGAGCAGTTTATAACGAGAGCCTAGGACAATATCAAGTAGTCATTGGGCAAGCAGTCGAGGATGTCTACGAACAGGTGGTTGACCAACTTGGCGATGCGGTTATTGATGATGAGGCTGATGAAGTGAAAGGGGACAAGGTAGTACAAGAGCCGACTGGACAGTCTAAGAAAAACCCAGTACTTGTTGCTTTCCAAGCACTAGTGGGAACAATTACCGGAGCAATGATCCCAATTATTGGCCTCTTAGCAGCTGGTGGAATGATTAATGGACTTCTAACTTTGATGTCTGAGCCAACTTTGCTGAATTGGATTAATTCGTCTTCGGACACATACGTTATTTTGTCGTCAATGGCAATGGCGCCGTTTTATTTCTTGCCAGTGTTAGTCGGATTCTCAGCTGCCAAACAATTGAAATCTGATCCATATGTTGTTGCAGCGATTGGGGGATTGATGATTCATCCGTCAGTGATTAACTTGACAAGCGCGCATATTGTAAACGGAAAGATTGTGACTCCACCGCTATTAGGCAACTTGTTCGGGGTGCCTTTAAATGCGACATATTTGGGAATTCCAATCAATATACCAAACTATGCGTATACAATTTTCCCAATTATCTTTGCAGCATGGTTGGCACGGCCGGTTGGAAATTGGCTGAAGGATCATTTGCCGCTGGCGCTACGACCAATTTTGCAGCCAATGATCACCTTGTTTGTGGTTGGTTCAGCAGTCTTGATCTTAGTAGGTCCAGTTGTTTCGGTGCTTTCATCAGGAATTACAGCATTAATTACGGCATTACTGAATTTGAATCTAGGTATTGCAAGTATTATTATCGGCGGACTATATCAAGTTTTGGTAATCTTCGGTCTACATTGGATGGTTATACCAGTGTTGACCCAACAAATTGCTGAAACAGGTCAATCGAATATCAACATGATTGTTTCATTTACAATGTTGGCGCAAGGAACAGGTGCATTGGCAGTCTTCTTTAAGACTAAGAAAGAAGAACTAAAAGCATTATCTGGATCAGGAGCACTCTCTGCTTTTGCGGGAGTCACAGAACCAGCAATGTATGGGGTTAATTTGAAATATGGGCGAATCTTTATGATGTCATCAATTGGGGCTGCTGTTGGGGCAGGAGTGGCTGGCTTCATGCATTTGCACATGTATGGTTTCTCGGGATCATTGATTGGATTCCCAAACTTTGCTTCACCAAAAGATAATCCAAATAATTTTTTGATTTTCTGGATTGCTACGGGAGTCACGATGCTGGTTTCGTTCATATTGGTTTACTTCTTTGGGTATAAGGACACAGATGTGGAAACTGATGGAGTTCAAAAGAAAAATGTTTTCAAGGATGCAGTCGGCAAGTAAGGCTACTGTGGCGATGAAATTAATAATATTGAAATAGGGATAGATAAACTGGGGGAGTTATGATTGAAAAAGAGTGGGCTTTGACGTACAACGAATTAGCGACGGGGAAGCGTTCATATGGACAAGAATCATTGTTGACGTTAAGTAATGGATTTATGGGATGGCGGGGAGCACCAATTTTTAGCAAATTTAGTGCAGATCATTATCCAGGATTGTATGTTGCCGGTGTGTTTAACAGGACGACGACGCCAATTGCTGGTCGGGATGTAATCAATGAAGATTTGGTTAATCTGCCAAATCCACAATTGTTTGAGTTTTACTTGGATGGACAAAAAGTGCAGATTGATGCAGAGACAATTGTTGAACGCCAATCTACTTTGAATTTTAAATGTGGCGAACTGACAGAACATCTTGTGGTTAAAACAGAACAAGGGTTACTGACACTAGATACTGTGAAAGCCGTTGATCCAATTGACTACCATGTTTTGGCGCTGGGGCTAAATATTAGTAGTGATTTTGATGCAGAATTGCGAATTGAAAGTTCGATTGATGGCACAGTATTGAATCAAAATGTGGAGCGTTATCGTGATTTTGATTCAAAAGAGTTTACGCTTGGTCTGATTGACGAGCAGCTATTGCATGCCATGACTAAAACAACAGAGATAGAAATTGTGATGGGGGCTAAAACATTTGGGTCAAGTGGAGAATTTAAAAAAGTCGGCGGACGCGAGGGACACCAAACGACGCAAGATACTTTTGAGTTGCAAGCAGGACAGTTTATTCCACTTACAAAAATCATTTCAGTGGCGACTAGTCTTGAGACGAACGATCCAGAAAAACAAGTGTTAGCAGATTTAGAGCAAACGAGTTTAAGTCAGGTCAGGTCGCATAGCCGGTCGTATTGGCAGAAAGTTTGGGAAACGGCAGATATTAAGTTGGATTCAGATGATCCGGATTTACAATTAATGATTCACATGAATATTTTCCAAATTAGGCAGGCCGCGCAACATCAAGCCAATCAACATTTAGATGCGTCGGTTGGATCACGAGCCTTGACGGGTGAAGGTTATCGCGGACATATTTTCTGGGATGAACTCTTTGTAATTCCGTATTATGCTGCCAATGATCCGCAGACAGCGCGTGATATTTTACAGTATCGGATTAACCGGATTGAAGCAGCACAGGAAAATGCGCACTTGGATGGCGAAAAGGGAGCAATGTTTCCGTGGCAATCGGGGGTGCGTGGGGATGAGCAATCACAGTTTATTCATCTTAATCCAGTGAATGGCGAATGGGAGCCTGACAATTCACGTAAGCAACGCCATGTTTCGCTTGCGATTGTATATAATCTTTGGGTGTATACGCAAGTGACAGGAGATTATTCTTTTCTCAATGAAGGGGGACTCGAACTTCTGCTTGAGACTAGCAAATTTTGGCTGGAAAAGGTAGAGCTAGGCGAAGATGGACGTTATCATTTGGCTGGTGTGATGGGACCCGACGAATTTCACGAAGCATATCCAGGGGCTAAAGAAGGTGGGATTAAAGACAATGCATATACGAATTTAATGCTTGTTTGGGCGTTGAATTGGCTACTTGACCTATCTCAAAATGTGCAGGTTGATTTTAAAGATGCCACTGACAAGCATCACTTTGACCACGAGTTAATGGAACGTGCGCAAGCTGTCACAAAAAAGATGGCGTTAACGATCAATGAAGACGGAATTATCGCACAATATGCTGGCTATTTTGATTTGAAGAAGCTTGATTTTAAGCAGTATCAGCAAAAATATGGAGACATTCATCGGATCGATCGTTTGTTGAAGGCAGAAGGGCTCTCTCCAGATGATTTCCAAGTGGCAAAGCAAGCAGACACGCTGATGACGATTTATAACCTTGGAGCGCAAAAGATGGCTGAATTGGTTCAGCAGCTCGGCTATCATTTGCCAGTTAATTGGTTGGAACTTAACCAAAAGTTTTATCTGGATCGAACTGTGCATGGTTCAACGACGTCACGGCCAGTCTTTGCGGGGATTGATGTAACTTTGGGGCACAGCGAGACCGCACTTGCCGATTTAAAAACGGCGATTGGTTCTGACTATTATGATATTCAAGGTGGAACGACGGCTGAAGGAATTCATATCGGAGTAATGGGTGAGACGTTGGCGGTTGTACAAAATGACTTTGGTGGTGTGACATTGCGTGACGGACAAATAGTGGTGAATCCCAAGTTGCCAGAAACATGGCGCCGATTGGAATTCACGCAAAACTTCCGTGGTATCTTGCTTCGATTGATTATCACACGCGATCAAGTCGAAATTGTGGCAGATCAAGCTGTGATGGCTGAGATTTATGGTCAGAAAGTTGAATTAACTGCTGGAATTACGAAGACCGTGTTGAAAGGAATGGACTAATGATTAGGTTTGAAGAAATTAAGGGGTTTGCATTTGATTTGGACGGAGTAATTGCGGATACTGCCCGTTTTCACGAAGAGGCTTGGCATCAAACTGCTGATACGGTCGGAACAATCTGGACGGATGAATTAGCAGAGGCGCTCAAGGGGATTAGCCGGATGGATTCGTTGGAAATGATTCTAGCGCATGGCCAGCATCCACAAAAGTATTCGTTGGTTGAAAAAGAGCAGTTGGCTGATGAAAAAAATATTAATTATCAAAAGTTAATTGCTACGTTGACGCCAGCCGATATTTTACCTGGAATGTTGGAATTCATTGAATCTGCACACGCTGCTGGTTATCAGATGGCAGTTGCTTCAGCTTCAAAAAATGCGCCAATGATTTTGGAACATTTAGGGCTAATCCAGTATTTTGAGGGAATTGTTGATCCGTCTACTTTGCAAGCTGGAAAACCGAATCCTGAAATTTTTGTTCGGGCAGCAGAAATATTGCATTTGACGCCTGAGCAGGTCATCGGTTTAGAAGATTCAAGTGCAGGGATTGAGGCAATCAATGCTGCTGGTGAATTATCATTAGGAATCGGCTCAGTAGACGTTTTGAGTGCAGCTGAACTGAACTTTGTTGACACCAAAGAAGTGACATTAACAGCGATTCAACAAAAAATGAATGCGTAATAAAAGAGGATGGGCAAAATTTTGCTCGTCCTCTTTTGGCTATAGTCCGTGATTATTGCGTCGAATAAATTCGTGATAAGCAAATTTATCTGGGCGATGTTTAGCAATCGAATATTGCAGTTGTTCAGACTTATTTAAATAAACCCTCGACTCGATTTGAATGATTCGGTTTTCGGTAGCATCCAGTTCAAGAGTTTCACGTTCCTTGGTGGAAATCAACGGTGCAGTTAAATCATTTTCAGAATATGCTAATGTCAAGCCAAGTTCACCTTCCAAATATTCATACAAAGACTCGTGAATGGCTTGTTTGGTCATGTCTGGCGCCAAATCTTTTCTGATCAGATCTAAATCAATAATACTTGGAACACCATCAATGAAGCGCAGGCGACTAATAGACCAAACTTCAGTATCTACCGCAAAACCAGTTTCTTTGGCCAGTTTATCGGTGATGATCAAATCCTTAAATTCAACAATTTTAGTTTTCGGCTTGAACCCTTGCTGGTGACCTAATTCTTTAAATGAAATCAGATTGGTCAAGGGAACCTCGTTATTATGGGCAATCACCATTGAACCCTTACCACGGATTTTTTGAATATAGCCACTGCTCGTCAATAGCGCCATTGCTTTTCGAATCGTATCTCGTGAAACATCCATTTGGCGCATCAATTGATATTCGCCGGGGATTAAATGGCCTTCGGGATACGTTCCATCAAGAATTGCTTGCTTTAGTTGCTCGTAAATAATTTTATATTTGACTATCATACGCATAATTATATAGCATTTTGGCAACTTATCAAATCAATCTCAAGATAAGAAGCAATTTAGTGACATTTCGAATTTTTGTGAAAACATTTGCAAAAATCCTAGGGAAAAGAGGCAAAAAACTCAAGGATAAAACACAATAAAAACATAATTATGACTATTTATCACATCTTTTTAGATACTATCATATACCAAATGCAAGCGCTTGCATTAATTTGTATATCCATGTTATCCTTAGGCTGTTTAGAGAGCACTTTGTATTTTTTAAAACATGTTTATCGTCGCTATTTTATGTCGCAGAAACATCAGGATAGGAGAAGGATATGTTTCAGAGATTAAAAGGAATCTTCAATTTCGAATTTTGGCAGAAATTCGGTAAAGCTTTAATGGTCGTGATTGCTGTGATGCCAGCCGCTGGGTTAATGATTAGTATTGGAAACTCAATTCCATTAATCAATCCGGATAACCAGGCATTGATCACATTTGGTAGCGTGATTGCTAGTTTAGGTTGGGCAGTTATTACCAATTTGCATATTTTGTTTGCCCTTGCAATTGGTGGAAGTTGGGCAAAAGAAAAAGCTGGTGGAGCATTTGCCGCTGGATTGTCATTTATTTTGATCAATCGAATGACCGGCGCAATGTTTGGCGTGACCAGCGAAATGTTGGCTGATGAGACCGCCTTTACGCATACTTTATTTGGCACGAAAATTATGGTCAATGGTTTCTTTACCAGTGTCTTAGAGGCACCGGCCCTTAATATGGGAGTTTTCATCGGAATCATTGCCGGATTTATCGGTGCTGCAGCGTACAATAAATACTATAACTATCGTAAGTTACCGGAAGCCTTGAGTTTCTTTAACGGTAAGCGTTTTGTGCCATTTGTTGTTATTTTGAATTCTGCAATCGTTGCACTTTTGTTGGCAATTATTTGGCCCTATATTCAAGCTGGAATTAATAATTTTGGCTACTGGATTGCGACGAGCCAAAAGTCAGCTCCAATTTTGGCACCGTTCTTGTATGGAATGATGGAACGGCTTCTATTGCCATTTGGACTGCACCACATGTTGACTATTCCAATTAACTATACGCAACTCGGTGGAACTTATACCATCTTGAGTGGCGCGAATGCTGGTTCAAAAGTCTTTGGTCAGGATCCAATGTGGCTAGCTTGGGCAACAGACTTGGTGAGTCTAAACCATGCTGGTGATTCTTCAGCTTATAATCATTTGTTGACAAGCATTACACCAGCACGTTTTAAAGTTGGTCAAATGATTGGGGCAAGTGGATCCTTGATGGGAATGGCGTTGGCGATGTACCGAAATGTTGATGCTGATCGACGTAGTAAATATAAGTCAATGTATTTCTCAGCTGCCTTTGCGGTCTTCTTGACTGGGGTGACTGAACCGCTCGAATTCATGTTCATGTTTGCAGCACCATTACTCTATGGAGTGTATGCAGTGATTCAGGGAGCAGCCTTTGCGATGGCAGACGTTGTGCATTTGCGCGTGCATTCATTTGGTAATATTGAACTTTTGACGCGAACACCCCTGTCAATCAAAGCAGGACTCGGGGCTGATTTAATTAATTTCGTCTGGGTGACACTGTTGTTTGCCGTCATCATGTACTTTGTTTCTAACTTCATGATCAAGAAATTTAACTTTGCTACTCCTGGAAGAAACGGAAATTATACGGATACTGACGAAGAAGAGAGCACTACCTCAGCAAGTGATGCTCCAGTGGAACAACAATTGTTTGATATTGTTAACTTGTTGGGTGGAAAAGAAAACATTGTCGATGTTGATGCGTGCATGACAAGGTTACGGATTTCTGTTAAGGATACAAACGTTGTCGGTGATGATGCGCAATGGAAGAACGCTGGTGCCATGGGTGTGATTCGTAAAGATAATGGCGTGCAGGCAGTCTATGGAACGAAGGCGGATGTTTTGAAGTCGGATTTGCAAGATCTACTTGAAAGTGGCGTTGAAATTCCTAAGTCAGAAGTTATTGGCAACGTTGCAAGTACTGTCATTCCACAGGCCGAAAATTCGCATGAGCAATTGCCTTTGGTAGCACCAGCATCTGGGCACTTAATTCCAATTACTGCAGTCAAAGATGAAGTCTTTAGTAGCAAGATGATGGGCGACGGATTTGCCATTGAACCAACTGATGGCAAAGTTGTGGCACCAATTAAGGGAGAGATTAGTAGTATTTTTCCAACGAAGCACGCTTTGGGTATTACGACGGTCAATGGAAATGAAATTTTGGTGCACATGGGAATTGACACGGTTGAGTTAAAAGCGAATGCCTTTGATATTTTGGTGCAGATTGGAGATGCGGTTGAGGCTGGCACTCCAATTGCAAATGTTGATTTAAAAGCAATTGAAGACGAAGGTAAAGCAACGACGATAATTGTCGCAATCACTAATATGGATTCAACTCGGTCATTTGCATTAGCGGATGAGGGCGAAGTTGAAGCGGGTGATAATGTAGGAAGTTTGATGTAAAGAGCTATGAAAATTCTAACGTTAAACACGCACAGCTATAGTAACGCTGATTTTGAAACGAATTTACAAACTTTGGTTGAAGTGATTGCTGAACGCCAGTATGACATTATCGCTTTACAAGAGGTCAATCAGCCAATGAAGAATGCTGTCATTAATCAACCTGAAAATTATTGTGCCGTGCAGGGAGAAGTTGATCCGGTTGCAATTAAAGAAGGCAATTATGCTGATCTAATTTGTACAGCGTTAGCGAAAAAGGGTTTTAAATACTACTGGAGCTACCTGCCAAGTCATATTGGATATGATAAATATGATGAAGGAGTGGCAATCTTAGCAAAAACGCCATTTCAAGCTGAAGGATTTTTGGCTTCGAGTGCAAGTGATTATGCAGATTATCATACGCGCCGCATTTTGATTGGACATTTTACAAACTTTGATGTGTATAGTTGTCACTATTCTTGGTGGAAAGATGATACAAATACCTTAGCGTTTTCGTTTGAATGGGACAAAACCACGCAAACATTTAGTGATAAATTAACAATTTTAATGGGTGACTTTAATAATGCAGCTGATCAACCGTCTGAAGGGTATCAGCAGATTATCGCTACTCCTAACTTAATAGACAGTTATATTTCTGCTCAAACGGTTAATGGGAATGCAACTGTGCTTGGCAAAATCGACGGCTGGGAAACTAATGCTGAAGACAAACGAATTGATTATGTTTTTGTCAAAGGTCAGGCCAAGATTGAAAAGCACGAGGTCATATTTGATGGACTAACGACACCAATGATTAGTGATCACTTTGGAATTGAAGTCACATTTAATTGTGAATATTATAACTAACTAGCTGTTTTAATAATTATTAGAGTGGCTAAATATGGCTTGAAACGGCGTAAATTCCGTAATTAAGGACTATTTTGTTAAAAGAGTTGTTTTAAGTGAAAAATTCACAAAAATAAAACAGATAAAATATAAATGAAAACTATCTCAGTCACATTACTAGGTTATATTGTAATTATGATTTGGGAAATATTACTAAATTTCACACACTAGAAACACCAATGGAGGAATTGGATATGAAGAGTGCAATGAAGGTAAGCGTAGTAGCAATGACGACAATTTTGTTGGCATCAGCTGCGACCAGTTTAGTAGCAACTACAATTGAGGGTCCAGCAGTAAATGCAGCGGCCAAGACTAAAAAGATTAAGTTGTGGGTCGATACCGCAACTTTGCCAACATACAAGAAAGCTGTTGCAACGTTTGAAGCGGCTAACCCAACGATTAAGGTTACTGTTAAAGCGTCAAATTCAACGGACGCCTTGAAGAATTTGCAAAAGGATGCAACGGCTGCGGCTGACGTGTTCATGTTCCCTCACGATCAAATTGGGTCATTGGCAACGCAAGGTTTGTTGTATCAAAATACTAAATATTCAAAGACCTTGAAGAAGACCCAAATTGCCGGAGCCATGGAAGGTGCTTCATATGATGGTAAGACCTATGGTTATCCATACGGAGTTGAAGCACAGGTTTTGTATTATAACAAGGAACAACTCAATGATGACGATATTACGTCATGGACGAACATTACGACCAAGGGTAAGATGGGCTCAAACCTTGGGTCAGCCGGAGCAAACTACACATTTGCACCATTGTTCTACACAGCAGGTGACGTTCTTTATGGTAAGAGCGGAGAAAATGCTAAGGGAACCAATATTGACAATGCCAAGGGAGTTTCAGTCTTGAAGTGGATGAAGGCGCAAAAGACTAACGCTGGCTTCGTTCAAACTAGTTCAGATGTGTTGAATCAACTTCAATCAGGAAAGATTTCAGCAACTTTGTCAGGGCCATGGTCATACAATGATTACAAGAAGGCTTTGGGAGACAAGTTGGGAATTGCTCCATATCCAACAGTTGATTTGGGTAGTGGAGAAAAGCAAATGTATGCATTCTCAGGAATTAAGTTGTTTGGGGTTAACCAAGCCACAAAGTCAGCGTTGGCTTCAATGAAACTAGCTAACTATTTGACTAGCGATGAAGTTCAAGTGGCCGGATTCCAAGATTCTCACTACATTCCAACTTCAAAGGTAGTTCAAGCTTCAGACGATGTGCAAAATGATGAATTGGCTAAGGCCGTTGTGCAAATGTCACAAACTGGTTACTCAAAGCCAATGCCAAAGTCACCAGCGATGGCAAACTTCTGGTCAGCTTCTGATGCACTCTTCAATGACACGTACAAGGGTAAGGTTAGTGATAAGCAAATGTTGCCTAAGTTGACGAAGATGGTTAAGCAAGCTTCAAAGTCAGTTAAGTAAAAGTGTTTGGTAGCAAAATAAGATGAAAGGTCGGCTGGATGATGTTTAGAAAGAAAAAACATTCCACATTTGAGGAACACATCAAATTAACAGAGCTATTTGGAAAAGCAGATGGCGCAACCAAAGCTTCATATGTAGTGATGGGTGCGGCTAATCTGGCGAATAAACAGTATTTAAAAGGGATTCTATTTCTTTTACTGGAAATCAGTTATGTGACTTGGTTGTTCACTTTTGGACTGAAAGCTTATCATAATATGATTACATTAGGGACCCATGCGCAAAGGTTGAAGATGGACCCGAAATTAGGAATTGAAGTACTAAAGCCGGGTGACAATTCAATGCTCCTCCTCTTGTGGGGGATGTTGGCATTGATTATCACAGTGCTGTTCATCTTGTTGTACAGAGTGAACTTGCATTCGGCTCGCAGAATCTGGGAATTAAAGCAATTAAAGACTAAATTACCCACACTACGGGAAGATTTGGCATCGTTGCTCAATGAAAAAATGTATGTGACATTAATGGCGATTCCGTTAACAGGAGTTTTGCTGTTTACAGTTTTGCCATTGATCTACATGATTTCAATTGCATTTACGTCATATGACCATAACCATTTGCCTCCTAAAAATTTATTTAGCTGGGTTGGATTCTCAAATTTTGGTAATGTGATTTCTGGAGACATGGCATCCACATTCTTCCCAGTCCTCGCATGGACGTTGTGCTGGGCGGTGATAGCGACCATTTCATCATTCTTCTTGGGTGTAATTTTAGCAATGATGATTAATGCGAAGGGAATCCGGGGCAAGAAGATTTTCAGAACGATTTTCATCTTGACAATGGCCATTCCAGCAATCATCAGTTTGTTGATTATGAAGAACATGTTTGATGATGGTGGGCTTGTTAATACGTTTTTGATGAATCTTGGAATAGTGAAACAAGCAGTGCCGTTCTTTACGGATCCATGGATTGCAAAGATTACTATTATTGTTGTTAATTTGTGGATTGGAATTCCGGCGACGATGCTGGTCACAACTGGGATTTTGCAAAATCAATCTCAAGACCAGGTCGAAGCTGCCGAAATTGATGGCGCGAATAAATTCCAAATTTTCAAGTCAATTACGTTCCCACAAATTCTCTTCGTGATGGCACCCAGTTTGATTCAACAATTCATTGGAAATGTGAATAATTTCAATGTGATTTACCTCTTAACTGGTGGTGGACCGGCTAATTCAAATTATTATGGAGCTGGATCAACCGATTTGCTGATTACTTGGCTCTACAATTTGACGCTGAACACGGCGGATTATAATTTGGCATCAGTAATTGGAATCTTGATCTTCATCTTATCAGCGGTCTTCTCATTGGTTGCCTATAAGAAAGTTTCAAATTCTGGAATGGAGGCGCTCTAATGAAAAGTTTAAAGGGAGTACAAAAACGTAACAATATTATCCTTTACATCGTTTTGTTAGCTTTAGCCTTCGTTTGGGTGATTCCAATTATTTGGATAATCTTAACTAGTTTCCGGGCAGAGGGTGGAGCTTTCGTTAATTACTTTTTCCCAAAAACGTATACGCTTAATAATTATGTTCAATTGTTTACAAATACTGACTATCCATTTGGTCGTTGGTTCTTGAACACATTATTTGTGGCAACTGTCAGCGGGATTATCTCAACGTTGTTAGTTCTCTCGATGGCCTATTCGTTGAGCCGGTTGAAGTTTAAGATGAAGGGGCCGTTCTTGAAAGTAGCTCTGGTGTTAAACATGTTCCCTGGATTCATGGCCATGTTTGCAATTTACTACATCTTGAAGGCAGCTGATTTAACACAAAGCCTGTTTGCACTGATTTTGGTCTATGTTTCAGGAGCTGGTCTAGGATTTTATATTCAAAAAGGCTTCTTTGACACAATTCCATATTCGTTGGATGAAAGTGCGATGTTAGATGGAGCGACAAAGTGGCAAATTTTCACAAAGATTACGTTACCACTTTCAAAACCGATTATTGTTTTCACGGCGTTGGGAGCATTTATTGGACCTTGGATGGATTTCATCTTTGCTTACGTGATTATGGGCGATGATGTTAAGAACTACACGGTTGCGATTGGGCTGTGGAATATGATGACTAAAGAAACGGCGAATTCATTGTTTATGAGTTTCGCAGCGGGTTCAGTCGTCATTGCAATTCCAATTACAATTCTGTTCATTTTCCTCCAACGTTTCTACGTTTCAGGCGTAACCAGTGGGTCTGTGAAGGGCTAATATTGGTTACTTGAGCATGTAAAACTCTTTATAGATGATGGTTAAAATAATGCAGATTATTTTGATTATTGCAGATAAGGAGTTTTTTAGTGGGTAAGTGTGTTAAAAATGCGCTGAATTGTGTATAATTGACTAGATAAAACTTTAAGAATTTTAAGGAGACCATTAAAAATGGCTATTACTGCTGCACAAGTTAAGGAATTACGCGACAAGACGAACGTTGGAATGATGGACGCCAAGAAGGCATTGGTTGCTACTGATGGAGATTTGGACAAGGCCATCGACTTCTTGCGTGAAAAGGGAATGGCAAAGGCCGCTAAGAAGGCTGATGCAATTGCTGCTGAAGGAATGACTTACGTTGCTACTAAGGGTAACGCTGCTGCAATTATTGAATTGAATTCACAAACTGACTTCGTGGCTGGAAACAAAGAATTTAACGATCTTTTGCATGCAGTTGCAAATGCTATCGTTGAATACAAGCCAGCTGACGTTGAAGCAGCTCTTGCATTGAAGGTTGGAACTGATGGAGCTACTTTGAACGAAGAAATCATTCACACCACACAAATTACTGGTGAGAAGATTACTTTGCGTCGTTTCACAGTAGTAGAAGCCGGTGCTGATCAAGTGCTTGGCGCTTATTCACACATGGGCGGACGGATTTCATCACTTGTTTTGCTTGACGGAGCTTCTGCTGAAGTTGCAAAGGACATTGCAATGCACGTTGCCGCAATCAACCCACAATACGTTTCACGCGCCGAAGTGCCTGCTGATGTTTTGGCACATGAAAAGGAAATCCAATTGGCTGCTGAAGATTTGAATGGTAAGCCAGAAAACATCAAGGAAAAGATCGTTGAAGGACGTTTGACTAAGTTTTTGGCTGACATTTCATTGGTGGATCAACCATTCGTAAAGGGTGACGGAGAAACTGTTGAAGCCTTTGTTTCTGGTAAGAATGGTAAAGTTGTTTCATTCATTCGCTATGAAGTTGGTGAAGGAATCGAAAAGAAAGAAACTGATTTCGCGGCTGAAGTTGCTGCACAAATTCAATAACCGGACTGGAGTTCACGCAATATGGCAGACGTAAAGTATAAGCGCGTACTGTTGAAGTTATCAGGAGAAGCTATGGCCGGTAAAACTGGTTATGGCATTGATCCTCAGACCGTCAACGATATTGCTGCAGAAATTAAAGAAGTATATGAACTAGGTGTTGAAATTGCGATTGTCATTGGCGGTGGAAACCTTTGGCGTGGTGAAGCTGGAGCACAACTTGGGATGGAACGAGCTCAAGCGGACTACGTTGGAATGCTCGGAACGGTGATGAATTCGCTCTCTTTGCAAGATGCATTGGAAACACTAGATGTGCCAACGCGCGTGCAAACAGCGATTGAAATGCGTCAAGTTGCTGAGCCATACGTGCGCCGTAAAGCAGTTCGTCACCTTGAAAAAGGACGGATTGTGATTTTTGGGGCCGGAACTGGTTCACCATATTTCTCAACGGATACAACTTCAGCTTTGCGAGCTGCAGAAGTCAATGCAGACGCAATTTTGATGGGTAAAAATGGAGTGGATGGCGTTTATAATGATGATCCACGTAAAAATCCAGATGCAGTTAAGTATGAACATTTGACGCATATGGACGTTTTGTCACAAGGGTTAAACATCATGGATTCAACTGCTTCAACGCTCTCGATGGATAATGATATTGATTTGGTGGTCTTCAATTTGAATACCCATGGTAACATTAAGCGCGTAGTTTTGGGCGAAAATATTGGTACCACTGTGGGAGGACATTAGACATATGGCAAATCAAATTTTAGATTCAACAAAGGCACGGATGGTTAAGGCAGGAGAGTCATTGCAACATCAACTTGGAAATATTCGTGCGGGAGTGGCAAATCCAACTATTTTGCGTAACATCACTGCAGAATATTATGGAGCGGATACGCCATTGAACCAACTGGCTTCAGTGACAGTTCCAGAGGCGCGCGTGCTTTTGATTACGCCGTTTGACAAGACTGCTTTAAAGGCAATCGAACAATCAATCTTTGCTTCTGATTTGGGATTGACACCAGCTAATGATGGATCAGTGATTCGTTTGGTGATTCCTGCTTTGACTGAGGAAACTCGTAAAGATTTGGCAAAAGAAGTGAAAGCCGAAGCAGAAAAGGCGAAGGTTGCGGTTCGTAACATTCGTCGTGATGCGCTTGACTCAGCTAAAAAGGAAGAAATTTCTGAGGATGAGTTGCGTAAGCTTGAAAAAGACATTCAAACAGCCACGGATGAGGGTGTTAAAAATGTTGAGCAAATTGCTGCTGATAAAGAAAATGAATTGTTGACTATTTAATGCGTAGTGCTAGTTGTATAATATTGGCTTTTACTTGATCAGCTTCGCTAAAGATTCTTTACGTTCGGATGGCCCTGCACGAGTCACGCCGAATGGCAAAATAATTTGCCATTTTCACGGCGCTAAAGCCCGCGTGAAAAAATGTTCGCCTTGATTCGGCAAGGGCTGGTCATCCGACGACAGAATCGCTCCGCTGATCAAGTAAAATGCAATATTTATTGAAACATCTTGGTCATTTAATTTTAAGCATGGTGGATTGAAATGATGATAGTAGGTGAATGAGCGAGGTAGCGGCACCAATTCTACTAAATTTCGTGGAAACGAAATTAATAGTAGAATGGGACCGTGTCGCCACCTACTATCATTATTTAAAAACCAGCATGCCAGCTGAAAATGGCCAAGATGTTTCATGAATTGCACGATTAGTAATTTAAGGCTAAATAGTAATTCTAGTGTGTTCGGTTAACCCCGGATGCACTTTTTGTTACGAAAATTGCAATGATTAAGAATGAAAACTTGTAATATTACAAATAAATTGATACGATATGAAGGTTGATAAATTACTTTTATACATATGTCGTAGGAGGCAGTCATGGAACAGGCAAAAAAAGGTATCTTTGGATTCCCTAAAGGATTTCCAACAGTTTTAGGAACAGAATTCGCTGAACGTTTCTCATATTATGGGATGAAGGCAATTCTGTTGTACTACATGATTGCAACGCTGAAAGATGGCGGGCTAGGGTTTAATAACACTTCAGCCGTGGCAATTGTTTCGATGTACGGAGCTTTGATTTATATGTCTGCGGTCATCGGTGGATGGTTAGCTGATCGGATTTTTGGAACTTCGCGCATCATTATCGTTGGTGGAATATTTATTCTAGCTGGGCACGTTGTGTTGGCGATTCCGATTGGTGCTGCTGGTTTGTTCGCTTCGTTGGCATTGTTGATCATTGGAACAGGAATGCTAAAGCCCAACGTTTCGACCTTCGTTGGACAATCGCTTGATGATGATAAAGATTATGACTTTGTGTTTAGCTTCTTCTATGTTGCGATTAACGTTGCGTCATTTATCTCGCCATTTGCCGTCAATTATTTGTGGAAACATTATGGCTTCCATTACGGATTTGGTTTGGCAGCGATTGTCATGGGAATCGGGTTGTTCGTCTTTATCATCGGGCGCGCAACTTCACTAAAGCACGTTAGCACGCCGGTTCCAAACCCAATCACGCGCCAAGAAGTTGGTAAATTAGGTGGAACGATTGCTGCAATTCTTGTAGTTGTCATTGCTTTCTTTACAATCACAGCTAACATTCATCAAGGTTATTTCGCACTATTTAATGCAAAAAATCAAATCAATGCTGCCTTATTGTCAAATGTTGTCGCATTTTTAGCAGTTGCAATTTCGATTTCTTATTTTGTTAGAATTTCAAGTTCAAAGCTTGTTACTAAGCAAGAACGTTCAAAGGTGTTGGCCTTTATCCCAATTTGGTTTGCGGGAGTGTCAATGTGGGCTGTTCAAGAAGGGGCTGGTTCAATCGGGGCTGACTTCGTGATGAAGGCGAACTTGCATGTTGGTGGAATTAACCTACAAGCAGCCTGGTTGCAATCTGTTAATCCATTTGTGGTCATGATTGTGACTGCAATTATGGGAATTATCTACAAGTTGTACGCAGATCGTTTGCCTAACTTGTTTGTGCGTTATGCATTTGGATTGTTGATTGTGGCTGGTTCGTATTTCTTGTTGATGCCTGCAGCTGCACAAGGACATGGTTTCTCAGCAATGTGGGTCTTTGGTTCAGTTGCGTTGACTGCGTTGGGTGAAGTATTGATTTCGCCAGTGACATACGGAGTTACGAATCGTTTGGCACCAAAAGCTTTTGGTTCACAAATGATGGCTTTGTGGCTCTTGTCAAATTCCGTTGGTCAATCAATGAACGCTGTGACGGCACCATTGTATACTTCAAATCCTGGTTTGTACTTCGTCATCTTTGCGACGGTGCCTTTGGTCTTTGCGGTTGTCCTATTCTTGGCTCGTAAGCCATTGACAAGACTAGTTGAAGGATAAAATATTAATAATTTACATCTCAAGAGTGTTGGCCTAGACCAATGCTCTTTTTGTTATGTAACTAAAGCTAACATTATTTGCTATGCTGGTTCATAAAATCGCTAAAATACTAATTATAGAGTTAGTTATTTAAAAATAATTCGTATTTTGGAGGAAGAGACATGCACGCAGCAGATATCGCTTGGGTTTTAGTTGCATCAGCATTAGTTTGGTTAATGGTTCCTGGTTTGGCGTTATTCTATGGCGGATTTACGCAGCCTAAAAGTACGGTTAACACGTTGGCAATGGTACTAGTTTCAATCGCAGTTGGTGGAGTGGTTTGGTTCGTCGTTGGCTATTCACTAGCATTTAGCGGAACTGGTTCTTTGATTGGTGGGTTTAAAGATGCATTTTTGCATAATGTCTCAATGGTTGAAAGCACGCGTGGTTTGACTGTTCCTGATGGGGCGTTTGCATTGTTCCAAGGAATGTTTCCGATGATTACAATGGCGATTATTGCTGGTGGTGTAGTTGGCCGAATGAATTTCAAAGCGTTCTTGCTATTCTTGATTATCTGGTTGGTTCTCGTGTATGCACCTCTTGCACACATGGTTTGGGGCGATGGGCTCTTGGCCAAGATGGGAGCGTTGGATTTTGCTGGTGGTGATGTCGTTCACATCTCTTCTGGTGTTTCGGCTCTTGTATTAGCGTTGATGCTTGGTCGGCGCCGTGAGATGGGCGAATTAACTGCACACAACGTTCCTGCGATTGTGATTGGTGGCGGATTGCTCTGGTTTGGTTGGTTTGGATTTAATGCGGGGTCTGCGTTGGCTGCCAATGGACAAGCAATTCTAGCATTCATTAACACCTCTGTTGCAGCTTCAACAGCAATGGTCGCTTGGCTAGGATTGGAAATGTATCAATCAAACAATGTTAAGGTATCAGGCTTGTTGTCTGGGGCATTAGCAGGTTTGGTAGCAATTACTCCGGCAGCAGGCTACGTTAATCCTGGTTCTGCAGCTGCGATGGGTGTCATTGTCTCTGTTGCGGTATTCTTTGGAACAACGTTTGTGAAGACACGTCTTGGTTATGATGACACGTTGGATGCGTTTGGAATTCATGGAATTGGTGGAATCGTCGGTGGTCTGTTAACAGGAGTCTTTGCGACAAAGCAACTTTCTGGTTCGGCCGGATTAATTGAAGGTGACTGGCATCTGGTTGGAGTTCAGTTCTTGGCAATTATGTTAACCGTGGCATTTGTTGGCGCAGCGACGTATGTGATTGCAAAGTTAATTTCTTTTGTGGTACCATTGCGAGTCGCTCAGGCAGAAGAACACGTTGGATTGGATTTAAGCCAGCATGGTGAAACGATTTTCTAACTAGGTATACCAATCTATACCAATAAACTTTAAAAGGTGAGTCAATGTGGTTGACTTGCCTTTTTAATCGCCTATAATTGAATTTATTAATAAAAAAATAAACTATACCAATCACTGTTTAATTAAAAATAGCTGGTTGATTGAAAATAAAGAGGTAAAATATGTTTTATTGCGGAATTGTTGGATTTACTGGAACTAATAAGCAATCAACCCCGATTTTGTTAAAAGGGCTTGAAAAGTTAGAATACCGTGGATATGATTCAGCGGGCGTATTTGTACCAAGTGCTGAACTGGGCGCAGATACTTTAGTTCGTGAAAAAGGACGTGTGGCTGATCTTGAAGCGCTAGTTGCAACTAAAAGTTTAACTGGAACTTCTGGAATCGCGCACACTCGTTGGGCTACTCATGGTGTGCCGGCAGTGAAAAATTCGCATCCGCACGTTTCTGCTGACGGACGTTTCTATCTCGTGCATAATGGAGTCATCGAAAATTTCTTGGAATTAAAGGAAGAATATCTGGCAGATGTAGAATTCCAATCTGATACTGATACTGAAGTGGCCGTGCAGTTGATTGGCAAGTTTGTGGATACTGAAAATCTGTCAACATTTGATGCATTTAAAAAGGCGCTAACATTGTTTGGAGATTCAGCGTATGGCTTCTTGTTGATGGATCGTGAAGAACCTGATCGGATGTACGTGGCAAAGCGTAAGTCACCGTTGTTGATTGGGGTTGGAGCTGACTTTAATGTCGTGACCTCTGACGCAGTGGCAATGTTGGATGAAACGCATGACTTCATTGAATTGCATGATGGTGAAGTGGCAATCATTGATCCAAAGAAGATTCAACTCTTTAATGAACAAGGTGAGGCCGTTGAACGCGAGCCATTCCATTTGGACATTGATGCTTCTGAGACTGATAAAGGAATTTATCCTTATTACATGTTAAAGGAAATTGACGAGCAACCAATTGTGATTCGGCATTTGATGGAACGTTATTTGGCCGAAGATGGGACCGTGCAAGTTGGACAAGCGATTTTGGATGAAATGAAAGCAGCAGACCGGCTTTATATCGTCGCTGCTGGTACTTCTTATCACGCTGGACTAGTTGGCGCACGAATGTTTGAACGCTGGTCAGGAAAGCCAACGAGCGTCTTCTTGTCGTCTGAATTCGCATATGAGCAACCACTTTTGTCGAAGAAGCCATTCTTTATCTTCTTGACACAATCTGGAGAAACAGCTGATTCACGTGAAGTTTTGCAAAACATTAACGACCAAGGATACCATTCTTTGACTCTGACCAACGTTGAAAAATCAACTCTGTGGCGTGAGGCAACGTATGCTTTGCCATTGTTAGCCGGTCCAGAGATTGCCGTTGCATCAACAAAGGCCTATGTTGCCCAAGTCACATTGCAAGCAATTTTGGCCTATGCATTGGCTGACAAAGCTAACTTGGATTTCGAGTTGCATGAAGTATTGTCAGAAATTGCTGTGGGGATTCAAGCGGTCGTTGATGACAAGGAAACTTTCAAGGCTGTGGCGGATAAAATGTTAGTTCCTGAAACGACGGACAGCGCATTCTATATTGGACGTGGAGTTGATTCTGCGGTTGCACTTGAAGCAGCATTGAAGTTGAAAGAGATTTCTTATGTGCAGGCTGAAGGATTTGCGGCCGGAGAATTAAAGCATGGAACGTTGGCGTTGATTGAAGATGGCACACCAGTATTGGCATTGATTACACAACCAAAGACGGCGGGACTGGTTCGTGGTAATTTGTCAGAAACGACTGCCAGAGGAGCGTTGCCATACACGATTGTCGCTAAATCATTAGCTAAGGCTGGCGATGATTATGTTTTGCCAGATGTTAATCCGTTGTTGGCACCTTTGATTTCAGTAGTACCAACTCAACTGTTGGCCTATTATACTTCGTTGGGCCGTGGATTGGACGTTGATCGCCCGCGTAACTTGGCAAAGTCAGTGACAGTTCAATAATAAATAATTAAAATTTTAAATGGCTTCCAATCAGTGACACTTAGTTGAACTAAGCTCATGGTTGGAAGTTTTTTGTGAATCTGCTAAAGTTAATGTTGGATAGTGTTGGGATTTGTTTTGCAGATTGTTAGTGGAGTGTTAGGCATGAAATACATTGGCCATTTTTCACTTGCGTGGTGGCTTTTCAATAATGATAGTAAGTGGCGACACGGTCCCATTCGACTTTACATTTTTTGCAAAATGAGTCGAATTGGTGCCGCTACCTCGCGTTATCACCTACTATCATCATTTCAAACCACCACGCATTAAATAAAATGGCCAAGATGTTTCATTACAACATTATGCTGAAGCTGATCAACTCCAGCATAATATTGGTAAGAATCAATGCGATCCACAATTAATGCCATTACAAATGGAAAACAGAAAGGCGGAGCTCAGATGCGTAAACTAAGCAACGAAAATTTAATTCTGTTAGACGCGTTAATCTACGCAATCTCTGACGCCGAATTTCTAAGTATCAAAGAACAAACCATTCAAACTATTTTAGAAATGGCCAAAAAAAAGTTAAAGGCGAACCAACTGCCGATTATGATCGGGCAAAGCGGGTGGGCTAGCTTACTAAATGCAATTCAACCGAACTATTGGCTCTGTGCGCATCGCATTGTCGCTGTCTATCATGACGAATTGGCTACTGCATTTGTGCTCGAGAGCCCAACACAGACGAATTATACCTTGATTTTCCGCGGTACCGTTAACTTGGTGGAATGGTGGGATAATTTAAAGAGCATGGTTATTTCAACGGAAGTGTATGAAAAAGTGCGTGATTTTGTTAATGAGTTGCCTGAAGAATACGGCGACTTGCTGGTGAGTGGGCATTCACGAGGCGGTAAGTTTGCTGTTTACACTGCGATTGTTTGCCCACGGATTGAACAGGCTGTGGCAGTTAATACGCCAGGATTTTCGGCTGAATTCATCGTCAAACATCGTGCTAGAATTGATGCAAACCAAGCAAAAATTGAGTACCTTGATCAACCAGGGGATATTGTTCACTTTCTGGGTGTGCGGTTGCCTGGAAATGTTATTATTCTGCACAATAGCCAGGAAACTTTATCGCCATACCGCAACCATATGCCAGACGTAATGCTTGATTCATATGGCCGATTTTTAAATTAAAACAAAATTAAGACAAATATTACACCCCTTGTAGTTGTTTTTCTCGCCTGATTTCGTTAATATGGATATAGCATATTCCTAACGTTTTGTTAGCTGATGATGAAGATAAAAATTAACGAAAGAAGGACAATCATGGTGATAATCACAGCAGGCATGATTGGGGTTGGTAAGACAACCTTAACGGATTTAATTGCAACGCACAAAGGGACAAAGGCTTTCTTTGAACCAGTCGGGGAGAACCCTGTGCTACCACTGTATTACGCTGATCCAAAGCAATACGGATTTTTGCTACAGATTTATTTTTTGAATAAGCGTTTTGCCATGATTAAAAAGGCTTTGGCGGATGACAACAATGTTTTGGACCGTTCAATTTATGAGGATGCCTTATTTACCAAGGAAAATCACAGCTCTGGAAATATTTCTGACGCAGAGTTAGATGTTTATATGAACCTGCTAAACAACATGATGGAAGAAATTTCCGTTACGAAAAAGGGACGTCCTGACTTGATGGTATTTGCAGATGCTGATTTTGAAACGATCTTGTATCGGATCAAAAAGCGTGGACGTGATTATGAACAGTTTGATGATAATGCTGAGTTGCGCGCTTATTATTTGAAGATGTGGAACGCATATCGCAAGTGGTATGAAGAATACGATGCGTCTCCTAAGATGCGCATTAATTTGCAAGAGTATGACCTTGAAGATGCTGATAATCGAGCAAGGGTGTTGTCGTTGATTGATGAACGCCTGCAAGAGCTTGAGATCGAAGGAAAATAAAATATTTCAAAGCTGATGATTAATTTCTTAATTGGGATTAATCATTTTTTTGTTGCGGCCACAAAATACTCCGGTTTTTAGGAGATTCTATGAAGAATAAGATTTTTGTTGGAAATGTGTACGTGTGCATAAAACAAATATGATATACTGAAATCGCTTACAAGTTATGGCGATGTTATGCCTAGTAAAGCCTTGATGGTGTTATAAACTTACAAAATGTTCACGTGAACATTAATTAGACAATTACCCACTTTTGGAGGAATTTATGATTTTAGCTGATTTATTAACTGACGTGCAAGCAATTTTTGACGCGAATGGTGCGTACGAAGGATTGACCAATTCTGAAATTTACTCGCCATCAATCCAAGTTGATCGCCGTAATATCTATTTTATTCTCAAGCATCAAAATGACGATAACCAAATTGAAAAATATTTGGTTGTCTATGAGAATCGTTTGACTGCGGACGAATTTATTGCACTTGATCAGTTAACAGATGTGGATTCGACATTGTTAGTTGCTGAGTTGAATGAACATAATAATAATGTTTTGGCGAAAAGGTTTAAGTGGATTCGTCCAACGTCTCGGCGCCATTATAAAAACTCATTTGGGTTGGGCGATCGTTTGGGAGTTGCTTCGAATGCTCATTTACGGTTGTTCAAGCAACACAATATTATGCCAGTCTTAGCGCAACAATCAATTCGTGAGTATGCGTTGACAGGTCGCACGGTGACAGATGTTTTCCAAGCAGCCTCATGGTCAGTCTTTGAAGAAGGTTACACTGCTGGCTGGGGTGCGGATGGAGATCACGTGAAGGCGCCGTATGAAATTGATTATGCAATCAAAAGTGGTTGCTCAATGATTACGTTGGATTGTACGGAAGAGATTCATAGCGATGTTGTAAATCTTGATCCAGATGCTTTGGCACAACGTTTTAACGCTCTGGATGCTGATCAAATTGAATATTTTAACACGAAATACTTGGATCAGACATTTGAAGTTGGTGATGGAGTGCAAGTTCATTTTGACACACAAGCGTTGCAAGAATCAGTATTGACGTTCTACGATGCAATCTTGTTTGCGACCGATATTTACGAACGCTTTATCGTGCCGTATAACTTGGACTTTGAAATTTCAATGGATGAAACGCCTTATCAAACAACTCCTGAAAATCATTTCTTCTTTGCTAATGAAGTTGTGAAAAAAGGTGTTAAGCCGGTTACGATGGCTCCCCGTTTCTATGGAGAATTCCAAAAGGCGATTGATTATATTGGCGATGTTGAACGTTTTGAACGCGAATATGTGGTGCACGAAGCAATTGCGCAACATTTTGGTTATAAGCTCAGCATCCATTCTGGCTCTGATAAGCTCTCAGTATACGAAATCATCGGTCGTTTGTCAGGTAAGCATGGTTGGCATGTTAAAACCGCTGGAACGAACTGGTTGGAAGCATTACGTGTGATTGCGCACAAGGATCCAAAATTTATGTTGGAACTTTATCAATTTGCGTATGAAAATTTGGATGATGTGAAAGCCTTTTATCATTTCAATGCGCAAACCAACGGAACAGCACCTAAGCCAGCAGAGATGAATCAAGAAAACGTTTTGACGTTGATCGATAATGACGATGCGCGTCAAATCTTGCACACTATGTATGGTTCGATTTTGAATTTGAAGAATAATTTCAAGTATGTGTATCGTGATAAGTTCTGGGAGATTCTGTTAAGTAATCAGGACTTGTATGATCAATATCTCAACATTCATATTGCAGAACATCTCGACTTGCTTGAAGGGCTTGTGAAGACAAAAGCAGAAGCGCTCGCAAAGTATGAGCCACAAGGATAAGAGGTCCGGACAATGACTTTACTGCAAGACGATTTTCTCTTAACTAATAAAACAGCTGATGAATTATTTCATCATTACGCAAAAGAAATGCCAATTATTGATTTCCATTGTCATTTGAACCCACAAGAGATTTATGAAAATCAGAATTATGAAAATATTACTAAGCTCTGGTTGAATTCTGGAACGTATGGGGATCATTACAAGTGGCGTTTGATGCGGGCCAATGGAGTTGATGAAAAAAATATTACTGGTGACGGTGATGATTATACGAAGTTTGTGGAATGGGCAAAGACGTTAGAGAATGCTTATGGTAACCCGGTTTATGAATGGACGCATCTTGAGTTACGGCGCTTTTTCCAGATTGAAGCAGAATTAACAGAAGCATCTGCGCCAAAAATTTGGGCGAAAACAAATGAGTTGCTACAAACGGATGAATTTAAGCCACGGAATCTGATTAAGAATTCAAATGTGCAAGTCGTTTGTACAACAGATGATCCAGCTGATGATTTGAAGTATCACAAACTATTGCAAGAAACTGAGCAAGAAAATGGCTTTAAGACGCTACCAACGATGCGACCAGACAAGTTGTTTCAAGTTGATCGGGATGGCTATGGTGAATATTTGCACCAACTTGGAACGATTGCTGGCGTTGAAATCCAAAATTTTGCAGACATTACAAAGGCGCTGCATCAACGGTTTGAATTTTTTCATGCAATTGGTGGACGTTTATCGGATCAGTCGTTGCTAACGTATCATTTTAAAACAGCGACACCTGCTGAACTTGATCAAATTGTTCAAAAGGGAATTGCCAATGAACAACTGAGTCAAACTGAAATTGATCAGTATCTAACAATGTTGCTAGAAAACCTGATGCAACTCAATACCGAGTTTGGTTGGACCATGCAATTCCACATCAATTCTAATCGTGATTTAAATCGACCAATGTTTGATCTAATTGGACCTGACACAGGATATGATGCCGTTGGTACGCAAGGAGACATTGTTGCCCATATCACAGAGTTGTACACGGCCATGCAAAGTCAAAATGCTGTTCCTAAGACAATCTTCTATTCATTAAATCAAAATGATTGGATTGAACTGGCTACGATGATGGGTGCATTCCAAGGTGAAGTGGTCCAAAAGCTGCAACTTGGCGCTGGTTGGTGGTTTAATGATACGGCCGAATTGATGGATCAACAGTTACGAATCTTTGCCCAGCAGAGTTTGTTACCGCATTTTGTGGGCATGTTAACAGATTCACGGAGCTTCTTGTCATATCCACGACATGAATATTTCCGCCGGGTGTTGTGTAACTTCTACGGTAATCTGGCAGAGCAGGGCCGGGTTCCAAACGATTTGGCAAAATTAGGACGGATTGTGCAAAATATTGCATACCATAATGCTAAGAACAATCTCGGATTCTTTGACTAAAATATTATAGAAATTAAAGGTGAATAAAATGCAATTGACAGTTAGCATTGATGATTATCAAAATTTTCAACAAGCATTGGATATGAATAATCACGCTGAGCAACTCGAAGTGATTGTGACAACTGGTGTTCATAAAACTGGGCCGATTGATTTACGGTCAAATTTGACGATTACGTTTGAAGACGATGGAGTTTTGCAATTTGACGATGATCCTAGTTTGTATCAACCAATTTGGACGCGCTGGGAAGGGATCGAATGTTACGCAATGCACCCACTTCTTTATGCGGCAGGCCAGAGTAATATTACGATTCGTGGAAATGGACGGATTGACGGATCTGGGCAGGGTTGGTGGGAGAAGTTTCGCCAAATCGAAGCAGAAGATCGGACATTGCCGCGTGAAGACTATGAATTGCGTTTGGCGGAATTAAACCCGGATTACAAAACGCGAACAGGTGGTGGTGGGCGACCTTCAACACAATTCTTGCGTCCGCCGCTTGTGCAATTTTGGAAGTGTCAAAATATTAATTTACAGGATTTCACAATTGAAAACTCGCCATTTTGGACGTTACATTTATTGTATTCAAGCGACATTGTAATTAATAACATGACGTTTAGAAACCCAGCTGATGCTATTAACACTGACGCGATGGATATTGATTCATCACAGAATGTCAAAGTTACAAATTGCTTGTTAGATGTGGGTGATGATGGTGTAACGCTGAAGTCTGGTTCTGGTGAAGATGGGCTTAAAATTGGGATTCCAACAGAAAATGTGACGGTTGATAATTGTAAAATTTTAGCGAGTCATGGTGGAATTGCGATTGGTTCGGAGACGGCAGCGGGAATCAAGGACGTCTTTGTTAAAAATTGTGCGTTTGAAGGAACCCGTCGTGGAATTCGTTTGAAGTCTCGTCGAACACGGGGCGGAACCATTCAAAATATTCAGCTCGATAATTTGCAGATGGATAGTTGCTGGTGCCCAATCACGCTAGAAATGTACTTTGCGCCAGGTGTCTTGCCAGATGAAGAAGCAACGGTGCTTTCGATGGATGAGCAACCAGTTACACCAGCGACACCGCACATTCGCGATGTCAAGATTACGAATGTGAATGCGACAAATGTTCGTGCAACTGCGGCCTTTATTGTTGGCTTGCCAGAAGCACCAATCGAAAATGTGACAATCGAAAACTTCGACTGGTCACTGGCATCAGAAGAGAACTTGTTGCCAACTGAGCGTGCTGAAGAAACTGGTGGTCGTTTTCACGATGATGACCGCGGAATTAAAACAGTTAATGTCGAACATTTGCAGATCAATGGTGCAAACATCAAATCAATCACGGAGAAATAAATCATGGAAAATCCACACAAAAAATGGGTCTATACACCAAAGAAAATCACCTGGTTGCGTTCTTTAGGATACGCAATGAACGACATGAATGGAGGAGCCTGGGGGACGTTAATTGGTTCATACCTGATGTTCTTCTTGACCACTTATGCTAAGTTGTCACCTGCTTCGGTCGGGTTTATGTTCTTATTTGCAAAGCTTTTTGATACAGCGTTTGCGATGCTTTTGGGAACTACTTCAGATAATCTATTTAATACAAAAATTGGTCGTAAATTTGGGCGACGGCATCTGTACTTGTTAATCGGTGCAGTTACTATCTTGATTTTCTTCCCAATGTTGTTCGTAGTTGTGCCAGGGTCAATTATTTGGTACTTTGTTGCGTATTTGATGATTAATACTGCCAACATGACCATTGGAATCGCATACGAAACATTGCCAGCTGAAATGACGCCAGACGCCAATGACCGAGTTAAGATGGGGTCTGTCCGACTATTTGTCTCAGCCTTTGCAACGTTTGCGGTATCAGCATTGCCAGCCTTGTTGTTGTCAATTCTTGGTTCTGAAACTGCAATTGCCTACACGATTTCAGGGGTGGTCTTTGGAGTGGTCTTTACGATTGCAACTTTGATCACATACCGTTCAACTTGGGAATTTAGCCCAGAATATGTTGAAAAGTTTGAAGCTCCTAACAAGGTTAAAGACGAAGATTCGAGCTTGTTAGAGCGGATGAAGCGTGGTGTGAACCAATATTGGAAAGTGTGGAAGAATAAGTCAGCTCGACGCATGGTTGTCATTTATTTTGTGAGTTACTTTGCAAAGGACTGTTATTCAACGGCGTTCTTGTATTATATTGTGTTCGTGTTGGGACTTGATCAAGCTTTGGGACAGTCAGTAGCGTCATTGTCATTTATCGGAATGATCGTTGTGCCAATTGCTGCTTGGATGTTGATGAAGACTAAGAATCCTAAGGTAACTTGGGGAACTAGTTTTACTCTTGTTACGCTTGTTTTGCTCGCATATGGTGTCTTGTATCTTTCAAAGGTGCAATTAACTGGAGCATCTGCCTTGATTACGTTAATGGTCTTGGCTGTTGTTTGGCAAGTTGGTCGTCAGTTCTTGGAATATACAGCTTGGCAAGTTATTCCGTTGGTTCCAGATGTTGATACGCTGGCTTCAACGCAATTGCGAGCTGGTTCATTTGCAGCGGTTCAAACATTTACCCGTCAAACGACTGGTGCTTTAGGAAATGCGTTAATTGGTGTTGGTTTGTCAGCAAGTGGATTCGTGGCTGGGGCAACTCACCAAAGTGGAACTGCTAAAGATGCGATTATGATTTTATTCATCGGAATTCCATTGCTTTGTATCTGGTACGCTGGTTATCTTGTGAAGGGCTTCAACTTGAATCAAAATACTCACAAGATTGTTAAGGCCGAAATTGATCGATTGTCAACTGGTGGGGCTAAAGAAGATGTTGATCCAGAAACCAAGAAGGTCGCCGAAGATTTGACAGGTTATTCATGGGATCAAATTTGGAACGTTAAAAATTAATCAATGCTATGTTTTAGAACAGGAGTTAGACACGTGATCAATCGAGCAGAAATATTAACGTCATGTAATCCTGAATTGCATGAAATTGACTACAAGGCGCCTCTAACTGTTGGAAATTCGTCAATTGCTTTCACGGTTGATCCGACGGGAGTTCAAACATTGGCAGAAGATTACGATGTCAATGGTGTGCCGCTTTGTACCCTGAGTAATTGGGGCTGGAATGCTACTGAGCAAAATCAGTTGAGCGATTTGAAGGAAACGATTTACACCACGGGCATCACAAAAAAAGAAGTCGCATATCCAACTGATGTGCCCGAGAACCAAGCACATCTTTATGCGGCTTTGCGTGAAAATCCACATCGGTTGAACTTGGTGCAGATTCGATTTTTGAAAGATGGTGAACCAATTACGCCGGACCGGTTAACAAATATTACGCAAACTTTGCATGTAGCAACGGGCGAAATTTTCTCACAATTTACGATCGACGGCGAGACAATTAAGGTTAAAACTTTTGTCTCGGATGCTGACGTGATTGGAATTAGTGTTAGTGGTAGCGCGAATCTTGAAATTGAGTTACGTTTTCCATATAGTAGCCCCAAAATGGGAGCGAGTGACTGGAATCAACCAACTAAGCATCAAACGCAGGTGCAAGTGGCTGACCAGATTCACATTCAACGGCATTTGGATACGCTTGATTATCAAGTTGACGTTGCCTCGACCAATCTTGAGTTAGTTCAGCAGGCAGAACATCGCTTGGTTTTTGCCATCACAAATCAGGATAATAGTGATTTGTTGGTGCAATTTAATCAAACTGAGCAATTAAATTTTGCAACTAGCGAAAAGGCTAATCAGCAACGGTGGGAAAATTTTTGGAAAGAAGTTGGGTTCTTTCAAGTGACAGAGTCCGAATTACAACGCCGGATTATCTTGAGTCAATATTTGCTCAAGGCCCAGTGTAGCGGTAATCTTCCGCCACAAGAAACGGGTCTGACAGTTAATTCATGGAGTGGAAAATTCCATTTAGAGATGGTACCATGGCATGAAGCATGGTTAGCATTGTATAATCAAACTGAGGCGCTGGAACCATTGATGGATTGGTATCATTCCGCCTTGCCAAGTGCTCGAAAAAATGCACAAAAGAATGGCTACCAAGGAGCACGCTGGTTAAAACAGATTGGCCCCGATTTGGTCGAAAGTCCTAGCCCGATTTCACCGCTAATTGTGTGGCAGCAACCTAATGTGTTGGTGTTGCTTGAATTAATGTATCAAGCTAATCCAGCAAAGCCATTTCTTGAAACACATTGGGAGCTGGTCCAAGAGACTGCTGAATTTATGACAAGCTTTTTGGCACAACAGGATGGAAAATATCATCTTGAAAGTCCTTTGCTTCCATCACAGGAACGTTTTGGACCAAATAATGTTCTTGATCCAACGTTTGAGATTGAATATTGGCACGCTGGTTTGCAAATTGCGAGTCTGTGGGCTGAGCGCTTGGAGATTGAAACTGATTGGGATGACTATGCTGAAAAGATGGCGCAAGTGGATGAAACGCAAGACACGTACGTTGCAGTTACTGGAAGTCAGTTTGCTGATGTATTAAATGATCATCCGTCATTTGTAGGGATTTATGGTTTGATTCCAACGCGGATGGAACAAGAAAAAGTTGCTAAAACCCTCAAGCAAGTTCTGGAAAATTGGGATCTGCCAAGTTTGTGGGGCTGGGATTATCCAATGTTAGCAATGGTTGCATCGCGACTTGGTGATTATGATGAAGCACTTCAGATTTTGTTAGCGGATGATGAAAAAAATAATTATCTAGTAAATGGGCATAATTACCAAAATCAAGATTTGCCACAGTATTTGCCGGGAAATGGTGGACTGTTGTTGGCAATGGCGCGACTTGCAACTGATTTTCCTGATAAGGTAGTTTGTGAAAATGTGCGGACAATTAATTTTTAAGAACTCTAAGAGGGGGTGGCAAAATGGGAAAAAGTAAAAAATCTGCGACAATATTGACGATTGCGAAGTTGGCCAATGTTTCACACACGACTGTCTCGCGTGCGCTAAATGGCAGTAATTTAGTTAAGCCAACGACTCGTGCAAAGATTAACGAAATTGCTAACGAGATTGGCTATGTTCCTAATTTGAATGCGAAAGGCTTGGTGACCAAGCAGTCGTATATGATTGGTGTGTTCTTCACAAATTTACGGACTGGGACATCTGCCAGTTTTCTAAATGATGTAATCGAACAGGCTCAAGCGTTTTTTCCAAGAAATTATACGTTGTCGATCAATAGCATTGACAACGCTATGGATGGCGAAAATATTGCCATCAACAATTTCGATGGAGTGATTGTCATTAGCCAGTCCACCTCAGATGATGAATTTATTAATTATCTGCAAAAGACTGGTTTGCCATTGGTTGTTTTGAATCGTGCAATTGAGCGTGATGATATTGATAATTATGCTTTTGGCGATCAACAAGGAAGTTATATTGCGACTGAGTATGCCATTCGGATGGGTCATGTGAACTTTGGACTAATCAAAGGTGTTGAGACCTTTGAATCAACTGGTCAACGAACGCAAGGCTTTATGAATGCGATGCAAGCCCATCAAATCGAAGTTGATCCGATGCTAATTAAGCAAGGAGATTATCGCCCTAAAAGTGGTAACACAGCGATGCGTCAAATTTTGTCGAGTGGGAATATTCCTACGTGCGTGATTTGTGAAAATGATGATATGGCGGTTGGAGCAATTAATGCGTGTGTCGATCTTGGTTATCGCGTGCCCGATGATATTTCGTTTGTCGGATTTGACGATATGGGCTATTCTAAATATCTAATACCACCGCTCACGACGATTCGCAAGCCGACGTCTGTGTTGGTGAGCCGCGGGGTGGTGCGCTTGATTGACATCATCAAAACGGCGGAACAATCAGACATTGAGCAGGTGATCATTGATCCAGAGATTATTGTGCGGGATTCAGTTTTTAAATTAGATTAAGAAGATTATTAATTTCGGTTGGACTTTTAGGGTTCAGCCGAATTTTTAATTTGGTGCAGTTGCTAAACATGGTAAAATAAAGGAATGGGCGTTGGATGATTTTAGTCCAACAAAATACGTAGCGATGAGATTGAAGGAGACCATGATGCAAACAATCATATTTGATGTCGATGGAACGTTGATTTCAACTGAAGACATGTATATGAAATCTTTAGACTATACTTTACGTCAGCACGGTATTGAAAAACCATATGCCGAAATTAGGAGCGTTTTTGGCTTGCCAGGTTATGAATCACTTATTCATTTAAAGGTGCCAAATCCTGATGCGGTCCTTGTGGAGTGGAAAAGCAATGTGAATGACTTTGCAGATGGGATTCATTTGTATAATGGA
Organism: Lactobacillaceae bacterium; assembly: GCA_031289615.1. GTDB lineage: Bacteria > Bacillota > Bacilli > Lactobacillales > Lactobacillaceae > Weissella. The sequence continues at coordinate 52,750 of JAITPD010000010.1, read as the reverse complement.
ATTTTTGAAATGCTCAGCGGGTTGAAAGACAACGGACAAACGCTAGGGATTGTCACGTCAAATACGCCAGATGAATTTGCGATTCACCACGATCAATACAAGATCGAACAATTTTTTTCAGATTTCGTCTTTGCGGGGATGACGCCCAATATGAAGCCATTTGCTGATCCAATTCTATTGGCAATGCAAAATCTCAAGGTCAATCCAAATGAAGCAATTTACATTGGCGATTCAGTTCATGATATGGGTGCTGCGCATAATGCTGGCATCAAGTTTGGAATGGCAGCGTGGGGCGTGCCAAATCAAGAAGTCTTTGAAAATCAAGCGGACGTTGTGTTTGCAACACCCAAAGATTTATTAGAATGGGTGCAACTAAACTAGAAAGTGTGTAAAGAATGGATAATCGAGCAATTGGCTATATTGATTCGGGAGTTGGCGGGTTAACGGTTGTAAAGCAAGCATTGCTACAATTGCCAAATGAACAAATCTATTACGTTGGAGATACTGCTCGCATGCCTTATGGTCCACGGCCGCAAGCAGAAGTAGTTGAATTCACCCGACAAATGGCGCAATTTTTATTGGAGAAAGACATTAAGTTGTTGGTGATTGCTTGTAATACGGCGACGGCAGCAGCTTTGCCAATTTTGCAAGATGAGTTAGAAATTCCAGTGATTGGAGTGATTCGTCCTGGGGTTGATGCTGCTCTTAAAGCGACTAAAAATGCTGAAATTGGAGTGATTGCAACGGCTGGGACAGTTAAGTCAATGAGTTACTACAATGCTTTATTAGCTGGGAATCAGACGGCCAACATTACGCAATTAGCAGCACCTGAATTTGTCGATGTGGTGGAAAACTATGATTATACTTCTGATTATGCGCGACAAGTCGTGATTGATAAGCTGGCATATTTTAACAAGCATCAAGTTGATACGTTGATTTTGGGCTGCACGCATTTTCCATTGTTGGCACCGTATATCAAAGAAGCCATGGGGCCGCAAGTTAGGCTGATTAATTCTGGAGCAGAAGCCGTGGATTTGGTAATTAAAAATATACAAGAGCAACAAATCGAGCATGATAGCCAAAGTGTTGATCATAATCAGGATCGTTATTATACAACTGGTGATGTTGAGCGATTTGAGGCCATTGGCGAACGTTGGCTAGACAATCTTAAGCTAAACGTGACGCATCTTGAAATTAACACAACTGGGCTAAGTGTAGCGCTTTAATTTTAAAATATTTGAAAGTAGGAGCACGATATGCAAGAGTTGATTTTTGCAACTAAAAACGCTGGTAAAGTGCGTGAGTTTCGCGAATTTTTGGCACCGCTTGGAATCCAAGTCCGTGATTTAACAGAGTTGGAAGATTTGCCAGAAATCGTTGAAAATGGTCAAACATTTGAAGAAAATGCCCTGATTAAGGCGCAAACTATTGCTGAATTTTTAAATCAGCCGGTAGTCGCCGAGGATTCTGGCTTAGTAATTGATGCGTTAAATGGTGAACCGGGTGTGCATTCTGCGCGTTATGCTGCGGATCATGATGATGCTGCCAATAATGCCAAAGTGTTGGAACGTTTGACGGGTTTCGCTCCAGAGAAGCGGACAGCAAATTTTCAAACGGTGATTGTTGCTCTAAAGCCAGATGGTAATAAACTAGTTGCTAAAGGTTCAGTGCATGGCCAAATTCTGGACCATCTGCAAGGAGATAATGGCTTTGGGTATGATCCACTCTTTTTCTATCCGCCATACAATAAGACGATGGCAGAGATGACGGCAGCAGAGAAAAATGAAATCTCGCATCGAGGACAGGCTTTAAAACAATTTATGCGTGACTTTAACGCATGGTGGGAGGCTTAAAATGGATTATTTAATCGTATCTGACACACATGGCGATCGAGACATTCTTGAAAAAATCGTGCAGGCATATCAAGGTAAAATTCGTGCGATGTTTTACAATGGTGATTCTGAGTTGGCAGCGGATGATGAACTTTTTCACACGTTGTTGCCAGTGATTGGAAATATGGACTTTGATTCAATGTTTCCAGACGATCGCAATTATGTAGACAGCGACATCAAGATTTATCAAACGCACGGTCATTTGTACCATACTGAGCGTGATTTAAACCAGATTCGGACCAAAGCAACGCAACTGGATGCGGACGTGATAACTTTGGGGCATACTCATCAATTGGGTGCAGAAATGATTGATGGCAAGTTGTTTATCAATCCGGGTTCAATTTCGCTTCCAAAGGGCCAGTTTGCATACCTCCATGGCACGTACGCAATTTTGAGTGTTGAGCCAAATGAGTTCAAGGTTCAGTTCTATACTCGCGAATTGCAACCAGTTCCAAGTCTTAATTTTTCATTTTCACGAATTCGGCGTTAAGAAGATTTTGTGAATTTGATTGAAGCAAACACGGATTACAGTTAAAATATTGGTTATACAATCATAAAGTGATAGAGGAGCAATTAGATGGCATTTGAAAAAGTAGTTCAAGTCGCTGGTGATACAGTGAAGTATATTTTTAATCCTGAATTAAAGCGTTATGCATTGGGGGACACTGGTTTTGTCCAAAACAACGCAGGTGCATATGTGATGCAACGAGCATTGGAACCTAGTAAGGGCTTGGAAAAGTCAATCAAGCTAAAAGTTTCAGTTGATAAGGATTTGACAGGTATCAAAATCAAGACGGTCAATCCTTCTGGAAACGATACTGTCAACATTTTTACTGGCGACAAAACTGAGTTAGTTGAGCTATTCCGTTTCTATTTAAATGAGCTAGTAGATCGTGAAATCGTGACGACCGAAAATGCCTAAAATGTGAATAATTTAATTGATGTTAAATTGTAAACAAAAAGATACATTTACAGTTATGCAGATGTCAAAATGAAAATAACTTGTGAAAGCCTTGATAAAATAACGTTCCGTTACATTCTTACTCTTAATAAGGAATAAATATTAAGTTATAAATTAAAGCAAAATTATAAAAAGTGCTTGAATATAAGCGCTTTTCTTTGTATACTCGTAAAAGAAGCTGTATATTTATGCTAAATCGTGTACTTTGACATCCAAGTAGAAAAACGTGCATAATGCTTATTACAGTAGATTATTATTAAACTAAAATAACATTCTGTTACGGAATAAAAATTATAAAACTACATATGAACAGATGGAGGCAGGCAGCATGGAGCAAACAAAGACAACATTGATGATTACAAAACGTTCAGGCGAAAAGGTTGATTTTCACCCTTTTAAGATTGAACTGATTTTAGATCTCTTAGGAATTGAACCGGAACTTCGTGAAATCATTATGGAAGACGTCGTTACTACGGCCGAACAACCATATTTGAATACGGCCATGATATACGAAGCTGTTTTGCTGCGGTTGCAAGAACTAGCTCCAGATGCTGCTCGTGATTTTCAAGAGGTTCATCTACAAAACGAAAAAATTTGGTCACGTGCAATTGATCCTGAGACTAAGTTGGAATCGCTTGTTAATCGTGATGATAAGACGATGCATGAAAACGCCAATAAAGATTCGCGTGTTTTCAATACTTTCCGTGATTTAATGGCGGGAATGATTGGTAAGTCGATGGGATTGCGGATGCTTCCAGAAACCGTTGCAAAAGGGCATTTACGCGGTGATTTGCACTGGCACGACCTTGACTATACGCCGCTTGGTCCAATGTCAAATTGTTGTTTAGTGGACTTTAAGTATATGTTTAGTACTGGCTATGTGATGGGAAACGCGCAAGTTGAGCCTCCTAAGTCAATCGGAACGGCAACAGCACAGATGGCACAAATTATTGCTAACGTTGCATCATCTCAATATGGCGGAACTTCTGTCAATGCTGTAGACGAATTGTTGGCACCTTATGCAGCAATGAATTACGAAAAGCATCTCAAGGCAGCTGAAAAGTATGTCGGTGCTGATCAAAGAGCTGACTACGCAATGGATTGCACAAAGAAAGATATTTACGATGCAATGCAAGCGTTGGAGTATGAGATTAATACGCTCGCTTCAGCACAAGGGCAAACACCATTTACTACGCTAGGATTCGGTTTGGGAACGGATTGGATTGAGCGTGAAATTCAAAAAGCGATTTTTGAAATTCGAATCAAAGGAATTGGACCTGACCACCGGACTGCAATCTTCCCTAAGTTGGTCTTTGCATTGAAGCGTGGGGTGAATTTAAATCCAGAAGATCCAAACTATGATTTGAAAAAGTTGGCGATTGAATGTTCATCAAAGCGGATGTATCCTGACGTTTTGAATTATGAAAAAATTGTTGAACTGACTGGTTCATTTAAAGCGCCCATGGGATGTCGTTCATTCTTGCAAGGATGGCGCGATGAAAATGGGGTTGAGGTCAACGAAGGTCGAATGAACTTGGGTGTTGTGACGCTTAATATTCCGCGAATCGCAATCCAGGCCCGTGATGATCAAGAACTCTTTTGGGAAATTTTGGATGAGCGTTTGGACTTGGCCAAGAAAGCGTTAAAGTTCAAGTTGGCTCGGACAAAGGAAGCTGTGCCAGAGAATGCTCCTATTTTGTATAAGAATGGAGTCTTTGGTAAAAAGCTTAAAGATGGCGAAGATGTTGACTCATTGTTTAGAAATGGGCGGGCAACTTTGTCACTTGGTTACATCGGTTTGTATGAAGTAGGAACGCATTTCTTTGGTCCTGATTGGGAACAAAATGAAATTGCGCATGAATTTACAGTTTCGATTGTACGGCGCTTAAACGAAGCATGTCAGGCGTGGGAAGCAGAAGATGGCTACCATTATTCAGTTTATTCAACACCGGCAGAATCTTTGACGGATCGTTTCTGTGAGCTTGATAAGGCTCGTTTTGGCTTGATTGCTGACATTACGGATAAGGATTATTACACAAACTCATTCCACTATGATGTTCGTAAGCATCCAAATCCGTTTGAAAAGATTTTATTTGAAGAAGCATATCCAAAGTACGCTGCTGGTGGCTTCATTCATTATTGTGAGTATCCAAACATTCGCCAAAATCCGGCAGCATTGGAAGCCGTCTGGGATTTCGCATATGATCATGTTGGTTATTTGGGAACGAATACGCCAATCGATAAGTGCTTTAAGTGTGGCTTTGAAGGAGACTTCCAACCAACTGCGCGTGGATTCCGTTGCCCAGAATGTGGTAATCGCGATCCGCAGACGTGTGACGTGGTTAAGCGAACGTGTGGCTACCTTGGTAACCCGCAAGCCCGGCCAATGATTCACGGACGCCATGTGGAAATCTCATCACGAGTAAAGCATATTTCACAAACGGAGGTCGATGGAGAAGATGTCAACGAAACTTTCGAATGGAATTACGGTCCCGAAGAATAAAGAGTGGAAAAGTGAGGACTGGACTTTAAACCATGTGGCGGATTACAAGCCATATATCATGGTTGATGGTCCGGGAGTGCGCTGTTCGTTGTATGTTTCTGGATGTAAATTTTTATGTCCTGGTTGTTATAATGTGGCAGCTCAAAATTTCCAATATGGGACAGAATATACGCAAGAATTAGAAGATCATATTATTAGTGATCTGTCGCATTCATACGTTCAAGGATTAACTTTGCTTGGTGGTGAACCATTTTTAAACACGGATGTGACCTTAAAATTAGCCCGTCGTGTGCGAGCAAAATTTGGCAACACCAAGGATATTTGGGCTTGGACAGGCTACACTTGGGATGAGTTAATCACTGAGACGGATGATAAATTAGCATTACTAAATGAGCTTGATGTCGTTGTTGATGGACGTTTTGTTCAAGCGTTGATGGATTTAACTTTGCGTTTTCGGGGTTCATCAAACCAACGCGTGATTGATGTGCCAGCATCTCTAAAGCAGGGTGAAGTTGTTTTATGGGCGGATGAGTATGATGAAATCTAGAAATAATTATTGGCGATAGTTGTGTAATATATATGTGGTGGTGCGGAGAACAGCTTCGCTAAAGATTCTCTACGTTTCGGATTTGCCCTGCACGAGTCGCGGCGAATAGCAAAATAATTTGCTATTTTCACGGCGCTAAAGTACGCGTGAAAAGGTTCGCCTAGATTCGGCAAGAGCTGACCATCCGACGACAGAATCGCTTCGCCACTTACTATCTTTATTGAAAAGCCACCACGCAAGTGAAAAATGACCAAAGTGTTTAATAACATTAGCACCCCATGTAAAAGAGATGTTCGGATTTTAGGATTCTTTTGCTTCAGTGGCTTTGTTTTGTTAGTGAATTGCGGTAAAATTGGTAAAGACAATGAATCAGTAAATTAAATTTAATTTTGTAAAGTGAGAGGACCTAAAGCAATGATTGAACGTTATACTCGGCCAGAAATGGCTGACATCTGGGCACTAAAGAATCAATATCAAGCATGGTTGGATGTGGAAATTGCAGTGACGGCTGGATTAGTAAACGAGGGAATTGAACATCCTGAATTAGCAAAAGAACGTCCAACTGCAGATGAACTTGCTAAGATTCGGCAAAATGCAAAGTTTGATGAAGATGAAATTGCTGAGATTGAATTAACGACGCGTCATGATATGGTGGCCTTTACTCGTGACGTTTCAAAGTCTTTGGGTGATGAACGAAAGTGGATTCATTACGGTTTGACTAGTACTGACGTTGTTGATACGGCCCAAGCTTTGCGCCTCCGACAAGCCAATGAAATCATTAAGTCAGATTTGATTGAGTATCGTGATGCGCTTGCGAAATTAGCTTTACAATACAAGGATACTGTAATGATGGGGCGGACGCATGGTGTTCATGCTGAACCAACCACATTTGGATTAGTGATTGCACGTTATTACCAAGCGGCAGTTCGAGATGTTGCACGCTTTGATCGAGTTGCAGCAGCGGTTGAGACTGGAAAGCTTTCTGGATCGGTTGGAACATTTGCTAACATTGCGCCTGAAGTTGAAGAGTTTGCGATGAAGGAACTTGGTTTGGAGCCTCAACCAATTGGCTCACAAGTTTTGCCACGGGATTTGCATGCTGACTATCTTTCAACGATTGCGTTGATTGGAACAACTTTGGAAGAATTGGCAGTTGAAATTCGTGGATTGCAACGTTCAGAAATTCATGAAGTTGAAGAAGGATTTGCTGGTGGTCAAAAGGGTTCATCATCAATGCCTCATAAGCGTAATCCAATTGGATCTGAGAACGTGGTTGGATTGTCACGGGTCTTGCGTGGCTTTGCAGTGACTGGCTTTGAAAACGTTCCGCTTTGGCATGAACGTGATATTTCGCATTCATCAGCTGAACGAATGATTTTGCCTGATGCAACAGCAACTTTGGACTACATGTTGCACCGTTTGACAAAGATCGTTGAGAACTTGCAGGTCTTCCCTGAAACAATGCAGGCTAACATGAAGCGAACGTATGGCTTGGTTTATTCACAACGGTTAATGTATGCGTTGATGGATGATGCAAACTGGTCACGTGAACAAGCATATGACGCCGTGCAACCTTTGACTGCCAAGTCATGGGATAATCAACTGCAATTCCGGGATTTGGTTGACGCCGATGCAACGATTACTGGCGTGTTGACTAAGGCACAGATTGATGATGCCTTTGATTATCACTGGCACTTGCGCCACGTTGATGATGTGTTCAAGCGGGTTGGATTAATTTAATAACAATAATGGAGCTGGACTGACTAGGTTCGGCTTTTTTGTTTCGATCGACAGAGTTTGAATTACAAAAAAAATTATGTGATTCACTAAGCAAATTTAGCTGAGTTTAAAAAAATTCACAATTTTATAGTAATCTGACTAGGAGGCTTACTTTGAGATGTGTAGTGCTGGTTGTTTGATATTCCTCTTTGTTTGATCAGCTCCGCTAAAGATTCTTTACGTTCGGATGACCCTACACGAATCTGAATGAAAGACGAAATAATTCGCCAATTCCACTAACTGTTTGGTCTGGTGTTAGTGTTATGGTTCATCCAGATTCGGCAGGACCTATCATCCGACGACAGAATCACTTCGCAGATCAACAAAGCCGAATGGGACCGTGTCGCAACTTACTATTATTATCGAAAAACCACCACGCAAGTGAAAAATGACGAAGATATTGCATAACTCGCACATTTCGTTGCTTTAATTACATACATGGAGATTTTTATGAAAAAAATGTTTTGGCCCACGCTATTAGGATTAGTACCAATTTTGTTAGGCATATTACTTTGGAACCAATTGCCAAAAGTATGGCCTAGTGGATTGGGTTTAAATATTACTGTATTGTCTAGAGGTGTAGGAATATTTTACGTGCCAGTACTTTTGGTCGTTTGTAATTTGATTGCAAATAATCGTTCAAGATGGCCTTTAATTGGTAAATACGAGCGATGGATTATGCCGATCGATAGTTGTATCATTCAAGCTGCTGTCATGCTTGTTGTATTTGGTGTACGAATTAATCTAGGCTTAGTCATGGCATTTGTTTTGTTGTTGAGCATTGGACTAGCAATGGCTGATATTAAGGATTATAAAATTATTCCAAGAAAGAGATTCCTAAAACTGCCGAGTTGTTTAGTGCAAAATCTCGCTTGGAATCGAATGGAAGAAATTATTAACCGACTTTCAACTATTATCCTTATATTCGTGGTAATTTCAGCTACGGTGAGCATACCAATCTTGATTTCGTACATTATACTAGTAGTCATCCTGATCTATGCAACGATAACTACGGCAATCGTGATTACATTGCGCATTATTGGATATCAAAAAGTTCGTTCATCATAAATTAATTTAACTAAGTCGTGGAATTTGACTCCCACGGCTTTTGATTTACCCTTTATCTTAAAAACAACATATTTCACGGCCCAATTCGTTATATAATAAATAGATAAGTATCTACGAAGGAGCAATAGCATGACGAAATTATACTTTATCAGGCACGGTAAGACGGAATGGAACAATGAAGGGCGCTTTCAAGGCGCAAATGGTGATTCGTCGCTACTACCTGGTTCATATCAGCAAATTGCGCAACTAGGTGCATTTCTGCACGATGTCAATTTTACTCATGCTTGGGCTTCACCGCTGAAAAGGGCGCGGAATACAGCTACAGCAACTCTTGAATTATTAGCACATCAGCCAGCTTTGACATTGAATTCAGGATTAATCGAATTTAGCGTCGGAGCATGGGAAGGACAAATGTTTGCCGATGTCCAAGAACAAGATCCAAAGCAATATGAGGCATGGCGACATCATCCAGAAAATTTCCAAGCCGAGCTAGTTCTTGGTGCTGAAACATTTGAAGAAGTTCAAAGACGATTTGTAGTTGCCGTGAAAGAAGCCGTTCAAGCATATGGTGGTGAAGATGTTAACTTGGTATTCTTTGCTCACGGTATGGTTTTGACAATTGGAATGGCTAAATTATTGGGAATTCCGTTGGCTGAATCACGGGCGCAAGGTGGTTTGGGAAACACGTCGACATCAATTTTGGAAACACATGACGGAGAAAATTATACAGAAATCATTCGCAACGATACGTCTTATTTGAACGTGGTTGCGGATTCAAGTAATACAATTTAAAGCGAGGTGTGGTGACCATGGTAGATGAAAATTTAGCACAAAATGATATAAAAGCATTGGTCACTGCGATCGAACAAGATGCTGACAACTGGCGTGCGTATGTTGATCTCGTCAATGTTTTAGCGGCGACAGAAAATTTGATTGAAGCAGAAGAGTTGGCCTTGAAAAGCTTGAACTTATTTGAGCAAAATGATGAGGCACATGAACACCTTTTGTATGCCACTGGAAATGTGTATTATCTGGCGGGTGATTTTAATAATGCCAATCGTTTTTTCAAAGAAGTGACGAATCATCATCTGCAACACGATGCAACGATGATGCAGGCGCAAAGTTGGTATAACCAAAAAAACTTTAATCAAGCGCTAGTTTATGGGTTGACAGGTGTTGAACAGGTACCAAAAGACGAAGCTGCCCAAATCATGCTAGGCAACATTTGGCTGAGTCTTAATGATTTAGAGCATGCTAAGGGTGCATTTAATCAAGCTTTAGTAGTCAATGAAAAAAATTTCGATGCCAACTTTGGGCGCGGATTGATTGCTGCAGTTGAAGGACAACTTGAAAATGAATGGTTAGACAACGCCAAAGAAATTAATCACGAAAAATATCAACAACAAGCACAACAACTAGATGATTTAACTCAACTTTTGAATGGAAGAATTGATGAATAATGAGCAATCAAATTTATTCAATGGTGATCAGCAACAAGCGCAGATGACGGGGCAGGTGCAAAATATTATTTTTGCGGCCCAAGACAGTTTTTATAAAGTCTTGGCGGTTTCCATTGACGATAAGAATTTTGACTATGCCGATGATGAGATTACAGTCACCGGTTCTTTTGGCGAGATTCAAATCGGGGCAGCTTATGAATTCAGTGGGCGCGTGACGAGTCATGCAAAGTTTGGAGAGCAATTTGCTGGCACCCAGTACAAGCGGTTATCTGTTAGTTCGAGTTCTGGATTAGTGAAATATTTTTCGAGCGCTGAATTTGAAGGAATTGGTGAGAAGACGGCTGAAAAAATCGTTGATGAATTAGGCGTTGAAGCAATTGATTTAATTTTGGAACAACCGGAAGTTCTAAAGCAGGTTGGTCTGTCAGCCAAGCAACGTGAAGTAATTGTCAATCAACTTCAGCAAGCTGATGGAATGGAACGAGCGATTATTGCGTTGAACGATTATGGCTTTGGGTCAGCATTGGCAACGATAATTTATGGTAAATACGCCAATGAAACATTGCATGTGTTAAAGGAAAATCCATATCAGCTCGTATTAGATATTGAAGGTGTTGCATTTGCCCGTGTAGACCGGTTAGCGGTGCAGCAAGGAATGGACCCGCTAGATGCACGTCGAATTCAAGCGGGAGTTGTTGCTTCGATTAACCGAGCGACCTTTGACCGGGGTGATACGTTTATTCAACTGCAAGCTTTGTTCGTCGAGGCGACTCGTTTGCTGGAAGGTACGCAAAATGTTGCAATCGATCACGAACTCGTTAAGCGCGCCATTTTAACATTGACTGAAGATGGCGTGGTTGTTGCAGATGAAGATCGCTTATTTATCGCCGATGTTTATGTGGCAGAATTGCAAATTGCTCAGCGAATTGTTGAACTTAACACACAAAAAGGAATGTTTAAGCGCGCAGAAGTCACAAAGGCATTGCAAAAAGCAGAAAAAGAAAATCCATTTCCATATTCAGAAGAACAACAAGATGCAATGTTAGCGGCTTTGACAAACAAATTATTTATTTTGACTGGTGGACCAGGAACCGGTAAAACCACCATCATCAATGGCGTGGTTGCAGCATATCAAAATTTAATGGCACTAACTGGCATGGAAGAAAAAAAGATTAATGATTCAATCAAGTTAGTCGCTCCAACTGGGCGCGCTGCTAAACGTTTGTCAGAAGCAACCAATATGCCAGCATCCACGATTCATCGCTTGCTCGGAATTACAGGGCGTGAAAAGATTGCGGATTTAGACATTGATAACATTAATGGACAGCTCTTAATTATTGATGAGATGTCGATGGTTGATACAGAATTATTTAGCCTGCTTTTAAGTGCGACACCGCAAAATATGCAAGTCATTCTTGTTGGCGATAAGGATCAGTTGCCATCAGTTGGACCTGGCCGGGTATTTTATGATTTGTTGGCCAGTGGAAAGTTGAATTATCGTGAGTTGGAAGTGATTCATCGCCAAGGAAAAGGTTCAAGTATTATTGAACTGGCTAGCGAAGTTAAACACGGTGGTTTGCCAGCAAACTTTATGGAACGCCAAAATGACCGCTCATTTTTCCCGGGTCATCTGAATCAGGTGCCAGAGGCGATTGCTAAAATCGTTGAGAGTTGGATCGAACGAGGTAATAGCGTTGCTGATATGCAAATCTTGGCTCCAATGTATCGAACAGTTGCTGGTGTTAATAATCTTAATTTATTGGCACAGAATTTATTTAATCCGCTGACCAAGAAAAAACGTGAGCTTCGTTGGAAGGAAGGCGAATTTGAATTTGGTTTCCGTGTCGGTGACAAGGTGATGCAAAAGGCAAATGACCCTGAGAACAATGTATTTAACGGTGACATTGGCTATATTACGGTGATCATGTTTGCTAAAGATCGTGAAAACACTGAAAAGGCTGACATAATTGAGGTTAATTTTGATGGTAATGTGGTCAGTTATCAACGTTCTGAATTTATGAATTTGACACTTGCGTATGCGACAACGATTCATAAGGCGCAAGGGGGCGAATATTCGCTCGTGATATTACCATTGGTCCGGCAATTTAGTCGCATGTTGCAACGAAACCTGTTGTACACAGGATTGACGCGTGCCCGGGACTCACTCGTTTTAATCGGTGAGCCAGAAGCGTATCAACAAGCCGCTCAAACTGAGGGGGCCGCTCGCCAAACAATGTTGCAAGCCCGTTTGGAAGAAGCCATTGTTGGTGTTTTGCCAAAGATGCCAACTAAAGCTGAAACTGTGACGGAAATTAAAAATCTTGAACCACAGCAACTTGAGGAAAAAATTCATGAAAATGATAAAGTCATCCAAGACGAGCCAGCAACAACGGAACCATTTATTTTGACCATTGAAAAAATAAGGGCGCAAACGATTGATCCGAACATTGGAATGGAAGGGCAGACACCATATGATTTTTAAAAGTGAAGGAAAAGTTTCACGGAAAAGAAACTGGTTGTATAAAATTTTATTGGTGCCACTTGTTATAATAGTTGTAGAAGAATTGTTTGCGAAGAAAGCGGAATAGAGGAGAGTCATGAAATTAGAAAAATTGCCAATTAAATTTCAAGAAGCATTGCCGATTATTACGACTTTAGAGGCGGCTGGTTTTGAGGCTTATTTCGTGGGCGGATCTGTGCGTGACACCCTTTTGCAAAAACCAATTCATGATGTTGATATTGCTACATCAGCTTATCCCGAAGAAGTTAAGGCGCTTTTTAAAAAGACTGCAGACACGGGGATTGATCATGGGACCGTCATGATTTTAGATCATGGAAATGGTTATGAAACGACTACCTTTCGAACGGAATCAACCTATACAGATTTTCGACGGCCGGATGAAGTTAAATTCGTGCGTTCTTTGGCAGAAGACTTGAAGCGCCGGGATTTTACGATAAATGCTTTTGCTTTGAAAGGTGATGGAGAGATCATTGACATCTTTGACGGGTTAGCAGATTTGCAAAATAAAACGTTACGTGCAGTTGGTAAGCCTGAGGAACGTTTTCATGAAGATGCCTTGAGAATGATGCGTGCGGTACGATTCGCAGCTCAACTGAATTTCAAAATTGAATCAAATACGAAGCAAGCGATTTTGGATAATGCAGAATTGCTGGCCAAAATTTCAATTGAACGGGTCAATACTGAATTTACAAAGATGTTGCAAGGGATCAATGCACAATATGGTTTGTTAGAGTTAATTTCGACCCATCTCAATTCGTACATGCCAGGTTTGAACAATGTAGAGATTGATTTGTGGGGCTATGCAGAACTTTTAGCAAAGGATCAACCGCACAATGCCACTGAAGCATGGACGTTGTTGGCCTTTGAGCTAGGGTTGACGCCAAACGATACAGAAACTTTCTTGCGTCTGTGGAAACAGGCCAATGAATTAGTGCAGGTCGCAAAGACTTCGATCGCATTTTTAAATGAACTTCGTAAAGCAGATGCCACGAATGCACAATTATATGCTGTTGGAACCGCCTTTGAAAATGCTATGGCAGTTGTGCGCTTGAGCCAGTTAACGGTTGATGTGAATGATTTAGAGCAACGTTATGCTCAGTTAGCAATTCATCGGCGCGAAGATTTGAAAATCAGCGGTAGAGACCTGCAGAGTCAGCTTGGGTTAAAGCCAGGTCCACTTTTTGGCAAGATTATTGGAAAAATAGAAGCGCTTGTTGTTGATGGGAAGCTTGAAAATAACGCAGATCTGTTGTTAGAGAAGGCTAAAGACCTATCAGAAAAAGAGAAATAAAATGAAGCAATTTCGTGCAACAAATTTAAAAAGTATCTATGGTGAAAAAACGCTTTTGGATGGAGTTTCTTTTTTGATCGAAACGGGCGATCGCGTTGGAATTGTTGGAGTCAATGGTGCGGGAAAGACCACGTTATTAAACGCAATTTCTGGAATTAATCCAGCTGATTCAGGATCTCTTGAGACACCCAATGATTATACGATCGGGCATCTGACTCAAAACCCAGTTCTAGACGAAGACAAGTTAGTGATGGATGCCATTTTTGCCGGTGCTCAACCAGTTTTTCAGTTGATTCGTGATTATGAAGCGGCACTGGATGAATATGCAAATAATCCTACAGATGACAAAATTTTAAATCGCTATACCAAGTTAGAGGAGAAAATGACGCAAGAAGACGCGTGGCTGGCAGAGTCAGAAGTTAAGACAATTTTGACGCAACTGCATTTGCCCAACTTAAATTTGCCAGTTTCAGCACTGTCTGGTGGTCAACGGAAACGCGTGGGGTTGGCGCAAGTTTTGATTCAGGCGCCAGATTTATTGCTCCTAGATGAGCCGACCAATCATTTGGATTTTGATTCAATTGAATGGCTTGAAAAATATTTGTCCAATTATCGCGGAGCTGTGATGACGGTGACGCATGATCGTTATTTCTTGGACAATGTCGCCAATCGCGTGTTTGAGTTGTCATTTGGAAAACTGTATGAGTATACAGGAAACTATCAAGAATACGTTCTTGCCAAGGCCGAACGAGTTGAAGCTGCCAAGATTGCCGATCATAAAAGCGCACAACTCTACAAGCAAGAATTAGCTTGGATGCGAACATCTGCACGGGCTCGTTCGACGAAACAAAAGGCGCGTGAGAATCGTTTCGCTGAGGTTGAAGCCAAGCAAGGAACGCTACAAGTCGATAGTGATGTTGAAGTTAATCTAGGACAAGCGCGACTTGGTAAAAAGGTGATTAACATTATTGACGCTGACCTGAAATTTGAGAACCGTGTAATTCTGGATCATTTTAATGAATTAATTCAAGCTAATCAACGGATTGGAATCACCGGACCAAATGGAACTGGTAAGTCAACTCTGCTAAACGCGATTGCTGGAAAAATTAAACTTGATGCCGGTGAATTAGAGGTTGGCGAAACAGTGCGGATGGCTTATTACACGCAACAGACCGAGCCAATTCCAGAAGATCAACGGGTCATTGCGTATCTGTCAGAAGTTGCAGAAGAAGTGACGAATAAAGACGGTGCAAAGGTTTCAGTGGCTGAGCTATTAGAACAATTTTTGTTTCCAAGTTTTATGCATGGCACGCTCATTCGTAAACTGTCTGGTGGCGAAAAGCGCCGTCTGTTCTTGTTGAAACTTTTGCTACAACAGCCAAACGTTTTACTGCTAGATGAGCCGACAAATGATTTAGATATTGGGACTTTGACAGTGTTAGAAGATTATCTGAAACACTTTGCTGGCACAGTAATCACGGTTTCCCACGATCGTTATTTCTTGGACAAGGTGGCGAATCATTTGTTGATTTTCCATGGCCAAGGAAAGATTGAGCGCTACGAAGGACTGTTTTCTGGTTATTTGGAGCAACATGGAGCACCAACATTAATTGATAATCAGGAAAAGCAAGTTCATGCGACCAAGGCTGAACAAAGCCAGCCGACCCCTGCAAAAGACGATACTGCTAAAAAGAAGCTAACTTATGCAGAACAAAAAGAATTTGCTGGTATTGAGGACGAGATTGCTCAATTAGAGAATCAAGTTGAGCAGATTACGGATGAGATGAATGAGAATGGGGCTGATTTTGGTAAATTGGCTGATTTGCAGGTTCAACTTGATCAAACGAATTTGCAACTAGAAAACAAGATGGATCGGTGGGCAGAATTGTCAGAGCGAGCATAACAGATTTTATAGCTTAGACACCATTTCACAATATTTAGGAGAAAATGATGGCAGAGAAGATTTTAATTTGGGCGCAAACCAATAACGGTACAATTGCAAATAACGGTGAAATTCCTTGGCAAGAAAAGGCTGACATGAAATTCTTTCGCCAACAAACAACTCAGCAAGTAGTTGTAATGGGCCGCAATACAATGATTGCCTTTCATGGGCATGCTTTGCCAAACCGGATTAACTTGGTTTTGACGCATGACAAAGATTTGGTTGTGCCAGAGGGTTTCCAAAAGGTTTATAGCAAGGCTGAAGCTGAGAAAATCGCGGATGATGCTGGTAAAAAATTGGCAGTTATTGGTGGAAAGGGAATTTATCAATCATATTTAACGGATGCTGATATTTTATATGTCACATATTTAGATACTGATTTTCACGGTGATGTTTTGATGGAGCCAATTGATAAAACTATCTGGGAAGGCACTAGTTTTGCAACAGGAAGTGCCGATGATGACAACGATTTTGACTATGAAGTGGTTAAATTTACGCGCCGTTAAAATTATTTTGGTGAACTGAGATGTGACAGATAGCTTTTAAAGGCGTAAAATGGAATTATATATTAAACCAGTGGAGATATTAATCATGCGATACATTGTAACGTTCTTTTGGACCGCTGTTCTTGGAGCAGTGATTGGATACATCGGTAGTGCCTTGCAAAACGTACAAGCCGATTACACACAGACTGTTGTTGTGGCCTTATTTGCAGGCTCACTAGGGGCAATTGGAGCATACTTTATTTCAAAATCAAATGCACCTAAAGTGACTGTCACAGAAGATGAAGAAGATTAAACATTAAGGCTAAGAAAAATTGCAAAGATTGCTGTAATTTTTCTTGGTTTTCTTTTTGCCAAAAATGCTAGGCTAAATTCAGCAAAGTACGGTATAATATAATTAAGTTAAAACTAATTTACAAGAAAGGAGAAGTCTGATGGTTCCATTAAACGTTCGTAGTGCATATAGTTTATTGCAAAGCCCGATGCTTCCCCAAAATCTTGTAAGTAAGGCGAAAGAACGTGGGTATCAAGCAGTCGGGATTGCGGATGAATCTGTTTTGTATGCGATGGATGAGTTTAATCGATTTGCGCTAAAAAACGAAATTAAGCCAGTTTTGGGATTGACGATTCATTTAAAAGGACTCTTGAACCACGCCATGGATTTTCCGGTTGCTTTGTATGTCGAAAATCAACAAGGTTATCATCATTTATTAAAAATTTCGAGCTTGATTAAAACAACTCAGGCTGCAGATTTACTTGAATTTGCGGATTTGAAGGAGCTTCTGGGCGGGCTTTATTTGGTGATTCCGCCAGTGAGTGAATTATCACTGATTATGATGAGCAATGCGGAAAATGGTGCGCAATTCTTACAAGAATTACACCAATATATTTCTTCTGATCATACTCTTTTGGGTGTGAATTTGCAGATGAATGACGCTACCTTACAAAATTTAAAACAGCTCAGTGTGCAAACTGGAACTAAATTAATTGCCTTTGACGAAGTTAGTTATCTTGACCCAGAAGATCAGTTTGCACAAAGGGTTCTGCAAAAGATTGCACAAGGGGAGACGATTGTTAATTTAGGTCTTTCAATGCGCGAACCGGGGCTGAGTTACCTGCAACAAAACGATTTATGGGCTAATGCTTATAATGCAAAGGGATTATCTGAGGCTGCTCAAAATACTGACTGGCTAGCAAAACATTCGCAATTTGAAGTGGTAAAAACAGCGATTGCCTTGCCACCTTTTACCAATTCACAGGGATTATCTGCCAAAGATTATCTACACCAGTTGGCTGAAAAAGGGTTGAGGATTCGCCTACATGACGGGGCTCAGACTTTTGAAAATTATCAAAGCAGACTTGCTGAAGAATTGCAGATTATTGACGAGCTAGGCTTTAATGAATACTTTTTGATTGTGTGGGATGTGATTGATTTTGCACATCGTAACGCCATTCGGACAGGTCCGGGACGGGGTTCTGCCGCTGGATCACTAGTTGCTTTCGCCTTACAAATTACAGATGTTGATCCGATTCAATACGATTTGTTGTTTGAGCGTTTTTTGAATCCTGAACGAGCTCAGATGCCTGATATTGATATTGATATTCCTGACAACAAACGCGAAATTGTTTTGGACTATTTGCATACTAAATACGGTCATGAACAAGTTGCTCAAATTATTACATTTTCAACACTGGCAATGAAACAGAGTATTCGGGATGTTGCGCGTGTGTTTGGGTTGAAGCCGAGCGAGATGGATACCTTGGCTAAGGCGATTCCTAGTGATGCCAAAGATTTAGCTGATGCGTTTGAAACGTCTCAGCGTTTTAAAAATGCGTTAATTGACTTACCCGTCGATGGGAAAATTTTATTACAAACGGCCCAAAAGCTGGAAGGCTTACCTAGAAATCATTCATTGCACGCAGCGGGTGTTGTCATATCAGCAGAACCACTTGTTCAAACAATTCCAGTTCAATTAGGCGACGATGGCAGATTGGTGACTCAGCTCACTAAGAACCCGGTTGAAGAGCTTGGTCTTTTGAAGATGGATTTTTTGGCGCTGTCAAATCTAAATATTTTAGATATTGCACTAAATGAAGTGGCAAAGGAAACTGAAGGGTTTAATATCAATCAAATTGATTTGGACGACCAATCAACTTTGCAATTGTTTCGAGATGGTCAAACAAATGGTGTTTTTCAGTTTGAATCAGCCGGCATGAAAAATATGTTGCGGCGTTTGCAACCGGATCGTTTTGAAGACTTAGTAGCAGCCAATGCACTTTTCCGTCCAGGACCAATGCAAAATATTCCAACGTTTATTGCGCGTAAACATGGGCAAGAAGAACAAACGATTTTGGATCCAAGTGTAGCTGATATTTTAGCACCAACTTATGGCATTATTGTTTATCAAGAACAAGTAATGCGGGTTGCGCAACGTTTTGCTAATTTTTCTTTGGGCGATGCAGATTTGCTGCGCCGGGCCATGTCAAAAAAAGATGCCACAAAAATTGCAGCTATCAAGACTGAGTTCATTGCTGGTGCAGTAGCGAATGGACACACGCAGGGATTAGCAGAACGGGTGTATGGCTACATTGAAACATTTGCAGAATATGGGTTTAATCGGTCACATTCAGTTGCATACTCAAAATTAGCCTTTCAGTTAGCCTTTTTAAAGGTCCATTATCCATTGGCTTTCTTTAAAGCTGTTTTAAATGCTGAAATTAGTAATCAAGATAAGGTGCGCAGTTACGTCTCTGAGGCTAAGGCAGCGCAAGTGTTGGTCAAAGGCCCAAACATTAATACAAGTTGGGCAGGTTATTCTGTTACTAAAAATGCAATTCAAATGGGCTTGGCCAGCATTCGAGGACTGCGAAAAGATTTTCGTGAAAATATTATCACCGCTCGCCAAGCAGATGGTGCGTTTCAAGACTTGGGTGATTTCATTAGCCGTATTGACAATAAATTTAGAAATGTAGATACACTGCAACCGCTAGCTTATGTTGGGGCGTTTGATCAATTTAACAACAACCGTCGCGCAATTATTGAGTCGTTGCAGGGCTTCATTGATGCAATTGGCTTGGCAGGTGAATCAATGTCGCTGTTTAAGTCTTTGACCCCAAAGATAAGAATGGTTGATGATTTTTCGCAAGTTGAACGCTTAGAATTTGAAAGACAATATCTTGGTATTTATTTGAGCGGTCATCCTTTAGAAACCGTCTTAGAAGCAATCGACCAATCTTCATATACCAATGTTGCCAATCTTTTAGCAGGTCAAAAGCGCGTTAAAACAATCTTGTATATTGATAATGTCAAGGTGATTCGTACTAAAAAAGGTGATCAGATGGCGTTTGTTGATGCGATTGACCTAACTGGTAAAATTTCGTTGACGATTTTCCCACAGTTGTATATGCAAGTGAAGGATTTACTTAAAAACGAAGGTATTATTGCCGTTTATGGAAATGTCGAACAGCAACGAGATCGTGAAGATTTGCAGATTGTCAGTGAACAGATTATTTCAGCGCAACAGTTATTACAAAATAAACCAGCACCAGTCGAACAAGCTGATGATGTTTCAACAACTAAACAGGTTGGGCAATGGTATTTACGCGTGCCACAGGCTGCATTCAATGATGTTGTAAACACTGAAATGACAGCGATTTTCCAAGTCCATCATGGAGATAACCCAGTGTTAGTTGTCTATGAGCAGGATGATAGAAAAGTTGCTCTTCCACGTGAACAGTGGCTCAAAGCCGATGATGCAACTATGGAAGCATTACGCGCCGTTTTTGGAGTTAATAATGTCGTTTTAAAAAAAATTAATTGAATTTAGCATTAAACCCTGAATTACACGGCGATTCTCTTTGTAAATCATGGTTTTTAAGGTACAATTAAAACAAATGTCCATCTGGATAAATCCGGTAATGCGCTGCGGGTGAAAATCCCAATCGGCACTATATCGATAAACTAAGGATTATAAAATGGCAGAAGCGAAAGTTCTTTCTCAAGCGGAAGTACGTGATTTATATGCATCATACATGAATGATGAGCATATTGCAGAAGTAGATCGGGCCTATAAATACGCCTGTGATTTACATCAGGAACAAAAGCGCAAGTCGGGGGAGCCATACATTGTTCATCCAATTCAAGTTGCGGGGATTTTAGCGGATTTGAAAATGGATCCAGATACCGTCATCGCTGGTTATCTGCACGATGTCGTCGAAGATACTGCAGCTGAAATTGACGATGTCGAACGCGAATTTGGTAAAGATGTCGCGGCGATTGTTGATGGTGTTTCAAAGATTTCAAAAATCGAATACAAGTCAGATACCGAAAGACTTGCTGAAAATCATCGGAAGTTGTTGCTTGCGATGTCACACGATATTCGAGTGATTTTTGTTAAGCTTGCCGATCGCCTGCACAATATTCGTACGCTTTCAGCATTGAGTCCTGAAAAGCAAAAGCGGATTGCGGGGGAAACATTAGAAATATACGCACCGCTAGCAGATCGTCTAGGAATCATGACAATCAAGTGGGAACTAGAAGACACGTCTCTGCGTTATCTTGATTATGATGCATATCACATGATTGCAAAGTCGATGCAGTTACGACGCAATGAGCGATTGGAAATTGTTGATACTGCAGTTAGCGATATTGAAAAAACAATTATTGATTTAAATTTGCATAATGTAAATGTGTATGGCCGACCTAAGCATATTTACTCAATTTATCGCAAGATGCACGACAAGCATAAAGAATTCGATGAAATTTATGACTTGCTAGCCATTCGTGTGCTTGTTAACACAGTTGGTGACTGTTATGCGGTCTTAGGAGCGATCCATTCACACTGGACTCCGATGCCGGGCCGGTTTAAAGACTACATTGCGCTACCAAAAGCCAACGGGTACCAATCTTTGCACACTTCTGTGATTGGTCCTGGTGGCCGTCCATTAGAAGTACAAATTCGAACGCACGAAATGCATGAGATTGCCGAATTTGGAGTCGCTGCACATTGGGCGTATAAAGAAGGTAACTTCAAGGGTGCAGATGTTCAAAATACTGACCAGCAAACGCTAAATGTGATTCAGGGAATTTTAGAATTGCAAAGTGAGTCGAGTGATTCAGGCGACTTTATGGAATCGGTCAAGAGTGATTTATTCGTCGATCGGGTTTATGCATTTACGCCTAAGGGTGATGTGTTTGAGCTTTCGCAAGGTGCTGGGCCGTTAGACATGGCATATAGTATTCATACGAATGTCGGTAACATGACGACAGGTGCCAAGATCAATGACAAAATTGTACCTCTGGACTACGAGATTAAAACTGGTGATATTGTTGAAATTCTCACCAGTTCATCTGCTAAGCCTAACCGTGATTGGTTGAAATTAGTTAAAACGCGGCGAGCCAGAAATAAAATTAAGCAGTATTTTAGAAAGCAAGATCGTGATGAAAATATTAGTGCCGGAAAGCAAGAATTGGCCAGTTACCTCAATGCGCAGGGATTTGATGCAGAAGTATTGATGGCTCCTGCTAATGCTGAACGGGCGATGGATAAATTGCACTATCATTCAGTTGATGACTTGTATGCGTCAATTGGTTTTGGTGAATTGTCAGCGCAAGGAGTTTCTAATAAATTCACAGAAGAAATTCGTGCCAAGATGGAAGAGCTGCGATTAGCTGAGGAACAGAAGTCGATCTTTGAAGGTCACGAAACGGTTGGAAATACAAATCCGCAAAATAAAGGAACCCGCCGTAAAAAGGGTGATGATCCAATTTTGATTCAAGGAATTGACTCAATGTTGGTGCGTCTTGGTCAATGTTGTACGCCAGTGCCTGGTGATGAGGTCGTGGGTTACATTACAAAGGGCCGGGGCGTTTCAGTTCATCGAGTTGGGTGCCCGAACTTAGCAGCTGCGAATGAACTGGGCGAACGGCTTGTTGATGTTGCGTGGGAAGAGCCACAAGGTAATTCAAAGCGTGAATATAATGCTGATTTGATTATTACTGGTGAAAACCGGTCAAAGTTCTTGAACGACATTATTCGAATTGTTGGCAATCAAACTAAAACAGTTAGTTCAATCAATGGGCGCGTTGATCACAATAATCACGCGGTTGTTTCGATGACTGTTGGTGTTAAAGATCTTGATCAACTTGAACGAGTGATGGATTCGGTTAAAAATGTGAAGGACATTGATGAAGTGAAGCGAGCGTTTAAGTAACAGATGATGATTTTTTTCATATAACTAGTCTTAACGTGATGAAAAAATTAATAAGTTTGTCAAAAAAATCAGGTTAACGCAATGTGTTAATTATGCAATATTGAACTTTGGTTGATCAATGAAGCGATTCTGTCGTCGGATGGATAGACCCTGCCGAATCTGGATGAACCATCACACTAACACCAGGACCCACCAGTTAGTGGAATTGACGAATTATTTCGTCTTTCATTCAGATTCGTGTAGGTCCGTCCGAACGTAAAGAATCTTTAGCGAAGCTGATTAAACAAAGGGAATATTACACAACCACCACAACATGTCAGGTTCATATTGTTCAGTTAGTTGACTTGAATAATTGAGAACCTGATTTTATTTTGAGAGAAGGTAAGTCAAGATGCGAATTCTATTGCAACGAGTTAGTTCTGCAAGTGTAAAAATTGCTGACCAAATGATTAGTTCAATTGAACAAGGTTATTTGCTGCTAGTTGCCATTCAAGCGACGGATACACAGGACGATCTAGATTATCTTGTTCGTAAGATAACGGGTCTACGAGTTTTTACTGACGAAAATGGACAAATGAATTTAAATTTGCAACAAATTGATGGTCAGATTTTATCCGTTTCACAATTTACTTTGTATGCAGATACTAAAAAAGGGAATCGACCTAGTTTCACAAAAGCAGCAGAGCCACAGTTTGCGGAAAAAATGTATAATCAATTTAATGATAGCCTAATAGAAGCTGGTAATATCGTAAATACAGGACAATTTGGTGCTGATATGCAAATTTCACTTGTCAATGATGGGCCGGTAACAATCTGGTTTGATAGTGAAAAGTTATAACTGTATACTAATATATGGTTAATCTTATCAAGAAGTATTTTTTTCGAGGGCTTTCCTTTGACTAACTAAGTATGAACATGCTATTCTAAAATCATAATTTAAGTTAAATGAAAGAGGACAAAGATATGGCAGAGAAGTTGATTCAGTTACGCGTAGAAGAGAATGTGAAAGATTCAGCAGACGAGATTTTTAAGGCACAAGGCTTGACTACTCAAACTGCAATTAAGATCTTTTTGACCCAGGTTGCAAATACTGGTGATTCACCTTTCACTAATTTATTTACAAAGAAGTTTAACTAAGGTATCATTGCAACATCAGTTAAATAAAAATTTGGTTGAGCAGATGCTTCAAGTTTTTGGTTGGGAGGGAACCCAATCAGCACTTGAAACGTCTGCTCTTTGTTTTAATGAACTAGGATATAAAATTATTTGGAGGCATGTGGAATGCTAGCAATTATTATCATTATTGGATTAAGCCTCATCGGTGGACAACTTGCTCGCAAGGTTGGTCTGCCTGTTGTCGTTGGCCAATTATTGACTGGAATTGTCATTGGACCAGCAATCTTTAATATAGTACAAACAACGCATTGGGTGCATTTGTTGGCAGAACTCGGAGTCTGGTTGTTGATGTTTATGGCAGGACTAGAAACTGATATGGCTGGGTTACAAAAGAACGCCAAGCCAGCAGTCGGAGTTGCTATTTTAGGTGTGGTAGTTCCGCTAATCGTCTTTTATGGCACAGCTTTGTTTTTTGGATATTCGCAAATGACGGCTGTGTTCTTTGGAATCGTCTTTTCAGCAACCTCAATTTCGATTACGATTGCGGTTCTTGGTGAATTTGGTAAACTTGGTTCTCGAGCAGGCAATATTATTTTAGGAGCTGCAGTTTTAGATGACGTCTTGGCGATGGCATTAGTCGGTTTCTTTATGATCTTTACGCCAGGTCAAGGTCTGGGACCAACCACATTACTTCCAATTGTATTCTTCGTGGTGGGAATTTTGATCAACCGCTTTACCAAAATTAATTTTCAAATGGTTGAAAAAATCGGGAACTGGACGCTGATTCCACTCTTTTTCGGATCACTTGGATTGGTTGTAACGTTTGATAACTTGGTCAAAAATTGGCCGATGGTGATTGCGTTTGCAGTGTTTGCATTGGGGACAAAGTATTATGGTGCTCTAATTGGTTCACGAATGACAGGAGTTAATCCTAATGATTCACAAGTGGTGGCGCTGGGAATGATTCCGCGCGGTGAGATGGCTTTGATTATCGCTCAAATTGGAATTACTGGCAGTGTCATTAATGCAGCTATTTTCAGTGATATGGTGATTATTATTTTAATTTCAACAGTCTTGCCACCAATTTTGCTGCGCTATGCATTGAAAAAAGTTTAGGCTGAGAGATAATATTCACTCGCAAATCAGCAATTTGAGATGGCTTTTATCCTGATTTTTTGTTATTCTAATAAGTAATAAAACTAGTTGACATAAAATTTAAGCACAGTAAATAAATTAAAATGAAAGAATCTAAAATGACTCATAAAATTGGTGAAATCATCACGGCGACAGTCACTGATGAAAATGATAAATATTATTACGCACAAGTTGATGGATTAACCTACGAACTTGATAAGAGCGAGCTATTGAAGCCCCTGCATATTGGTGGAATGGTGAGTGGGTTTGCATATGAAAATCAAAATAATGTGTTGCAGATTACAAAAAATATTCCAGCGGTGCGTTTGGGACATTATTCTTGGGGAACGGTGACGGACGTTCGACGTGATCTTGGTGTTTTCGTTGACATTGGACTACCCAACAAGGATGTGGTTGTTTCATTGGACGAATTACCAACGATTAAGGAATTGTGGCCGCAACGAGGGGATCGCTTGATGATTACTTTACGGATTGATAAAAAAGATCGTTTGTGGGGCGAGTTAGCTACAAACGAGATTTTAAATGCGGTGCGTATTCCTGCTAAGCCTGAAATGAAGGGGCAAAAGGATATTAAGGCGACCGTGTATCGCTTGAAAATGGTTGGAACACTTGTGATGACTGACGATTTCCATCCTGGCTTTATTCATCCGAGCGAACGTTTCCACGAGCCACGAATGGGTGAACAAGTTACAGCCCGGGTGATTGGTGTGCGTCAAGATGGCCTTTTGAACTTGACTCTTAAACCAATGGCGTACAAGGCGATTGACGAAGATGCTAAGATGATTTTGACCTTGTTAGAACGCTCAAGGTCACATTCGCTCCCATTTAATGACAAGTCTGATCCAAAGGCTATTCAGGATTACTTTAATATGTCAAAGGGGCAATTTAAGCGCGCACTTGGAAACTTGTACAAGCAACGGCTAATCACTCAAGATGAGCAAGGCGTTTATCTTGTCACTGAGCAAAACGACGAGGCGTAAGCTATGACAGAACGCGATATATTTGAAGATTATCTGCAAGATTATTTACACTATGTCGTTGTGGAACGGGGATTATCGGCTAATACGCGTCTTTCTTATCAACAAGATTTAAAACAATTCTTTGAGTTTCTAAAAAAGCTTCAGCCACAAGTTAAGTTAGAAGCGGTTGATCGTTATACGATTATGAATTTTTTAAATACGTTGAGCGAAGAAGGCAAGGCCCGTAATTCTGTTATTCGCATGGTTTCAGCATTGCGCAAATTTTTTCAATATGCCACCCGAGAAAAGTGGGTCGCAATTGATCCAATGACTCAAGTTCAGCCACCTAAAAAGGCAGCACATCTTCCCGCAGTTTTAACGTTGCCAGAAGTTGAACGTTTGTTGCAGGTGCCAGATGTAAGTACCACGCTTGGAATTCGTAATCGGACCATCTTAGAAGTTATGTATGCCACGGGATTACGGGTTAGCGAGCTCGTGAATCTAAAGTTAGATAATCTACATTTGGATCTCGGCTTAATTCAAACAGTTGGAAAAGGTGACAAGGAACGCATCATTCCCATCGGCGACATTGCTGCATATTGGTTAACTAAATATTTGCACGAAGTTCGGCCACTATTGGGCAAGGAGCAAGATGAACAAATTATTTTCTTGAATGGCCATGGACACGGGTTGACGCGCCAAGGAATTTGGAAATTAATTAAGCAGTGGGTGATAGAAGCAGGGATTACTAAGGATGTTTCACCCCATACACTACGGCATTCGTTTGCGACTCACATTTTAGAAAATGGTGCGGACTTGCGAATTGTGCAAGAACTGCTTGGCCATGCTGATATTTCGACAACGCAGATTTACACACACGTTTCAGATAAGCATTTACGGGAAGTTTACGAAAAAAATCATCCCCGCGCATAAACTCAAAACGGAAAGGACCACAGGATGTTAGTAATTGTTTCAGAAGATCAACCCAAGATTGCGATGGGCCTAATGTCGTATATTCCAAATCTGCCAACTTATAATGAAGTCGCTCGGGAAGTGAAATGGTATCAATTTTCTGATGATCGCACACTGATGCTGTGGAAGGACCCTGAGTCTAAACACTTTACAACGGTTTTGGGAGTTGAAAAGGTTGCGACATCTGTTCTCGTTCGCTTGGTTGCATTTGGTCCAGAAACTTCTGTGAATGAGCGAAAAAAAGTCGGCCATGCAATCTATCAAGCACTTGAAAATTGGTTTCCGGAATCAACTGTCATGGGAACCATTATGACGCAGGAATTAGTTAACGAATGGAAACAGGATTAAATGAGCGAAGAAATCACATATCATTTAAAAGATTTTGATGGGCCACTAGATTTGCTGCTACACTTGATTAAAATCAACGAAATGGATATTTTAGATATCCCAATTGTTGAAATCACGGAGCAGTACCTGGCTTTTTTGCGCAGTGAAGAAGAACGTAACCTGGATGTAGCGGGTGAATTTTTGGTAATGGCGGCAAGTCTGATGCGAATTAAGTCACGTTTTTTGCTTCCACGACCAGAAATTGAGGATGACTTAGCAGATGTTTCGTTTGAAGAGGATCCGCGTGATGCTTTGATGGAGCAGTTGTTAGAATATCAAAAGTATCAAAATGCAGCGGGCGAACTTCGTGAACGAGAAGAAGGACGCATGCTCCAATTTGGCCGTGCACCAATGCCCGTTCCACCTGATACGCAGATTGCGCCACTACCAGAGGGACTAGTCCTACTAGATTTGCAATTGGCTTTCAATGACATGTTGGCACGTCGGCAAAAAAATCAGCACCGGCCACGAACAATGGCGGGCGAGACGTGGTCCATTAAGCAGCAAATGCAGACGATTGTTGAACGGGTCACTCAATCAGGTAGTCTGACTTTTCAAGATTTATTTGAAAGACACGCTGATCGTGATAAACTTGTGACAACGTTTTTAGCATTGTTAGAATTGGTACGTCATCAACATTTGAATGTGAAGCAAAGTGATCGGTTTGGTGAGATTGAAATTGAACCGGGAGCAAAAGAATTTAAGGCAGAGGAAATACTGGAATGACAAGTTTGCAACAAATTGAAGGATTATTATTTGTAGCGGGAGACGAAGGTGTCACAATCACTGAGCTCGTTAACGCGACAGAATATTCGCGTTCTGCGGTTCAAGGACTGCTGGATGAATTGACCCTGAAATACCAACAAAATGAAGATTCTGCATTGGCCCTTTTGCAAACAGAAGATCGCTTTCAAATGGTGACTAAGGCTGAATTAGTTGACATTATTCAAAAATATTTTACAGCGCCACTAACGACAGCACTCAGCCAGGCTTCTCTTGAAGTTTTGGCAATCATTGCTTATCGCCAACCAATTACGCGAATGGAAATTGACGAAATCCGGGGCGTGCAGTCAAGCTCAACTCTGCAAAAACTTGTGATGCGTAATTTAGTTACTAGTCAAGGCAAGGCAAATGAGCCCGGACGACCTAACTTATACGGAACCACCGAGTATTTTTTGAATTATTTTGGTTTGACAGAGATAGATGAGTTACCACCATTGATGAATGGGGATACATTAGACGAATTGCGTATTCAAGCAAATGAAAGTATGCCGTTGATGCGTGAGAAAGTCGTTGAGCTAGAAAATACTAGTAGCTTAGAAAAAGAAGAGGAATAAGATGGCAGAACGACTACAAAAGGTGATGGCACAGGCGGGGGTTGCTTCGCGGCGTGCTTCGGAAGAACTAATTCTGAAGGGACGCGTGACAGTGAACGGCGAGACGATTCATGAATTAGGAACCAAGGTTGAACCGCACGATAAGATTGAAGTGAATGGAGAACCGATTGAGGGCGCTGAAAAGGTGGTCTATTATTTGTTGAACAAGCCACGGGGAGTTGTGACTACTTCTTCTGATAATAAAGATCGCAAGACGGTTATTGATGTTTTGAGTGATGTGCGGGAACGAGTTTATCCAGTTGGTCGTTTAGATTATGACACTACTGGAGCGCTTTTGTTGACCAACGATGGAGAGCTTGCCAACCAATTGATGCATCCGCGTTACAAAATTGACAAGGTGTATATTGCTAAAGTCAAAGGCCTTCCAACCAATGATGAACTCAAGGCATTGCGTTTAGGGGTTGAAGTTGGTGGCAAGAAGACTGCGGAAGCCCGGGCAGAAATTCTTAAGTCAGATAAGCGTAAGGGGACAGCAACGGTTCAATTGACGATTCATGAAGGCCGTTATCACCAAGTTAAAGAGATGCTTAAAGCCGTTGGACACCCCGTGATTAAGTTGCATCGTGAACGTTACGGGATGCTTGAGGTCAACGATTTGCTGTCTGGTGAATATCGTGAATTGCGTTACGAAGAAGTGCAACAATTAAAGTCAGGAAAGCAGATTCGTAAGAGTTCCGGGCGTTTATAAAATTGGTAAGTTAGAAAGGAACACCTAGCATGAGGACACGTAAATTAACAACAATTGCCTTATTATCTGCAATTGCTTTTATTTTGATGGTATTTGCATCTTTTCCATTAATCCCATCTGTACCATTTTTAAAGATTGACCTGTCATTTCTTCCGATTTTTATTGGGGCGATGATGATGGATCTAAAAAGTGGGTATGCAATTTTAATGGTGCGCTCGATTTTGAAACTATTGCTAAATAATGGTGGTGTCAATGATTATATTGGATTGCCAATGAACATCGTTGCATTTGCGGTACTGCTAACAATCATGGTTTTGGCTCTGCGTCATAAGACTGGTGAAACGTGGGTGAAGACACTTATTGCGGTTGTTGGCGGGACAGCTGCCTTAACGGTGTTGATGGTTGCCTTAAATTATTTTTATGCAGTGCCGTTGTATGCAATTTTTGCAAATATTGATATTGCCAAGTCGTTTGGACTTTTTAATTATTTAATTGCAGCAGTAGTGCCGTTTAATTTGCTAGAAGGTGTGATTTTATCAGTGCTGGCTCTGCTGATTCAGGTTCCAGTCCAACGTGCTTTGAAATCACGTGCAATCGAAAAAATATAATCCAATGCGTAATGGTAATTGTGTGATATTGTGTTAGGTAGCTCAGCTTCGCTAAAGATTCTTTACGTTCGGATTGCCCTACACGAATCTGAATGAAAGACGAAATAATTCGCCAATTCCACTAACTGTTTGGTCTGGTGTTAGTGTTATGGTTCATCCAGATTCGGCAGGACCTACCATCCGACTACAGAATCGCTACACTGATCAACCAATAGACAATATTTTAATGCAACACGTTAATTAACTTTACAATTGGTTTAGCTAAAATTTTGTATTTTGGCTAGGCCATTTTTTTGTTAAAATGATAGTAGGAATGAGAGGGGCGTCAAAGATGAATGCTAAATATTTGTTAACATTTTTTAAGACAGATCAACCGCGGCGCCAAAGAGTTATTTTTGGCATTTTGAAGAATCAATTGACAGTTTCAACCAGTTACAACGGGTTGAGGTATGGTATTTTAGACCAAATCGGATTGTTCCCTAAAATCGACAAAGCTGAATTCGATGGCTTGTTGTCCGAATTAACAAAGCAAGAATTAGTTTCAGAAATTGAACCCGGCCAATTGATATTAACAGAAAAAGGCGAACTACACCGCCAACAATATGCCAAGGAACACTATGTTTTAAGCCAAAGAAAAGAAATTTTCCAAGCAGATGTTGTGAATTTTCGTGATGCTTTTTTGCTGTCCAACCAAGTTGTTTCAGAACTGGCGTATCATAATACGCGCTATTATCCAGTTCCTGCCTCAACAGCAGTAAAACAAACTATCAAGCAATGGTACGCGCTCAGTCACAGTACAGATTTGCCATATTTATGGGCTAAATCTCTGCAAAATTTTCTTAGTCAAATCTCTGAAGAAGATGCCAATCGAATTGCGAATACTTGGATTGGACATGCGATACCAGGATTAGTAGCAACTCAACTCCAGTTTCCAGCTACTTGGGATGCACAAGATTATTATTTATGGGAACTAGATTGTTATGCAAAGTGGAGTACGCAACTAAGAGATTCTGAAAATACTGCTTTACGCCAGCTTTGGGCAGTATTTGAACGGCGGGATCTAATGTCTAATTCAATGCGACAAACCTACAACGACTTCATGGCTGGCCAATCACTTGAGCAAATGGCTAATCAACGGCATTTGAAGCTTGGTACTCTTAGAGAACATCTTCTGTCTGCTGCGATTTTGTTACCAGTGGCAGATTTTAATTATGATCTTTTTTTAACCGATACAATCAAAAACGATTTAGCTAGCAAGTTGAGTGGTTCAATTGACGAATGGCAATTTGAAATGGTCCGGCAAACTAGTGATCCGATAGAATTTTTCTATTTCCGGCTTTATAGCATTCAACAAACAAAATTGGAGGCGGGACAATGAACGAGAGATTAGAACAAGTCCTGGCTGATAATTTTGGTTTTACTAGTTTCAAGCCAGGCCAATCAGAGATTATAGAAGCGCTTTTGGCTGGAAAAAATACTGTGGCGTTGTTGCCGACTGGTGGCGGGAAAAGTTTGATTTATCAGATGATAGGTGAGATGCGCGAAGGATTGGTGATCGTCGTGACACCTTTGTTATCATTGATGCAAGATCAAGTCGCTCGCTTGAATTATAGTGGCGAACGGCGAGTCGTGGCCTTAAATTCAAATCTGACCCGTGCTGAACGAGAAACAATTTTAAACACACTGCATCAGTATCAATTTTTATTTATCTCACCAGAAATGTTAGGCGAAAGAGCCGTAATCAGTGCATTGCAACGAATTAAGCTGAATTTGTTAGTAGTTGATGAAGCACATATTATTGCAAGCTGGGGGCCGGATTTTCGACCAGAATATTTAAATCTGCCTCAAATTCATCAGCAGCTCGGTCGGCCACAATTGTTGATGTTAACAGCTACGGCAACGCATGCAGTGCTTGAAAAAATCATTGCACCATTTAACTTACCAAAAGAGCAAATGTTTTTGTATCAGCAATCTGTTGATCGAGCCAATATTTATTTGCACAATGAGCGTTTTGAAAATGAGCAACAAAAACAGAAAAGCTTGTTAACATTAGTACAGCAATTACAAGGACCCGGGATTATTTATTTTTCATCACGTCGTAAAGCAACGCAAATGGCTCAATGGTTATCATCTGAAACGGGTCTTCGGGTCATGGACTACCACGCCGGCTTGGATAATCAGGATCGTTATCGAATTCAGCACCAATTTATGTTAGGACAAATTGATTTAGTGACTGCGACTTCTGCGTTTGGAATGGGGCTGGATAAGGCCGATGTCCGCTATGTCATCCACTATCAACTAAGTAGTGATTTAGCAAATTATCTGCAAGAATTTGGGCGAGCTGGCCGTGATGGACAAACTTCAGCTGCGATTTTATTGTATGCACAGGGGGATGAATTTCTCCAAACAGCTATGATAAATCTAACATTGCCAACAGAACAAGCTATTATCAAAATGATTGACGGGCATGCTGATGCAGATGAAATCGGGCAACAACAGTTTGATTTAATTAATTTTTATCGGCAAAAGGGTTATTCAAAACGGCAGATTACTGAAATGTTTGAACGACGACGCGGACAACGTTTGTCAGGGCTGCGGCAGTTAGTTGAATATGCGCAATTAAAATCGGGCTTACGAGCATTTTTATTGAGCGCATTTGAGAATAGTCATTCATTTGACCACGAATTTGAATCAGTTGGAAGTGATTGGTCGCTTGAAGAAATTGGACTTGAAAAAAAGGACCAATCAATCAAAATTCATTCAGATTTACCACAATGGAATGAACAAATTGGTAAACTTTTTAATTTAAGGTAAAGACCAGCCGTGAGTGTTTTGTTTCAACTGTTTTTTGTGATACCTTTAAAGTACTAAAAAACGAGTACGGGGGTTCCCTAAAATGGACAAGAATGATCAAAATCAACAAAAGCCTTGGGACGCATCATTTGAAGAAGAGGACGCCGTTAAAAAGTATTCGCGGACTGCTAATCGAAAGAAAACAAAACGGGTCAGCTTAGTTGTCGGATTATTGATGACGGTTATTTTATTGTTGGCATTTGTGCCGGTTTACAATTATTTAAAGGAACTAAATCAGCCTAATGCTAATAATCAAACGACTGCTGTTGAATCTTTGTCTTCTGAAAATAAAACAACGACCTCAACTTCAAAAGTAGTCAATAAAAGTTCTTCTGCTAAAAAAGCTTCATCTGAGAAGGTTGCTTCGAAAAAGGCTGCCTCAGAAAAAGCAGCGTCCGAGCAAGCAGCTAAGGAATCTTCTGAAGCCGCAGCCAAGTCTTCATCTGAAGCTGCTCAAAGTACTGTGAAGTTGGAATTGCCAGCTGATCGACCAACTCTGTATGGCTTTGCTGCTCAAAACAATGTCACTGTTGAACAGCTTTATTCATTGAACCCTGGCTTGACTGCCGACAATTATTCTCAGTGGGTTGGGCGTGACGTTAAAATTAAATAGTAATTACAAGTGGTAATCGGGATAAAAGTTGTCCCATGCCACTTTTTTTATGGTAAGATTATTTATTGAAAAATACGAGAAAGGTGAATATTATGAATCCCATCCAAATCGCAATTGATGGTCCTGCTTCGGCGGGTAAATCAACAATTGCCAAGATTTTAGCGAATGATTTAAAATTTGTATACGTCGATACTGGGGCAATGTACCGAGCGATTACTTTGGCTGCTCTTCAAGCTGGACTTGATCCAAAAAATGAAGCAGCGATTGAACAATTGTTGCCTGAGCTCAAAATTACGTTTGCTCCGGGCGAACCAGTCCAAAAAGTTTTTCTCAATGGACAAGAGGTTACAGCTGAGATTCGTTCTTCGGAAGTCACGGCTAATGTCTCAGCAGTTTCAGCATATGGAGCCGTTAGAACAGCGATGACTGAGTTACAAAGACAAATTGCCAGTAATGGTGGAGTGGTCATGGATGGCCGTGATATTGGGACGACTGTGCTTCCAAACGCCGAAGTTAAAATTTTCTTAGTAGCGTCAGTTCATGAACGGGCGGTTCGTCGTTTCAAGGAAAATCAAGCCAAAGGAATGACTGAAACACTCGCCGAAATCGAGCAAGCGGTCGAGCATCGAGACTATTTAGATTCACATCGAGAGATTAGTCCTTTAAAAAAGGCTGAAGATGCGGTACAATTAGATACTACGGGACTATCAATTCAAGGTGTTGTCGATGCGGTAAAGCATGTGATTACCACTAAAAATGCGGAGTAACGTACAAGCCGACTATCATAGTCGAAATTAAATGATAAAATGTCACACGAAAACACTAGTAATTAAAAATGATTTACTTTATAATTAGTGTATTATCACATTCGTGTGACCAGGAGGATTTATTGTAATGAACGAAGAAAACAACGAGCTATTGGCAGCCTTAGACGCACAACCAGATGTAAAAGTCGGTGATGTCGTTAAGGGTGAAGTCTTGGCTATTGATGATGCCCGCCAAGTGGTAGTTGGTATTGATGGTGCCGGTGTTGAAGGTGTAATTCCAGCGCGTGAATTGACTGCAGACCGTGATGCCGACGTCAATGACTTGGTCAAGGTTGGTGACGTGATTGAAGCGGTAGTTAAGATGCCTATCACTTCTGAAAAAGAGGGATACTCATGGATCCTTTCAAAGCGCCAATTAGAAGCTCGTCGTGCATGGGATGAAATCGCAAGCAAGTACAACGAAGACGACATTGTTGAAGCACCTGTAACTCAAGTTGTTAAGGGTGGTTTGGTTGTTGACGTTGCTGGAGTTCGCGGATTCGTACCAGCTTCAATGATCGAAAATCGCTTTGTCCAAGATTTGAACCAATATAAGGGTCAAACAATCAAGGCAAAGATTATTGAAATTAATTCAGCAGAATCACGTTTGATTTTGTCACGTAAGGCTGTTTTGAACGAAGAACGCTCAGAAGCTTTGAAGCGCGTCTTTGAAGAGATGACAGTTGGGGACATTGTCGAAGGTAAGGTTGCTCGGATGACTAACTTCGGAGCATTCATCGACCTTGGTGGTGTTGACGGATTGGTTCACGTTTCTGAAATCTCTCACGAACGCGTTTCACAACCTTCAGATGTATTGTCTGTTGGTGAAGACGTTAAGGTTAAGGTTTTGGGATTGGATGCCGAAAAGGAACGTATCTCATTGTCGATCAAGGCAACGCAACCTGGACCTTGGGAAGCTGCAGCTGAAAAGGCCCCTGAAGGAACTGTTCTTGAAGGAACTGTTAAGCGCGTAGTTGACTTTGGAGCATTCGTTGAAGTGTTCCCTGGAGTTGAAGGTTTGGTTCACGTTTCACAAATTTCACACCAACACGTTGACAACCCTTCAGATGTTTTGAAGGCTGGAGACAAGGTTGAAGTTAAGGTACTTGAAGTTAACCCTGACAAGCAACGTTTGTCATTGTCAATCAAGGCATTGACTGAAGCTCCTGCCCGCGAAGGTGGAAGCAGCAACGATGGAGAACGTCGTCCACGTCGCAACAATAACAACAGCAATAATGGTGGCGGACGTCGCAATAACCAACGCGAATCAGCACCAATGAACTATTCAACTTCTGAAGAAGAAGGAAATGCAACTTTGGGTGACTTGTTCAACTTGAAGGACTTCGATTAATCATTAAACTCATTTAGGTGAGGGATGGTTAGTTTGAGAAAGCTAATTGAATAATAAGATGAAGAGGTAGAACTTTCATGGTTCTGCCTTTTCATTTTAATCACGAGCAGTAAAGAATAATTAAGTTCGTTAAAATGTAGAATAATGAAAAGATGATATAATTACAGTATTGTGAATTATTAGATAGTAGCTTTGAAAGAAGCAGAAAAGAGGTAGCTATGGCCTATCCAGTTGTAGCCATTGTCGGACGTCCAAATGTTGGTAAATCGACAATTTTCAACCGAATTGCGGGCGATCGAATTTCGATCGTTGAGGACACTCCGGGAGTCACACGTGATCGAATTTATACCCGTGCAGAATGGTTGACACATGAATTCCACTTGATTGATACTGGTGGAATTGAAATGAGCGACGAGCCGTTCATGACAGAAATCAAGCAACAGGCTGAAATAGCCATGGATGAAGCTGATGTGATTGTCTTTATGGTTTCAGGACGTGAAGGGCTCACAGACGCCGACGAACAAGTTGCTAAAATGTTATACAAGACGAATAAGCCGGTTGTATTGGCCGTAAATAAGGTCGACAACTTTGAAATGCGCAATGATATTTTTGATTTCTATGCGCTTGGACTTGGCGAACCTTTCCCAATTTCAGGATCGCACGGAACCGGTTTGGGCGATTTATTGGATGAAGTGGTGAAGCATTTCCCTTCTGATGATGGAGTGCCTGATGATGATACGATTCGTTTCTCATTTATCGGGCGGCCTAATGTTGGAAAGTCTTCGTTAGTTAACGCAATGCTTGGAGAAGAACGGGTCATTGTGTCAGACATCGCAGGAACAACTCGTGATGCCATTGACACGAAGTTTACGACCCCTAGTGGCGACGAATTTACAATGGTTGATACTGCGGGGATTCGAAAGCGTGGAAAAGTCTACGAGAATACTGAAAAGTACTCTGTTATGCGTGCTATGCGTGCAATTGATGATTCTAACGTTGTGCTGATGGTTCTAAATGCCGAAGAAGGTATTCGCGACCAGGACAAGCACGTTGCCGGTTATGCGCATGAGGCTGGCCGTGCAGTGATTATCGTGGTCAATAAGTGGGATACGCTTGAAAAAGATGACCACACAATGAAGGAATTTGAAGAAACGATTCGCGCAGAGTTTCAATATTTGTCTTATGCACCAATTATTTTCGTGTCTGCATTGACAAAGCAACGTTTAAATAAGCTTCCTGAGATCATTAAGCAAGTTAACGATAATCATCAACGTCGGATCCAGTCTTCAGTTCTAAATGAAGTCATTATGGATGCCTTGGCTCTAAATCCTGCTCCTAATCGAAATGGAAAGCGCCTCCGAGTTTATTATGCGACCCAGGTTTCAATTCAGCCACCAACATTTGTAGTGTTTGTGAATGAACCAGAATTGATGCACTTTTCGTATGAACGTTTCTTGGAAAACCAGATTCGAAAGGCGTTTGACTTTACCGGAACGCCTGTGCATATCATCAAACGAGCTCGGACATAATTGTTCGATTTTAAGGATAAATTGTTGTTTTTTTGTAAGAAAAAATTGAATTTTTGTGTAAAATCGGTTACAAAACGCATTATAACAACGTTTTTCATATAAAAACACTTGTGATAAATGCAGAACTATGATAAATTTAATTACGACATAAAGTATTGTGCTTTATGGACTTATAATGTGATTTTCACAAATCAGGAGGATAGTCTAATGGCTAACAAGCAAGACTTGATCAACAAGGTAGCAGAAGCAGGTTTCTCAAAGAAAGATGCAACTACTGCAGTTGACGCAACTTTCGCAGCAATTCAAGAAGAATTGTCTGCTGGAGAAAAGGTTCAATTGATCGGATTCGGTACTTTCGAAGTTCGTACACGTGCAGCCCGTAAGGGCCGCAACCCACAAACTAACGAAGAAATTGATATCCCAGCATCAAAGATCCCAGCATTCAAGCCTGGTAAGGGATTGAAGGATTCAGTTAAGTAATTTAGTTCGCTAAATTATCTGTGCTAAATAATGCAGATCGAAAGGTTTAAAACATTTAGCCAGTAATTAACGTTCTTTAATTTAACGGGTTAGATTATTCTTGAGGTAGTTTTGAAGTCAAGTGATTGGTTTCAAAAGCATTGAGAATCTGGAAAACAAGTTCATTTGAGCTTGTTTTTTTGTTTATTTAAATAAAATGGTACTTTTTTACGCAAACGCTTACAAAATGTGGTAAACTTTTACAAGTGAAGAAAAAAGCTCACGTATTTTATAGAAATTATTGAGGAACTAACAATGCATGCTTCATTATTAATCGCGTTGATCCCAGCTTTAGCCTGGGGTGCTGTGGGAATTGTCACAACTAAAATGGGGGGCTCTGCTGGACAGGGAACTCTAGGAATGACTTTTGGTGCAATGATTTTTGGTATCGGTACCATGTTGTTGTATGTTTTACCAAACGCTGGAGCTGAATTTGCTTTTAATCCTAGAATTTGGGTTGTCGGATTTGTTTCAGGCCTCTTTTGGGCTGTTGGAACTGCCGGCCAATTCATTGGTTTCAAAAAGATGGGTGTTTCTGTTGGTAATCCGCTTTCTACAGCTGGACAAATCATCACCAACGCGTTGATGGCTGCCGCTGTATTAGGAGAATGGCAGACTGGTAAGATGTGGCTCTTTGGTTCATTGGCAATTCTTTCAGTTGTCATCGGAGCAGTGTTCACGTCATTGCCTGATTCAAGAGGCTCAAAGATTGCTAATCCAGATCACAATTTTGGAGCAGGAATGATTGCTGTGATTATTTCAACGATTGGTTACATGATGTACTTCGTGTTCCCAAATCTGTTGAATAAGGTTGGCTATATTCCAAATGCATTGCACAACGCACCACACGAT
This sequence comes from Lactobacillaceae bacterium, assembly GCA_031289615.1. Classification (GTDB taxonomy): domain Bacteria; phylum Bacillota; class Bacilli; order Lactobacillales; family Lactobacillaceae; genus Weissella. The sequence continues at coordinate 14,265 of JAITPD010000010.1, read as the reverse complement.
ACTGGTTTGTACTATATGACGGCAATTGTCGGTCCTCAGTCAATTGGACAAGTCTTGGGAGCATTGATTATTGTGATTTTCTTCTTGAAGGAACGCAAGATTATGTTTGAAAAGTGGACTTGGCGCAATATCTTGACTGGTTTGGTATGGGCAACTGGAAATGTCTTCATGTTCATTTCTGCTGCTAACCCTCAAGTCGGACAGGCCGTTGCGGCTACGTTGTCACAGATGGGAATCATCGTCGGTGTCTTTGGTGGGATTTATATTCTTGGCGAAAAGAAATCAAAGCGTCAACTGGTCTTTGCAGTCATCGGTTCGATCTTAGTGGTCATCGGTGGGGTGATGATGTCAAATCTGGGCAAGTTATAATTTAAAAAATTTAGAAGTTTAGAAAAGAGGTATGAATCGATAAATCTGGAGCTATTCGGATAACGGTTCAGCCTCCTTTTGCTTTATAATTGAAATAATGGATAGTACTTAATATGTAGTACCTTTGCCATCAAAATATTGGACTTTTCTTGATCAGTGTAGCGATTCTGTCGTCGGATGTGCTTTCCTGCCGAATCGGGGTGCACCATTTAACTAACACTAGGTCCCAACAGTTAGTTAAATTGGCGAATTATTTCGCCTTGAACCTCGATTCGTGTAGGGAAATCCGAACGTAAAGAATCTTTAGCGAAGCTGATCAACCAAATCCCAATATTATATAATTAGCATAATTGAGATATGCAAAAAATAAGAGGAAGTTTACAATGAGTGATATTAAAATTGTTTCAATTGATATTGACGGAACACTGTTAAATGATCAACACGAGGTGACGCCAGCTGTGCACCAAGCAATTACTATGGCGCTCGAACAGGGTATTAAGATTGTGATTACCACTGGAAGGCCTTTGACGGGTGTGCGGCCAATTTTAAACGAGCTAGGCATCACTGGCTCAGACCAATATGTAATTACGCATAACGGTGGCTTAATGCAAACGGCCGATGGATCTAAGATTTTATTTGCCACGCCATTAAGCTTAACAAATTGGAAAATGATTAATCAATTTATGCAAGCAAATTCTACGTACATTCAAGTGGAGAGCCAAGATTCGGCATATACAACTAATCATCGCGTTCATCCATGGGCTAGTTTTGAAAATTCACTGGTTAATTTACCTTTGTATGTTTTAGAAGATGATGAAGCACTGCATGATGTTGAAATCATCAAAGGAATTGCCAATGCGGAAGTAAACGAACTAGACGAAATCCAAGCGCGCATCCCCGCATTAATATCGGACGCTGTTTCTGTGATTCGTTCTACAGCAAATAATCTCGAATTTATTAATAAGCAAGCTTCAAAAGGAAACGCTTTGATTGCATTGGCACGCGAGCTTGGAGTTGATATGAGCCAGACGATGGCGATTGGAGATCAGGAAAATGATTTGACTATGATTGAAGTTGCCGGAGTTGGGGTCGCAATGGAAAACGCGATTGACCGGATTAAGGATATTGCAAATGTGCAAACAGCTAGCAATAATGATTCGGGCGTGGCACAAGCACTTGAAACATATGTGTTGTAATATAGTGGTTGCTCATGGAATTTAAAGATGTCGGCCTTAAATATGCTAAAGTTTTAAAGTAAGGTATTAGCAAATAATCGCGGTGTTTTAACGCGAAATTTTTGGAGTAGTAAATGGCGCGAGTTATTTCAAAATTAATTAGCATTTTAACGCTCTTATGTTTGCTGGGTGGAATTTTTGCTAATTTAAACATTCAAAACTCGATAATCCCACTAATGGGCTTTTTGATGATCCTCTTAAATGTTTATTTGTGGAAGGCAGAGCTTAAAAAAGTTTCTGTTAAGTTGATGTATACAGGCATTTGGCTGCTCTTCATTGGCATGGTTATCGTCCAATTATTCGCCTTGATTTACACACCTGCTTCCGTTTTTCATGATCCTGTGCGTGTCTATTTTCAAGCAGAACAATTAGCTTTAGGACATCATGATTGGGGAGCGTTATCGTATTTTTGGCGGTATCCTAACAATGCCCCGCTAGCAATTATCTTGTCTTGGTTTGTTAAATTAACTAATTTTGTGCACATACCATTGAACATTATGGTTGATGGATTAGCATTGTTGTTTTATGACGGGTTTGTGGCTTCAATTTTATACATGGCTCGTAAACTTAAGCAGACACCAGTATTACGGCTTGGCCTAATCAGCATCTTTGCTCTAGCACCATTGTCATATACGTACGCAATTCAGGTCTTTTATTCTGATATTCCAGTTTTACTTTTGTTGACATGGATTAGCTATTTCATCATTCGTTGGGCTAGCAATGACAAACAAACGCGTTTGTGGCAAGGAGCTTTGTTGGTAATTTTGGTCATGATGGCGCAAATTATTAAGCCTAACTTGGTCGTTTTTGCAGTCGCGGTCATCTTGTGGGTGCTCTGGACGCTTATTAACCGGAAAATGAATAATCTAAAAGTAGTTTTAATTCCAGCTCTGTTGGTTATGCTTGGTTTTGGCCTTTCTGTTCCAGTTAAGAGTGCGATTTTGAATTCAGCACAATACACGACAAATGCAAAATATGAACTACCACCAACTTCTTGGATCAATATGGGGTTAAATCGGTATTATGGTGGTGTTTATGCGGAACCAGATGTTAAAAAACTTCTTAATATGCCAGATAAAGCTGTGAGAGAAAAGTATTTAAAAGAGGCAATTCCAAAAAGACTAGATGGGTATAAGTCAGTTGAATTAGTAAAACATTTTGCATGTAAGTTTAGCATTTTTACTGATGGAAGTACTTTGCCACAGTCGTATACGGGTGGGCACACAAATTCGCCAGCTTGGTATCAAAAGAACCAGCGAAAATTATCTGATGTTGCGCTGATTCTGCAACAAATATTGTGGAGCTCCTTTTATTTCTTTACATTCTTGACCATTTGGAAAAACCTGTGGAGAAAAAATAGTGCTCATCTGGGTGGATTGCAACTACTCATGAGTTTGACTTTGCTCGGGTATGTCACATTTCATACATTTATTTGGGAGACCGAGGCACGGTATGGATTGATTATGCTGCCACTGTTGATGATGATTATTTTCATCGCTAAGCAAAGTGATCAAGATGAGTTGCCTTTGAAGCAACCATTGAAACCAATTTTGAGTGGAATCATCAGCGCTTTGAGTGTAGGCATAGTCTTGTGGATAGGTATTAGTCAATTTGGTGCCCCTGAAAAGGAACCGCAAGATGTGGTGGTAAATGCGCAAAGGAGTCAATTTTCGGTTCAATACGGTGCAAGACCACTGCAACTTAGGCCAAATCAGTTTATCGAGCAAACAGTGGATTTGAAAACAAGAATCTCCAACTTAGCAATTCAAATGCCAGAGAATTCGACAGTTACTGGTACTTTGATCAATGAAAAAAATCATAAAATAATTACACTGAAATATGACAAACAATGGAATGGAGAATTTTTAATCAATTCAAAAGCGTTCCCTGCTGGCAAATATCGTATAAAAATCGTTAATAACACTACAAGTCTACAGCCGGTCTGGGTTGTTAACCTGGAAAATTATCAACTAGCACCATATTATGTTCACAGTAATCAGTCTGTTCCGGGAAAAGCTTCGTTAATTTATACATTTTATGGACGTCAATAAACTTTTAAATATTTTGGTTAATGGTGGTTTGATTTCGGATTTGTCGAAGTTAAGCCATTTTTTTGAGCAGAGAACGGGCGGCGGAATAGAATATTTGGCTGCTGTTTGCGATGGATTAAGGCTATAATTTCATCCACAATGAGAAGTATTATCCTCCTTCCGCACCTAGTTTACATAATACTTGTAGCGAAAATTTAAAACCCTATTGCTACGCCGATTTAGCTTAGTACTTAGGGCTTGACAATCTGTCTTAAAAATGTGATACTTTAGGTTGCTAATTTATTCAAAAATGGGGAGGCATTCTTATCGCAATTTCAATTCCAAACGAATTAGTCGAAAGTATTCGACAAAGCGTAAATATTGTTGACGTTGTTAGCCCGTATGTTTCCCTGAAAAAACAAGGACGCAATCTTTTTGGGAAATGTCCTTGGCACGAGGAACGAACACCTTCATTTTCTGTGAATGAAGACAAACAAATCTTTCATTGCTTTTCTTGTGGCCGTGGTGGTAATGCCTTTGTGTTCTTAATGGAAAAAGAGAGCCTTTCTTTTCCACAAGCGGTGGCCAAAGTTGCGCAAGTGGCTGGGATTCCATTAGATACAGCCTATACTGCTGAGGCCCAAACTACTCGTGTTTCCGAACATGACCGTGCACTATTAGCTCTGTATGATGAAGCGATGAAGTTTTATCACCATCTGCTGATCAACACTGAAGTTGGGGATGGAGCGTTGCAGTATTTGCATGGGCGGGGGCTAGATGATGCCACCATTGATGCTTATATGTTGGGTTATGCGCCTAAGGGTGATGTTTTATTTCAATATTTTAATGAAAAAATGATTGATTACCAAGTTTTACGTGAGTCAGAGCTGTTTGTCGAATGGGATGATGGAACGCTGCACGATCGCTTTACTGATCGAGTTTTGTTCACCATTCGTAATCAAACTGGTGCGCCGATTGCCTTTTCTGGGCGTCGAATGTCAAACGATGATTCGATTGCAAAGTATATGAATAGTCCTGAGAGCCCGTTGTTTGATAAATCAAAAGAGTTATTTAATTTAGACTTAGCCAAAAATGATATTACTAAATCAAAAACGGTGATTTTATTTGAAGGGTTTATGGATGTCATTGCAGCATTCCAAGCCGGGATTCGCAACGGGGTCGCTTCGATGGGAACTAGTCTGACTCAAGATCAGGTTCAGCGTTTAAATCGAATTGCGCAAAATATCAGCGTGACGTATGATTCCGATCAAGCTGGGCAGGCTGCAACACAGCGGGCTTTAGCGTTAATTGGGAAGTTTAGTAGTCTGAGTGCAAAGGTCATTCATATTCCGGATAATCAAGATCCAGACGAATTTTTGCGAAGTAATGGCGTTGAAGGATTTCAAAATGTGTTCTTGCATAATACGGAAGATCCAATTGCGTTTAATTTGCGTTATCTCAAAGGCAAATATGATTTAACAAATCAGTCTGAGGTCTTTTCATACATTGGTGACGTGTTGCCGACCATTGCTGAGGTTGGTGAGCCAGTCATTCGACAGACTTATCTACAACAATTGGCTGATGAATTTGGATTGAGTTTAGATGGCTTGAATGAGCAGATTCGACCACTGTTGTTGGCAAAGGTTGCTAGCTCAAGACCAGCAACGCAAAATTCAAATCGACCACGCAACAATGACACTAGACCCAGTGTGATTCAAGATAGTCCTCCAGTTAAGCCACAATATTCGCGAGCTGAGCAGGCTGAACGAATCTTGCTAGCTTGGATGCTTCGAGATAACGATGTTTGGCTTAAGGTAACTAGCAGACCTGATTTTCATTTTATCGATGTTCCATTTGAGACATTGCTGATGTTGGCGAGCGCGTTTAAAGACGAAAATCATCTGACAACGATTGATGATTTCGCTAGCTTCATGGATTTTGTTAAAGAGCCAGCGTTAATCAGAATATTGGCAAGCTTGGATGACATTCAAGATGAATTAATGAATAATATTGAACAGGTTCCAGAGTACATTGATGTGATTTTGCAAAAGGCACCTTTGAGCATGCGGATTCAACAAAAGCGTAAGGACTTGTCTGAAGCAAAGCAAGTGCACAATGACACCTTGGCCGCTCAAATTAGCTTCGAACTCATTGCGTTACTGCGTGAGGAACAAGCGAGCAAAAACGCTCAAGGGTAAAAATAGAGGAGACTAGAATGGCAAAGAAAAAAGAAGAAACAGTTGAAGAATTTGACCAGAAAGGTTTTGACAAAGCGATTAAAACCTTGGTTAAAGAATATAAAGTTGCCAACCAAATCAAAGAAGACGAATTACAAGAGATGTTGGTTAAGCGCTGGAACCTAAATGCGGATCAAATTGATGAGCTGTATGACAAAGTTGAAGCGTCTGGTATTTCAATCGTCGACGAGAGTGGAGAGCCATCTGTTCGTGCGTTGAACAACAAAAAGACAGCTTTGTCAGATAAAGAGATGAAGCAAGCTGCGGATGCGCCAACTGGGATGAAGATCAATGACCCTGTGCGGATGTATCTGAAGGAAATTGGGCGAGTTAATCTCTTAAGTGGTGAGGAAGAAGTGAGCCTGGCCGAACGAATTGAAGAGGGTGACGAATCAGCTAAGCAAGAACTAGCTGAAGCGAACTTGCGATTGGTTGTCTCGATTGCGAAGCGTTATGTTGGCCGTGGAATGCAATTCTTGGATTTGATTCAAGAAGGAAATATGGGCTTGATGAAGGCTGTTGAAAAGTTTGATTACCGTAAAGGGTTCAAGTTTTCGACGTATGCAACTTGGTGGATTCGACAAGCAATTACGCGTGCCATTGCTGACCAAGCGCGAACTATTCGAATTCCGGTGCACATGGTTGAAACGATTAACAAATTGATTCGGATTCAACGGCAACTGCTTTCTGACTTAGGTCGTGAGCCAACGCCTGAAGAAATTGGTGCTGAAATGGATATTCCGACTGAAAAGGTTCGTGATATTCTAAAGATTGCACAAGAACCTGTTTCATTGGAGACGCCAATTGGTGAAGAGGATGATTCACATCTTGGAGATTTCATTGAAGACAACGAAGCCGTTTCGCCAGCTGATTCTGCGGCATACCAAATGTTAAAAGAACAACTTGAGTCAGTTTTGGATACATTGACTGATCGAGAAGAAAATGTTTTGCGTTTGCGGTTTGGCCTAGAAGATGGGCGGACCCGGACGCTTGAAGAGGTTGGAAAAGTGTTTGGTGTGACTCGTGAACGAATTCGTCAAATCGAAGCAAAGGCGCTGCGAAAGTTACGCCATCCATCTCGTTCAAAGCAACTTCGTGATTTCCTGGACTAATTAATTATTAACTAGCAGAAAGTGGACATAGCTATGAAAAAAAGCATTAAAGCAATTCTATTATTGTCAATTCTCTTTGGAATGTTTAGCACTGGCGCAACAGCACTGGCAGCAGACAATATTCCAGCTGTTCGGTTTGATGTGACAGCAGATATTCCTGCTGATCAAGTTGCCAATAGTACTTTGAAAGAAATTAATTTAAAACTGACACCCGGTCAAACTGAAAATTTGACTTATCACATTACAAATAACACTGCTGACGAACTAGTCTTTAGCATTGCGACTGGAACTGCAACGACTTTGACCAATGGAAAAGTTCATTATGTGACTGATGCATCTTCAGTTTCAACGACTTTGCCAGCCAAGGTTGGTGACATGATCAAGATTGATAAGTTGGTCACGGTTCCTGCCAAGGCCACTGTTGACGTGCCTGCTACACTTACAACTCCTGAGACTGAATTTAATGGGCAACTAATTGGTGGAATTTCATTTACTGATGTGAAGTCAAAGGAATCATCACAAATTCCTTTGTATGTAGCTGAAACTGATGAAGTTGTTAAGCCGGTTGCTTCTGTTGATGGTGCAAAATTTTATTTGCCAGCAACTAAGCGAATTTTACAATTGCAACTTTCAAACTCTGAATCAATGATTATTAATGATTTGAAGCTGACGACTAAGCTGACATCACCTGAAGGAAAGACGGTCTTCACTAAGAAGAACCAAAAAGTTTCTTTGGTGCCAAATGCTCAAGCCGATATTAATTTGAAGACAAACCTTGTAAACTTAAAAGCTGGCGTTTACAAGTTGAAGGTGACTGTGAATGACGGTAAGCATAAACAGATGACGACGCGTGATGTTAAGATCAGTGCGGCATTGGCAAAGCAATTATCAACTAAAGCAGCGACGCAAAGTGGATATACTGCAATGGACTGGTTCTGGATGATTTTCTGGCCAGTGGTTGCATTCTTGGTTGTATTCTTTGGAGGACGTTTCTTGTTGCCAAAGCGCCATGCTCGCAAAGGTAATCCTGATTTGAAGAAGAATTCAAACGAACAAGATGATTAATTGAATAGTTGAATCTGATGAGACCGGGCGACTGGTCTCTTTTGTTTTGAAGAATTTTTTCATTGGTAAACCAGCAGAATAATTGGAAAGTCAGATGGTAGGGCGGAGACAAATACATTTAACTTAGCACTCTGCGAAAAGAAGTGCTAAAATAGTTGACATAGAAAATAAAGAGTGTATTATAGAATATGTTAGCAAATAGAGTTGTCGAGTGCTAAAAAATGGCGAAAGGAAGAATTGCAGATGTTGACAGAACGACAAAGATTAATTTTGGGTGCGATCATTGCCGACTATGTGCGATTTGGAAAAGCAGTCGGTTCAAAGGCGCTCCTGGTTGATATTAAGTTACCAGTAAGTTCAGCAACCATTCGAAATGAAATGGCGCAACTTGAGGGGCAAGGGTTAATTCAAAAGGAACATACTTCTTCTGGACGAATTCCTTCTCAACAAGGTTATCGTTATTATGTTGACTATCTGATGGCTCGCAAGCAACTCGCCGATGAGATTCAACGGAGGATCAAACGCGTATTTAGTCGCAGGTTTCAACAAGTTGATGATTTACTAGAACAGTTGACGAAGGTTGTCAGTGAGATGACTGGTTATACGGTGTTGGCATTGAAGCCTGAAGCGGCTGATGTTCGCTTATCAGGGTTTCAGTTGATTCCAATTGATGGACAGCAAAATATGGCCATCATGGTTACCAGCGACGGGCAAACGACGAGTCAAAGTTTCCGCTTGCCCAAAGGTGCGTTGGTGGATGAGTTACAGTCAATTGTCAGTTATATCAACAGCCAGCTGGTTGGTCGCCCAATTCGTGAAGCTTTGGCTAGCTTGAGTGGTGATTTGCCACTTGATCTAGAACGGACGATTCGTTCGCCACAAGCTTTTCTGCAATTATTTGGTGATATGCTCTCACGTTCAATTCAAGATCGCGTCTTTATCGGTGGTCGATTGAATGTTATGGATTTCACGACTGATACAAACTTGAAAGATATTAAAGCACTGTATGAGTTGTTAGAAAATCCAGTTGAGATTCGAAAAGTAATTGGAACCGTGAACGATGGAGTAATTGTTCAGATTGGTGATGAAAATTCTAATCAGTTGCTTGCTCCATATAGTATCGTTTCAACAACTTACCAAATTCCAATGCATGGCTACGGTGAATTAGCAATCTTGGGACCAACGAATATGCCGTATGATGATGTCGTGGCCTTGATGGTTGCGATTCGGGATGCGGTCGTTGATGAACTTAGAGAATATTATTAAAAAAGAGGTGTTTACATGACTAAGAAAGCAAAACATGAAAATGAGCAAGAAGCGGTTGAACTTGAGCCAACTGAAACACCTGAAGCAGTTGAAGATGGTGCAGAAGTAGTTGATCCATTAGTTGAACTGCAAGCAAAGTATACAGAGATGGAAGACAAATATCTCCGGGCCAATGCAGAAATGCAAAACATGCAAACCCGCTTTGCTAAAGAACAAACGATTGCGTTGAAATATGCCACGCAAAAACTGGCTAAATCAATTTTGCCAGCGGTTGATAATCTCGAGCGAGCCCTAATGGTTGACGCAGACGATGATGCCGCTAAGCAAATCAAAACCGGGGTTGAGATGGTTTACAAGACGTTGGGAAATGCCTTGAAAGACAATGATATTCAAGAAGTTGGAACTGTTGGTGAGGCGTTTAATCCAGAATGGCATCAATCAATTCAATCACAACCAGCTGATGATGAACATCCAGCAGACACAATCGCCCAAGTGCTTCAAAAGGGTTACGTGTTGGCAGATCGAGTGATTCGTCCTGCCATGGTCGTTGTATATAACTAATAAATTCGTAAGTGGCAGGTAGAGTGGTTGTAGGCAAATAAGTTTACTTGATTAACAAATGGAGTGAAGTTATTTGCTGGCAACTGGCTTGATCTAAGCCACAGCATTTAAAAAATATAAATAAAATTTAAAAATAAGAGGTAAGTAAAATGTCAAAGATTATCGGAATCGATTTAGGAACTACAAACTCAGCTGTTGCCGTAATGGAAGGTGGAACTCCAAAGGTTATCACTAATCCAAACGGTGGTCGTACAACGCCATCTGTTGTTTCATTTAAGAATGGTGAGACGCAAGTTGGTGATACTGCTAAGCGCCAAGCAATTACTAACCCAGACACAGTGATGTCAATCAAGTCACACATGGGTGAAGATGGATATAAGGTAAATGTTGCTGGTAAAGATTATTCTCCTGAAGAAGTCTCAGCAATGATTCTACAATACATCAAGAAGTATGCTGAAGATTACTTGGGTGAAACAGTTGATAAGGCTGTCATCACAGTACCTGCTTACTTCAATGATGCGCAACGTCAAGCCACTAAGAATGCTGGTAAGATTGCTGGTCTTGAAGTTGAACGAATCATCAACGAGCCAACTGCTGCAGCTTTGGCATATGGTCTTGATGACTTGAATAAAGACGAAAAGATTTTGGTTTACGACTTGGGTGGAGGAACATTTGACGTTTCAATCCTTGAGTTGGGTGATGGAGTGTTTGAAGTTTTGTCAACATCAGGTGATACGCATCTTGGTGGTGACGACTTTGATCAAAAGGTCATTGACTGGTTGGCAGATGATTTCAAGTCTGAAAACGGCATTGATTTGAAGCAAGATACTTTGGCTTTGCAACGTTTGAAGGATGCGGCTGAAACTGCTAAGAAGACTTTGTCACAAGCGACAGAAGCACAAATTGATTTGCCATTTATCGCTTCATCAGATAATGGACCTTTGCACATTCAAACAACTTTGACGCGTGCTAAGTTTAACCAATTGACACGTGACTTGGTTGAGCGTACAAAGGCTTCTGTTGAGACTGCTTTGAAGGATGCTGGGCTTTCAAGTTCAGAAATTGATCAAGTAATCTTGAATGGTGGTTCAACTCGAATTCCTGCTGTTCAAGAGTTCGTTAAAGATATTACTGGTAAAGAGCCAAATCACTCAATTAACCCTGACGAAGCGGTTGCCCTTGGTGCTGCAATTCAAGGTGGTGTGATTACTGGTGACGTGAAGGACGTTGTTTTGCTTGACGTTACACCTTTAACGCTTGGAATTGAAACAATGGGTGGGGTCTTCACTAAGTTGATTGATCGTAACACAACCATTCCAACTTCAAAGTCACAAGTCTTCTCAACTGCTGCTGATAATCAACCAGCCGTTGACATCCACGTCTTGCAAGGTGAACGTGCCATGGCTGCTGACAATAAGACGCTTGGTCGTTTCCAATTGACTGATATTCCTGCTGCTCCACGTGGAATCCCACAAATCGAAGTTAAGTTCGACATTGATCGCAACGGAATCGTAACTGTTTCTGCTAAGGATTTGGGAACACAAAAGGAACAAAAGATTACCATTCAAAACTCAGGATCTCTGTCAGATGAAGAGATTGAAAAGATGATGAATGATGCCAAGGCCAATGAAGAAGCTGATAAGAAGCGCAAGGAAGAAGTTGATTTGCGCAATGATGTTGACCAATTGATCTTCTCATCAGAAAAGACGTTAGAAGAAGTTGGTGATAAGCTTGGTGATGCCGACAAGAAGCCAGTGCAAGATGCATTGACGGAGTTGAAGTCTGCTAAAGAAGCTGATAACCTAGACATTATGAAGGAAAAGAAGGAAGCTTTGGAGAAGGTTGCTCAAGAATTGGCAGTTAAGTTGTATCAACAAGCAGCTCCACAAGAGGGTGCTGAAGGGGCTGACGCAAAGCAAAACGATGACAATACTGTTGATGGTGACTTTGAAGACGTTTCTGATGACAACAAGTAATTTGAAAAATGAAAGCGGGAATTTGATTCTCGTTTTCGTACATATAAGTAGACTGCGATGGTTGGATATGAAATTCTAACTTTCAACCTTGATCCGTGATTTTTTGCATCACGGATTTTGGATTTACAGCTACTAATAATAAAAAAATAAAACGGAGGCTGTTCCCTCATGAACAATACAGAACTTTATAATACACTCGGGGTCGAAAAAAACGCTTCACAAGATGAAATCAAAAAGGCATATCGCAAACTCTCAAAAAAGTATCACCCTGATATTAATAAAGAATCCGGAGCAGAAGATAAATATAAAGAGGTTCAAGAGGCTTATGAAACACTAAGCGATGATCAAAAGCGCGCGGCTTATGATCAATTTGGAACAACTGGCGATCAACAACAAGGGTTTGGTGGTCAAGGCGGATTCGGTGGCTTTGGCGGACAAGGTGGGTATTCAGACTTTGGAGATATCTTTAGCCAAATGTTTGGTGGTGCTTTTGATCCAAACCGACCACGCAAGGGTTCAGACTTGCAATACCGGATGACATTGACGTTTGAAGAAGCGGTTTTTGGTAAAGAATCAGAGATTGAGTATAGTCGAACTGGTGCGAACGGGCAAAGTGAGCACAAGAAGGTGAAGGTCACAGTGCCAGCCGGAGTTGAAGATGGTCAACAGATGCGCATGTCTGGCTATGGTGAAGTCGGGGCAAATGGTGGACCGTTTGGTGACTTGTTCGTTGTCTTCCGTGTTGCTGCTTCAAAGGATGGCTTTGAACGTGACGGAGCAGATATTTATCTGGAGCAACCACTTGACTTTGCCACAGCTACTTTAGGTGGCGAAATCGTTGTTAAGACGGTGCATGGGGATGCTAAATTAAAGATTCCAGCAGGGACAGCCAATGGCAAGCGTTTCCGTTTGCGTGGTAAGGGAGCCCCTTATATTCGTGGAAATGGGATGGGTGATCAATATGTGGTAGTTTATATTGATGTGCCAACAAAGCTTTCAAAGGACCAACAAGAAGCGTTGAAGGCGTTCCAACAAGCGATGGGTGACAAGCCGAAAAAAGGTTTCTTTGGCTAAAAAGTAAATATTTATTGATTGATCACTACTTCTGGAAATAGAAGTGGTGATTTTTTTGCCAATAAATATATCCTCCATAAAGTCCCGTTAGAAAGTTAAAGTTCTTCGGCATGATTTTATAGAGGATATATTTGAGGGAGTGTTTTGTGAATTGACTATTTGTGTTTGATTATTTCGTACAATTTGATTGAGGTATCTAGACTAAGATTATATTTATCACAAACTTTGGGAATGAAATCAGTGGGAGTATCCATGAAAATTTGCTCAATATCGGACACAATTGATTTGTTTGCCAAAAGGTTAGCAAGCTTTTTAGCATTCTCCCTTTGCTGATAAAAAAATCTAAGTTGGGTCAAGATGACCGAAATAACTAAAGCAAGTGTAATTAAATTTAAAAGCATGCGTTACGAACCCCACTGATACCACTTAATAATACTGTTATTTTTGAATATTTCATAATTTCCCTCCATCGTAAAAACGTAACATCACAACTTCAAACCGTGCGCACCGTTTGATATACTTAATGGTAACAAGCAATGAGGTGAATTGAACAAAATATGCGAAAGTGGGTAAATGAATGCACTATGGGGAGAAGTTTGCTAATTTGAGGCGGATTAAAAAAGTTAGTCAAGGGGAAGTGGCTAATGGTATGGGGTCTCAATCCTCAATTTCAAGATTTGAACGGACTGGAAGTGTTAAAATTGATGATTTGTGTTTATATTTGCAACAAATCAATGTTCATCCAGCGGAGTTTTTTACATCACCAGATTCAAGTGAGATTGATTGGTTGGAGCACGTGAGTAAAAGTAGTTTAGATTTTTCAAAGGCTGAAATACTTGCAAGATTAACAAATAGCGAATATTGGACTTTGTATGAAATCGTTTTGTATATTCAAAATACCGAAAAAATTTCACAAGATTACTATCAACTATTTGATAAAAACATTCAAAAAGGGATTGCTCGGTTGCCGTTTAGTGCTGGGCAAAAAGCTAAATTGTTGGGGCAATATCTGATCGGCATTTTAAGGTTGATTCCGCAGACACATGCTGTTTTTTATAATAAATGTGTAGAAAAGTTAAACTGGATCATGGAGAGGCATGATTTTGATGTGACGACGCAAATTTATGCACGATTGTTTAATCAAATTGCCAAAAATAAAGCGATCATAGCGAGTGATTATGCTGACGAGTTGAATATTATGAAAAAATATAATCACAAGGATGTGAAGGGCTCCAAAAAAGTTAGACAAGTTAATTAATTATACCGCAAGGGCTTGATTTCGGATTTCAACCGGAGTTAAGCCTTTGCTTTTGCGTGAAATACGGACATTGTTGAATCGT
>JAITPD010000061.1 GCA_031289615.1 Lactobacillaceae bacterium | reverse complement strand
TGGTCCGGCAAGATTGCTCCTGCCCCCACGGTAACTTGTGCGGTTCCTGACTTTGAAGTCGTATCGAGAGGCAACTCTGCTGGAATCGTGACGGTGTACGAAGGTTCGATGATAATTGGATCCAACTCGCCTTGCCAAACATAGACCGTATTATTTGCACTCTGCCCAGTTTGGTATGATGCAATCGCACTTGTTTCGAGTTGTGTCCCAGTAGCCGTATGCACATCTTCACCTGGTAACACGGCTTTCCATTTTAAATTATTAACCACATAATCCGTGTCAAAGCGAGTACCATTAGCTGGATCTGGAACACCATTCATCCCATTAGCACCGAAAATAAATTTCTTACCCAATGTTAATTTCCACAAGGCCGAATCGCCTTCCAACATGTTCGCCATTAGCACAGTAGTCGTTCTATTCGTTGGGTCTGTAGCAGTATCCCATTCACCCAAATCAAGTTCTTCCAAACTAGTACATTGGGCAAACATTTGCCTCATATCTTCCAATGAACTAGTGTCCCAATTAGCAAGCTTTATGCTTTTTAATTTCGGACATGCACCCACCATCCCCACTGTCGTTTGAACCTTCCCCATGTTCCACGTATCTAAATCAAGGCTGGTAAGATTATCACAGTAAGAGAACATTTCATATGCCACCAAAAGTTCATCGTTGGTGAAGTTGGTCCAATCTTTAAAGTTAAGTGTTGTAATCGTGTCACAATTTTTAAACATATACTTCATAGTCAAAACTTTTTTAGTATTAAAGTTAGCTAGATCAAATGAAGCCATTTTTTCGCATCCTTCAAACATAGACTCCATGTTTTCCACAGCTACAGTCGACATTTTTGTAAGGTCAACTGTCGGTAATTTCGAACAATTCTGAAACATATACTGCATTTCTACTACTTTGTCAGTTCTCCAATCTGGCACATCAATATTGGTTAAATTAGTGCATCCAAAAAACATAGCCGCCAAATAGATCGCACTTTTAGTTTCTAACTTGCTTAAGTCAAGTGTAGTAAGAGCAATGTCATTCGCGAACATTCCTTCCCATATTTCAGCGTTATCTGTCTTCCATTGAGTAGTATCAACAGTTGTTAGTGCTGAACAAGAAGCTACAACCGCCTGAACATCGGTTGCATTTTGCATCGTTGGCCCAAACTTAGCCTCAACAAGAGAGGTACAAGCTTCAAATATTGATCGCATAGTTTCAAGTTTCGGTAATTCTAGAAATGAAATATCTACCGTTGTTAATTTGCTACACTCAGCAAACATCAATTCCATGTCTTTAAGCTCTTTAGGGTTCCAATGAGTCACCGGAACATTGGTTAAATTAATACACTTCTGAAACATCGACTCTGTATTTTCCAATTTTTCGACATTCCAATTATCAGCTGCAATACTACTACCTTTATAACCATAAAACATATGCTTCATTGTCGTAACATTATCTGTTTTTAATGTACTAAAGTCAGCTGGAAAATTTGATCCAGAAAACATACTCGTCATATTTTCCACATTATCAGTCTTTAGATTTTCGAACCCTTCAAATTCAGTAGCATCCTTAAAATCGTAAAACAAGTAAGCTGATTGAGCATTCGCATTAACCGTCCCAGTCAGTACAATTTTTGTGATTTTTTCAATCGGATTTTGACCTACATACGAGCTCCACGGAATATCAGAAAGACCAGTTGATGGATCTAGATCACCTTCACCAATTGTCAAGACGCCATTTTCAATTGACCATTCACAAGTACCAAACGTATCAGAAACTGGTTCCGCATGGACAAGTGTTGGCAAATTTGGCACGATGACTGTTCCGGCGGGAGTCAGCACCCCCCCCTAAAATTACTGCTAACAAGGCTAACGTTTGGCATAATCGCTTATTGATTTTTTTATATATTTTCATCGAACGCTACCTCAATTCATGAAGGACTAGTAATTACAGAAAACATTGAATTTTATGTAAAGCTGTTATTACCTATAATGATAGTCTTATTCTTTGAATTTTTATAGTTACCATTGCCCTATGTTTGTCGTTAACCTGAATAATTTGTGATTTTTAAAACATAATTATTACCGTTTCTTGAAAACGCTTTCAATCATTTGGCTATCTACTTTTACATTTGACTTATTAGGCCACACAAAAAAGATTCTTCTGATACTACTATCAGGAGACTCGCTCTATAAATTTTTATACCTTACGCTGCCGGTTCACCTGCACTAATCGTGTAATTCACCGTATCCGCATAGAATCGTGCAGGGCCATCCGAACGTAAAGAATCTTTAGCAGAGCTGATCAACATTCATATGAATAGTTACACACCATAAAAGGCCAGCACCCTCTCATTTAATGCGAGTCACTGACCTATTTTATCTATCACATTTTCTTCTACGACTGAATCACAGTGCCACTTTCTCCTTGAATTGCTTTTCCTGCCAATTCGAGTGACGCAATAATTGCTTTGCGTCCCTGTTTAGCCTGTACAAATTGAATTCCCGCTTCCACCTTGGGCAACATGCTTCCAGGTGCAAATTGATCTTCGGCAATGTACTTTTGCATCTCAGCAATTGAAACATGCTCTAAAGATTGTTGATTTTCCTGACCAAAATTCACACAAACATTTTCAACCGCCGTTAAGATGATTAAAATATCTGCATCAATGAGCTCAGCAATCTTTGACGCTGAAAAATCTTTATCAATGACTGCATCAACTCCCTCATAACGCGCCCCCTTATACACAATCGGGATTCCACCGCCACCACCAGCAATGACCACTTCACCAGCTGCAACGAGCGTATTTAAACTCGTTTTTTCATAAATATCAACTGGCTTTGGTGATGGAACAACTCGCCGCCACCCCCGCCCAGCGTCTTCTTTATAAACATTGCTAGTTTCTTGCATTAATTTCTTGGCGTTCTCCTCATCGTAATAACCACCAATTGGCTTAGTCGGATTAGCAAACGCCGGATCAGTTGGATCCACGATGACCTGCATCAAAATCGTAATTACCGGAACATCATTCACCCCGCGCGCAACTAATTCTTCATCAATCGTTTGCTGTAAATGATAACCAATATATCCCTGGCTCATCGCCGTACATTCTGGAAAGGGCATGATGTCTTTTCCTTCGTCGGCCTTTTCAAATGCCAACCGAATCTTGCCAACTTGCGGACCATTTCCGTGTACAATCACAACTTGATGGCCCGCGACAATCAAATCAGCAATTGATTTCGCCGACCCTTTTGCTTTTTTGAGTTGCTCTTCAACTGTGTTTCCTAAAGCATTCCCGCCCAGTGCTACCACAATTTTTGCCATTTATTGACCTCCTTTTTAGACGTGCTCTCCCAATTTTTACGGCTTTGGTTGCTGTTGAGTGATACAGTGAATATTTCCGCCACCATACACAATCTCAACCGTGTTAACGCCCACAACTTCTTTATCTGGGAACATTGCTTGCAACTGTTCAAGGGCCAGCGCGTCGTTGACATCCCCGTACTGTGGCACAATCACACCGTTGTTGGTCGTCAAGAAATTCATATAAGATGCGATACAAATATCACCATCTTCGCGAGGCAAGGTTCCTTCCACGTAATCAATTTTGAATTCGCCACTAATTGTGACGTTATCAACTGGGCAGCACAACTTGTGCACCTTCAACTGACGCCCCTTTGCATCAGTCATATCTGATAGGCGCTCATAAGCATCGTGAGCCGCCGCATAAAACGGACTAGCTTCATCCTCAGTGTAGATACAAGCCACTTCACCGGGCCGAACAAAGCACGCGACATCATCAATGTGCCCATTGGTCTCATCCGGATCAATACCGTCCTTAAGCCACAAAACCTTTTCGCAGTTCAAGTAGTCATACAACTTTTGCTCAATTTCAGCCCTAGTCATCTGCGGATTGCGTCCCTCACTCAACAAGCACATCTCTGTCGTCAAGACTGTTCCTTCACCATCAACATGGAACGACCCACCTTCTAAGACAAAATCACTTGTCCGATAAGAATCAACCTTTTCAATTTCACAAATTTTTTGCGCAACTAAATCATCTTGATCCCAAGGGAAATACAAGCCATCGACTAACCCACCCCAGGCATTAAATGCCCAGTCACATGCTCTTAATTCGCCCGCATCATTAATGAGAAAACTTGGCCCACAGTCACGAACCCAAGCATCATTGTTCGACATTTCATAGACTGTAATCTCTGGTGGTAGTTGCCGCCGACAATTTTGAAATTGTTGTTGAGACACAAGCACATTGATCGGCGTAAAACGATTAATTGCCTGCGCAACAGCAGCAAATGCCTCTTGGGCTGGCTTACCACCATCACGCCAATTGTCTGGGCGTTCAGGCCAAATCATCCAAACCTTTTCTTGCGGGGCAAATTCTGCGGGCATTCTAAACCCGTCTGCTTTCGGGGTGGTGTTCTCAATTCTCTTCGCCATTTTCTTTCTCCAATCCTATTTTTTTAATTTTCTTAATGATAATGATTCCTTCACCAAACAAGATAAACAAGATTGCTCCGATCAAAATTGGGAGCTGCTCTTTTAAACTATCTGCGTCAAATTCTAATGGGAAGGCTGTTAAAATAATTGACACAATGATTAAAATCATCGGTACAATCACCATTAGACGCAAGACTAGATCATTTCCACTCACCTTGAAAGGCCGTGGTCGATCTGGATCAGACTTTCTAAGCTTATAAAAAGCTGGAAAAACTGGAACGTATGACAACAAAAACATTACTAAGTTCAGCGAGAAGAAGGCCCAAAACAAATCTTGACTCGGCAAGATGGGAGCGATAACGACTACGACAGTTGCTACAAACCCATTCATCAAGGCAGAACCGATTGGCATTCCTCTCTTCTTGCTCCGCTTAGCAAAGAACTTGGGCATGTCGCCATTTTCTGCTGCATAACAAGCTGTATTATTGACACCCATTGACCATGAAATCATGTTTCCAAACAAGGTCAAGAGGAATAAGAACGCCATTGAAATAATGAACCAGCCACCTGTTGAACCAGTTAACAATTTAAAACTATCCAGCAAACCACTACTGGTACTAATCTCGCTGGTTGGAATAGCCGCACTAATTCCAAAGGCTGAGAAAATATAAATTGCTGCAATCACGAGTCCCGCAGCAATAATTGATTGCGGAATTTGTTTCTTGGGATTCTCCATATCTTTGGCAAAGGTACAGATGACCTCAAAGCCAAGCAAATTAAAGATGATAATTGATATAAACGACAAACTCTTGATATCAAAGGATGGCAACATTGAGGCAACGGTATAATCATTGGCCATCCCCTTCGTAAAGGCAGCATAGACTCCTAATCCGCCAATCAATACAGCAAGTAAAATCTTGATAACCGCTGCCCCGTTCAAAATCCAAATGCTATCACTAACTGGATAGAAGCTCACCCAGACAATAATCCAAATAAACATCAATTGAACAACGACTGCCACAATTGTCGGAATTTGAATTCCTGTTATCGTTGTTACCAATTCTGGACACATCACTGCTAATGATGCTAACCACAGCGGATAATTAATCCAGTAATACCAAGACACTCGTGCACCCCAACGATGCCCAAACGCCTTTGTCACCCAATCATAAATTCCACCATCACCAATATACGTGGTTCCTAATTCTGATGAAATCAAGCCATATGGTAATAAGAAGGCAATCAAGAGGAAAAGCCACCAAAAGAACTGGGAGTTTCCGATTGCCGCTACTGGTGCCGCCGCCTCTGCAACAAACACAACGCAGATAACAGATAAGATGGCGCTCATCAGGCTAAACTTTTTCTTTCCTTCCATTTTCTTGTCCTTTCTCTAGAACGCTGGAAGTAGTGCAGAAATCGCTGCTCCTCATTGTTAAATTGGCAAACGCTTCCTGCAATCACTTTTTGCTGATGGACCTACAAAACTTGTCCTAAGAAAACTTCCAATTCTGCCTTGGCACCTGCTTGCTGACCTGCATCAACTGGGTGCGCATTACTTTGCTGATTCATAAGATAAACCAATAGTCCGCGAATTGAAGTCAGACGATTTTCAGCTTCGTCAAAACAAATTGAATTTGCCCCATCCATCACTGCATCCGTAACTTCTTCGCCTCGTGAAGCAGGCAAACAATGCATAAACTTACAATGCTCTCCTGCTTTTTTAAGCATCTCTGGTGTGACTTGATACTTTGGATAGAAGATTACCAAACGCTCTTCCTCAGAAAGTTCAGCATCATACAAGCCATACCAAACATCTGTATATAAGAAATCTGCGCCAACAATTGATTCTTCATCATCGGTCACTGTGAAACTACCACCTGAAACAGCAGTAATTTTGGCAAGCTTTTCTTGATGCTCCGCACTTAACTGATAACCCTTTGGCCCATAATGCACAAAATTCATTCCCATCTTAGTAATGATCAATCCTAATGAGAAACAAACTTGGGTTGCATCGCCCACAAAGACAACCTTACAATCTTCTAATTGCTTGCCTTCTGGAAGGTGCTCAATAATCGTCGTCAAGTCGCCAATTTCTTGCGTCGGATGATTGTAATCAGACATGGCATTAATTACTGGTATTGTCGCATGCGTTGCTAAATCATTCACACTATGATGCCGGTCAACCCGCGCCATTAAAATATCAACTAATCTTGAAAGCACCCGACTAGTATCCTCAATTGTTTCATGCCCACCCAATTGAATTTGCCCAGGTGCCAAATATTCTGCATGCCCACCAAGTTGAGTCATGGCGGTTTCAAACGACACACGCGTACGAGTTGATGATTGTTGAAAAATCATGCCGAGTGACTTATTCTTCAATAACTGCGGATAATATCCGTTTTTGATACATGCTTTGATCTTCAAGGATAAATTAACAATCTCCAGCAATTCTGCCTTAGTGTAATTTTCCGTCGTTATAAAGTCTTTTGTGTCCATGATTTTGTCTCCTGTTTTCTTGTGAAAATGTTAGTGTGTTCTTTGTTACATGATCACTATAGCCTGTCTATGTAAGCGTTTACAAAGAATTAAGTGGCATAATCTTCTATATCTTCTTAATCGTCGATACAACAGTGTTTATCTTGCATCTAAACCTTTTTTTCGCCAAAAAGTTTAGATGGTTTAGAAGTACTTGCCCATCCAATTAAATTTAAATAGCGCAATCCAACATCTAAATAATAAAAATGTTACGATTGAGTTATTCAAAAGATCGGAGTGTTTTCTAATGGTACTGATTTTCATCTACAATATTTGTTTGATCGTGCTTTACACCATCACTTTATCTTTTCCAATTAATGTTTATTTCAAAGAAAAGAAGCCCGCCTTTTTAATTGTTGCGCTAATTCCCATCTACTTCATTTTGAGCAATGCTATTATCTATATGACCGAATTCATTAGTTCTTTTGCCAATGATTACAATACGATGTTCATGAGTGTTCCGACCATCAGCACTATTCTTTTGGTGTTGAATGCCTTTTGTTCGTTTTATATTGTAAATGCGGTTCTTAAAGAAAAAATGAAGCCATTGCAAATTGTCACGCTCATCGGCTTAGCAATTTGGATGATGTTGATTCCGTTGCTCCCAAATTCTGCGCTAGAAGTTTGGCTGTATTATCTTCCAAACCAACTAGTCTTGATCTATCTAGGAACCTATCTTTGGACAAATAGGAAAAAAAGTTACCTTTCACCTTTAAATCAATCGTATGCGCTAAATTTTGGTGTTATGTATTTATTTTTTGGTGTACTGATTATACTAGAAGATTCTTTTGTCATCTTTAAAGTCGACCAATATATTGCCAATGCCTTTCATATTTATAATCGCAATCTTTCTGAAGATCTATTTTCAATTGTCTTTTGTGTCTTAGTCATTAAATTTTTCATCAGTGATTACCCGAAGCATCTCAAAAATAACGCCGACCAAGTTAATAAAACCACGCTGATTCATACTTTTGGGCAGCAGTTTGGCCTGACTCCTAGAGAAATTGAAATCCTAACCTTATTATTATCTTCAAAACAGAATCAAGAAATTGCAGATGCATTGTTCCTGTCTGTTGGCACAGTTAAAACCCATCTGCATAACATTTTTATCAAACTAAGTGTCAGCAAACGCAGTCAGGTTGCGGAATTATTTACAGCATATACTACTAAAACCGTATCACGATGAAATTTTTCATCAAAAAAAGGAGCTTCAAGTCGGTTAGAATTTTTGAAGGGCTCCAAAAAAGTTAGACAAGTTAATTAATTATACCGCAAGGGCTTGATTTCGGATTTCAACCGGAGTTAAGCCTTTGCTTTTGCGTGAAATACGGACATTGT
The DNA here is from genome assembly GCA_031289615.1 of Lactobacillaceae bacterium. Taxonomy (GTDB): domain Bacteria; phylum Bacillota; class Bacilli; order Lactobacillales; family Lactobacillaceae; genus Weissella. The sequence continues at coordinate 7 of JAITPD010000061.1, read as the reverse complement.
TGAATCG
>JAITPD010000060.1 GCA_031289615.1 Lactobacillaceae bacterium | reverse complement strand
CGATTCAACAATGTCCGTATTTCACGCAAAAGCAAAGGCTTAACTCCGGTTGAAATCCGAAATCAAGCCCTTGCGGTATAATTAATTAACTTGTCTAACTTTTTTGGAGCCCTTCAGTTCCCGGGTTTATCTTCTTTTCAACTGATGGAACAACTTTTAACCCTGATGATGTGCACACAAATCCTCTCGCCTTTGCTTTAAACGAAGAGGATTATCCTGTTGCTCTAGGTCTGCGTGATGAAATCCAAGCAACGATTTCTCACATCGAACCTGCTACTCAGACCGAAACAACTAATACTGACGCAGCTGACGTTCCGGAAGAAATTAAAGGATGGAACTGGGGCGCATTTGCCTTTAATTGGATCTGGGGTATCGGTAATAAAACTTATCTCCCACTTCTCGCGCTAATTCCTATTTTTGACATTGTTTGGATTTTCATTTGTGGAGCAAAAGGGAACGAATGGGCTTGGAAAGATGGTCATTATACAGATGTAGAAAGTTTTAAAAACACTCAGGCAACTTGGAATCGGGCTGGATTGGTCATGTTTATCATCCAAGTTGTCTTAATTGCCCTGTACATCCTCTTGCTTGGTATGATCTTCACTTTCTTCTCGCACATGGAATTTTAGTTAAAAATAACGTTCGAGCAAATCTTCTGCCTGAACGTTATTTTTTTTTATTTTTATGGACGCAAACGGTTCATCGTTCGTGGGAATGGAATGGCCTCACGAATATGCTCCTCACCTGTAATCCAAGTGACTGCACGCTCTAACCCTAGTCCGAAGCCAGAGTGTGGCACCGAACCATACTTACGCAAATCTAGATACCATTCGTATTCTTCTAGATCCAAGCCCTCTTCTTCAATCCGACGCTTCAAATAATCATAATCCGTATCACGTTCTGATCCACCAATGATTTCTCCATAACCCTCAGGAGCCAACAAATCAGCCGAAATCACGATGTCGTCGCGTGTTTCGTGGCGCTTCATGTAAAACGCCTTGATCTTCTTAGGGAAATTCAAGATGAAGACTGGGCTGGCAAAGTGGTTAGCCAAAAATGTTTCTTCTGGTGAACCAAAATCAACGCCCCATTCGACATCGAAATCATTTTCTTGCAACAACTTGATTGCATCATCATATGAAACGCGTGGATATGGCAACTTCGTGTATGACGCCAACAACTCCTTGTCACGTCCGAGAAGATCTAGCTCATATTGGTTACGATCCAAAACAGCTTGAATCAAGAATGCGATGTAGCGTTCTTGCACTTCCAATGAAGCCGCTTGATCCATCCAGGCCATTTCAGGTTCGATCATCCAAAATTCAGTTAGGTGCCGGCGGGTCTTTGACTTTTCAGCTCGAAATGTTGGTCCGAAAGTAAAGACCTTACCAAATGCCATCGCTCCAGCTTCAGCATATAATTGTCCTGTTTGTGACAAATAAGCTTGTGTCTCAAAATAATCCGTTGAGAACAATTCGGTGGTTCCTTCTGGCGCAGATCCAGTCAAAAATGGCGCGTCCATCTTAATGAATCCTTCTTTATTGAAGAACTCGTAAGTCGCAGCAATCAACGTGTTACGAATGCGCAAAACAGCAAATGGTTGAATATGACGCAAATAAAGGTGCCGGTGGTCCATCAAGAAATCAGTTCCATGCTCCTTAGGCGTAATTGGGTAACCCTCAGAACCTCCCACAACCACCAAATCTTTGACATCCATCTCATAACCAAAGTCTGAGCGGGTATCTTCTTTGATTACACCAGTCAGGTACATGCTGGTCTCTTGCTTGAGCTCCTTGGCCTTTGCAAAAATATCTTCGCCAACTTCTTCTTTTACCACAACGGCTTGCATAAAGGCTGTCCCATCACGCAATTGAAGAAATTGAAGCTTTCCTGATCCACGCTTGTTTCGCAGCCAAGCACCAATGCGGACCTCTTTGCCAACATAATTTTTTACATCTTCTAACCGGATCGTGTCCATCTTATTATTTCTCCCTTAATTTAAATATTAATATTAATTCTACAGATTTTGAATTGTCCGCACTTCTTTACCATTTGAGAACTGCACGGTAATAAAGTTGAGCGTACCTTTTTGATCGATAAATTTGACTTCCCACACCGGCACATCTTTATAAATGCTCATGCCAATATTTGTGATTTCTGCCGGATGATATTTATCTTTAATCTGGGTTTCAACTGCATTGTACGAAAGGCCGTCCGCCATTTTGACAGTGGTCATCTTTTTAGTACCCTTTTCAACAATGACCCCTGTTGATTGGTTCTTATCATTTTTGCCGATAAATGTGTAATACGTCTTTTGGCGGGCACTCCAATAGAAATGATCAAGCGTTTTTAGCTTATCTTTTTTGAGCACCAATGCTCCATACTCTTTATTCGCCTTATTGATGGGTCGCAAACCTGTTGCAATCACTGCATAACTGCCGACCAGGAGGAGCACTAAAATAATGATTGTCCCATAAATCCAGTGTCTGATTCTATTTCTGCGTCGGTAAGCTTTTCGCGCTTGCATCACATCTGCCTCTATTCATCTAAGATTGCAATTTTTCATGCTTAAATAATTGTCTAACTATATAAGAATAGCAAATTTAGACCATGATTTAAAGCATTAACATTGTTGCGTATTTTTATTTATCTTTTTTAAAGAAGTCCCGTAAAGCCGGTAACACTTCATTGGTTTTCAACTCAAGCTGTGGCATGGCATCTGGCAACATATTACGCATCGTTTTGCCGTACTGCTTTTGCAAGATTCGATTGTCATAAATCACGATGACTCCGCGATCAGTTTCCGAACGAATCAACCGACCAATTCCTTGGCGCAATTTTAAAATCGCTTTTGGCAAGACGCTTTGGTGGAAAATATGCTTACCTTCATTTTGTAACATCGCATCTTCCGCTTTTTGTAAGACCGTGTTGGGTTGATCAAATGGCAACCGAGCCAAAACCACCATTTCAAGGGAATCTCCTGGCAAATCAACTCCTTCCCAGAAACTCATTGCTCCTAGGACCATCACATGGCGTTCATTTTGCATGCGCTTCAACAACTTGGGCCTAGTACCAGAAATACCTTGCGCTAAGAGCGTCATCTCGGTATCGCGGTAAATCCGGCTCGCAGTCATCGTATGGAAAACTTGTTGCAGCATCTCAAGTGAAGTAAACAATACCAGCGTATTACGGTCAGTTCCTTGCATTAATTTTAGCAATTGATCACTAAAATAATGCATAAAATGTTGGTGAGATGGAGATGGTGCATCACTAACCATAATTAGTTCAGCCTGATTCTCAAAATCAAAGACTTCCTTGAATTTCTCACTGTATGCTGAAGCCTGATTTAAATTCAAGCGTGTGTACAAATAACTTGACTTTGTAGTTGTAAATAATGTTGCTCCAGTAATCAAAGGTGGCATGAAATTTGGATAGACCCGCGTTTTGAAATAATCGCGTGTGTGTAATAATCCGCCAGACAATCTCAAGCTTAAATTATTTTGCCCGTGATTATCCGTAATCCAAAAGACACTCGCATCTGGGTAATTCGCTAAATCGTCTTGGAAATTAACCAACGTCTTTTCATTATTTTCAATCAAGTCCAGCATGCGCCTGAAATCGGCTAAGCTTTGGCGTTCAGCAGTGCTAAATGCTTCTTGACTATCGATAAATTGTTCCATCATCGCGTTTAAATAACGCTTTAAATTCAAAACGGCTTTATGCATCTCATTTAACAAGCTCTGATGCTCCATCATAAATTCAGCCATCTGATGACCTGCGACTGGATGTTCCTCTTGTCCGACAGTGGCTGGCGTATGGATGTTCATGACAAAACGGCGGTACAGGCTCTGCTGAATTTGTGGAATCCGAACTAACAGCGCATTCAAATTTTCATTAAAGCGGTCTTTTAGTTCAGGCCCACCAATCATTCGCTCGAAAATGGCACGGACACTTGGCTGACCTGTACTTTGCAGCAAATCGATCTCAGCTTGCACACGGCTCAACCAACTAGGAAATGTTAGGTGATGACGGCTTTGTGCGATTACGACATCCGGCAAATTTTGAGCTTCATCAATGACCAAATATGGCTTATTTTCACGATTACCTAAACGGCCGACACTTTGCGTCAAATAAGCATGATTCACGACCAAGAAAGTTGCGTTTTGAGCTAAGACATGTTGGCGTTCTTCAAATTCATGACCATAAAACTTAGAAGCTTCTGGATTGTTCGCCGTTTGTGCCAATTGCTCCATGAAATCTGAACTGACATTGTTAACATTTAATTCATCAAAATCACCTGTTAAAGTTTCCGTCAGCCACACCAAAATCTGGGCTTTCACGAACTGCATTGCAATCGAACCTTCATCTCGCAACAACGAACGCTTAAAACTTTGCAAATTTAAATAATTACGAGCACCTTTGAGCTGGGCGCCACGAACTTCGAATGGCAAAATTGCTTTGAGCTGCTGATTGATTGTCGCGACGACCTGATGTTGCAGGGCAATCGTTGGTACCGTAATCACAACTTGCTTATCTGTTTCATTTGCCAAAAATGCCAAAGGAACTAGATAGCCTAACGTTTTCCCCATTCCCGTGGGCGCTTCAACCACTAATGCCGTTTCGCCCGGCTCATCAGACAGTTCATCCTGCGTATAATGTTGATAAACTAGATTCATCAACTTGGCTTGATCTTTGCGGTATTCTAGCTGATCGCCAAATAAGTCTTTTTTATCTGCCTCTTTTTGCGGATATGGCGCAATTTGTCCAACATTATAAGGAGCTGGCTCCGAAAAACGTCGAATTGCTAGTCGGTCAATCACTTGTAACTGCTTTGGTAATAGCTGCGGCTGTTCTTGATTCTTAGTCAAAGCTTTTTGGAAAACTAACTTGGTTTCACGTGGCAACACTAAAGGCAGATCGCTCAATTCTTGCAACGTAATCATCGGCAACTGCTCAGCCTTCTCAATCGCCGCCACCAAAAGCATCCCCGTTGCCACAGCATCACTATCTGCCCGATGCGGGTTCGTATGTTCGATACCCAACAGTTGGGTCATATCGCTCAAACGATAACCAGGCGCAGTTGGCCATAAAATTTGCGCGAGCGTAACGGTATCAACAGCTTGATTATCAAGTTCCGTTAAACCAACTCGTTGGAACTCAGCATTTAAAAATGGTAAATCAAAGTTAACATTATGTGCAACAAAAATCGTCCCAACCAGCATAGCGTGTAGCATCTGCGCAACATCTTCAAAGTAGGGAGCTTGTTCGACCGTTTTATCATCAATATTGGTGAGTTTTTGAATGGTGACTGGGATCCGAGTTCCTGGGTTAACTAAAGTTGTGAATTGGTTAATAACTTTTTTATTTTGCACAAAAGCGACCGCAACCTGGATGATTCGGCCAAATTTATTTTGTGTGCTAGTCGTTTCAAGGTCGACGACAGCGTAAATGTCATGTTTGTTTCCCATAGTTACCACGTGCTCTTTTTTATAATATTAATTGTAACATGATTAGTTTGTCTCACTTTGATTAGTTTTTGGTAAAATAGGTAGTAGCATAATTTTATTGAAATTTGATTATCCAGCTCCGACAACAGAATCACTCCGCTGATCAATCAAATCCTATAAACTTACGGAAGCGCATTTTCTTAAAAATTAAAAATGAGCTTCCCTAACTAACAATATTTTTTAGAAATGGTGGTCGTTGCCTTGAAAAAAACAGCAATTGGAACAAGCCACGCAAAAGTCATTTTGCTTGGCGAACATGCAGTCGTATACGGGCAACCCGCAATTGCGCTACCGTTACCTGATATTACCTTTACTGCAGTGATGGAAGAACGCTCAAGTGGCCAAATGATTTTGGGACAAGCCTATCAAGGACCGCTCTCAAATTTAGCTGAGAATTACGAAGGCATTCGCCAACTCATTACCAAGTTGTTACGCCACTTTGATGCCCAAGATTTAGCATTTACGCTGCGAATCACGTCTTCAATCCCGCAAGAACGCGGAATGGGCTCTTCTGCTGCCAGTGCGATTGCAATCACCCGCGCCTTTTATGCATTCTTTGGTGCTGAACTAACTGATCAGCGTCTCCAACACTGGGCCTCAATTGAAGAAGGCATCACACACGGCTCACCTTCTGGAATTGATGCAGCCACCGTTGCAAGCCTTTTGCCGGTTTGGTTTGTTAAAAATGATGCTCCAACCCCGATTGAATTTAATCTTGATGGGGTCTTGATTATGGCTGACACTGGGATTCATGGGCAAACAGGTTTAGCCGTTTCAGTTGTTCGTAGCAATCTCGCTGATACTCCAAGGGAAACTCAGGCACATATCGAGGCTCTCGGAGACCTGACAACACAAGCAAAAGATATTTTAGCAGCCGGACAAGCTGAGGCGCTCGGTGCATTGATGAATACAGCGCAAGATCATTTGAACGGACTTGGAATTTCTCATCCTAAGCTAGAAACGCTCATCGCAGCTGCGCGTCAAGCTGGTGCGCTCGGGGCCAAGTTGACTGGTGGTGGTGTCGGTGGTGCCATGATTGCCTTGGCAAAAAATCAAGCCTCTGCTCAAAAAATCATTCTAGCATTAGAAAAAGCCGGTGCGCACGAAGTTTGGTCGCAAAGTTATCAGAAAAAATAAGGAGCGGTTATGACAATTTATTCAGCTCGAGCCCATACCAATATTGCTTTGCTGAAATATTGGGGCAAAGCCGACCCCACTTTAATCATTCCAACAACCACGTCGATTAGTCTGACGTTAAAAGAATTTTATACTGAAACTTCTGTTGAATTTGATCCAACGTTAGCAAAAGATCAAATCTTTCTTGACGATCAAGCAATGGACCAAAAAGGGAGCAAAAAAGTTAGCAACTTTCTAGACTTAGTTCGCCAACAATCTAATCTCAAAACCTTTGCCACTGTCCGTTCCTATAACCATGTTCCAACTGCCGCTGGACTCGCCTCATCAGCCTCGGCATTTGCGGCACTTGCTGGAGCGGCCTCTGCAGCAGCTGGCATTTCTACAGATCCAACTGATTTATCACGATTGGCTCGCCGTGGTTCTGGTTCTGCTAGTCGTTCAATTTTTGGTGGATTCGTCCAATGGAACAAAGGCCACGACGACCATTCTTCCGTTGCGGTCCCACTACAAACTCAAGTTGATTGGCCGGTTCAACTATTAACCGTCGTCGTTTCGGATCAGCCTAAAAAAATTGATTCGCGTGGTGGCATGCAAAATGTGCTGACTAATTCGCCGTTCTACCAAACTTGGGTTGACCGAACAAACGCCTCAGTGCCTCTGATGCAAGCTGCTATAGAAAATCATGATTTAAAACAGATTGGATCGCTCGCTGAAGCAAACGCTCTTGAGATGCACGCGCAAAACAGTGTTGCTACTCCACCGTTTAACTATCTGACAGATGTTTCTTGGGACATTATCAATCTCGTCCAGGAACTGCGTCAACAAGGGATTCCCGTTTACGCCACAATGGATGCGGGGCCAAACGTTAAGCTCATTTCTAATCCACGTGATACAGAGTTAATTCAAAATGCGCTTTTGCAGATTCTGTCAGACGCTAAAATCGAAGTTGCAACTCCTGGACCAGGAATTGAAATTTGGGAAGGTCAACTCTAAAATGACTAACAATCAATTTGAAATCAAGGTTCCTGGTAAGCTCTTTCTAGCCGGCGAATATGCTAATACCAGTTCTGGCCAAGCAAGTTTAGTTTTTGCTGTTGATCGTTTCATCGAATTTAAAATTACCCCTCATTCGCAAATAATGGTCACCAGTGACTTGCTTGGTAGTTTTGAGACCACTCCTGAAGCTCTACAGAATCTCACTCCAAACGGGGACTGGCAGCTCATTCAAAGTGCTCTGCAGCTTTTTAACCAGTATGCTAATGAAAATCAGATTTCAGTTCAGCCACTCGCTTTGAAAATTACGAGCCATTTAAATCTGGCTGGTAAAAAATTAGGCCTCGGTTCATCCGGTGCGACCGTCGTTGGTGTCTTGGAAGCACTTCTTTTGTTTCACAATTTACCATTTACCCAACTGGAACTCTATAAATTAGCGACACTTGTGTTACAGGGATTAGAAAAATTTACAGCAGGATCAATGGGCGATGTGGCTGCCGCAAGCTTTGGCGGGCTCCTCTATTATCAAAAATACGATGTTGATTGGCTAACAAAGCAGAATGCCTCAATTAATACTTTGGTTCATCTCGAATGGCCTTTATTGGAGATTCAAACGTTCTCGCTTCCAGCTGATTGGCATGTCATGGTTGGTTGGACTAAATCCCCATCGGACACCCAAACTCAGCTCCAGCACTCGAACAACGGCTTGGATGAATTTCAAAAATATACACGAGTGGCTGTCAATGAAATTAGAGAAGGATTGGCAGAAGCTGATTGGTCTAAATTGGTGCATGGCATTCTTGCTAACCGTCAAGTGCTTAATCAGTACACAAGTCTAAATCACATTCCATATCAAACGACCGCGCTTATCCAACTACAAAAATTGGCCACAACTTTAGAACTACCTAGCAAAATATCTGGTGCTGGCAACGGTGACAACGGAATCGCAATTGTTAGAACAGATGAACAATTTCAACAACTGAGCCAACTCTGGCAAGCCGCGCAAATCATCCCCCTACCACTTAAAATCTATGATCGTAAAGGAGAATAACATGGAATCTGCCCACGCTCACCGCAAAGATGAACACTTGGCTGTTGCTGAAGCGCAATATCGTAAGCACCCACCTGTCTCGTCGCTAAATGACATTCGCCTGATTCACCGGTCTCTGCCAGAAACAAATGTCAACAATGTCAGTCTGGCTGTTGAAGATTCACGTCTGCCATTTGATTTTCCATTCTACATCGAAGCAATGACTGGTGGGAGCCAAAAGACCGGCGAAATCAACGAACAATTAGCGCATGTTGCTAAAACAACTGGGCTTGCCATGGCCGTTGGTTCACAAAGTATTGCCCTCAAAGAATTCGAAGCCATCAAGACTTTTGAAAATGCCCGCAAGATTAATCCGGATGGGTTCTTGATTGCTAACATCGGCGCTGGACACACTGCTTACGAAGCGCAACGAGTTGTGGACATGATTGGCGCAAATGCTGTAGAGGTCCACATCAACGTTCCACAAGAGGTTGTGATGGCAGAAGGTGACCGGAACTATCGCTGGATTGAATCTCTTGGTGAAATCATCACTACGAGCCCCGTCCCTGTCATCATCAAGGAAGTCGGCTTTGGGATGGACGCTTCAACGATTGCTCAGCTTGAAAAGATTGGCGCACAATATATTAATGTTGGCGGACGTTCAGGAACCAATTTCGCTCAGATTGAAGATCAACGAAATCGCGATAAAGAGCACCCTAATTCTCACGCATATCTGTACGACTGGGGGCAAACAACAGCTGAATCTTTGTTGGAAGCTCGTATCCCACGCGGAAATGCCACCATCTTAGCAACCGGTGGTATTCAAACGCCATTAGATGTGGTCAAAGCCCAAGTCCTCGGTGCAAAAGCTGTTGGTGTCGCTGGTCATTTCCTGCATATTTTGCTCAATGATGGCGTTGATGCACTGATTCAAGAAGTGACACTCTGGCAAGAGCATTTGCCAAAACTTTATGCCATGGTCGGAGCACAAAAGCAATCTGACCTGGTACACGTTCCATACATTCTCAGCTCAGAGCTTGAGTCTTATGCTCGTCAACGTGGGTTACAATCTGATTACACAAACCTAAATTAATTCTAAAGGCGCATACGGAATTCTAAAGAGTGATAAGCAATTCTGGTGTTACACAGGCTTCTCTAAACAGGAGCCTTTTTTCTTTGTATACTCAAGGTATGAAGAATATGCTAACGGAAAGTATTCGTCAACAGACGGATGATCAAATCATTGAGGCAACGCTAACTTTGTTACAAAGCCAATCCTATGACCAACTTGCGGTGACCGAAATTACTCGCAGGGCAGGCGTGTCACGGATGGCCTTCTACCGTCATTTCGGAACCAAAGAAGCCGTCATCAATGCCATTGTTGAACAATTAACAAACGATTTCGCACGGGAAGCAGAACATCTCCCAAATGACTCCAAAAAAGTTGCGGAAGCGTTCTTTGAATTTGTGCAAGTCAACGCCATGGCGATTGCTGTGCTTTTAAATGCTGGGTTACGCGAGCAATTCTACCCACCTTTGCGCGACATTCTCCATGCACTATATTCTGACATTCTACGCGAACAAGCAACGAATGCAGCTGCAGTTGATTATGTTTCTGACTTCACTGCTTCAGGAATGTTGGCAATTGCAATTCGCTGGATCTCAACGGGAATGCAAGATTCTGTTGAAGAATTAGCAACGATCGCAAAAGAAATGACTGATGCCCAAGGTTCATTTCTCTAAATTAAATCCATTTGACCATAAAAAACGTTCAAGCAGAAGTTGCTCGAACGTTATTTTTTTAGCTTCCAAAGCCGAGAAAGCCCTTTTTCTTTGGCCTCATAAATGAGAATCCTTCGCCCATTGTTTCGGTCGTATCCACCATCGTCACAAATGCGCGCGGATCAATCATCGTGACAATTTCGCGGACCTTTTGAACCTCTGATGGGTCAACTACTGTATACAACACCCGGTTTTGTTCATGAGAATAACCACCTTCTGCATGCAATAACGTCGTCCCTCGCTCAAGTTCGTCCATAATGGCGTGGGAAATTTCCTCATATTTCTTTGTGAAAATCATAAAGGCTCGCGCAGAATACGCCCCTTGTTGCGTCAGATTTACAATGCGAGCGAACACGAACGAAGCAATCATCGTATAAACCATTTCAGGGACATTGATATAAATCAACGAGGCCGTCAAAACCACAACGTCTAAGATAAACATTGTCCGGCCCATTGCGATTTGCCAACGTTGTTCAAAAATCCGCGCGATAATGTCGGTACCGCCTGTTGTACCACCAAAACGGTATACCAACCCTGACCCAAGTCCAGAAAATGCTCCAGCTAACAATGCCGCAATCAACATATCGTGTTTTAAATCAAAAAAGAATGGGATCTTTTGCCAAATCCAGAGCCAAAATGACAACGACGCAATTCCAAAAAACATGTAAACCATGTCGCGTTTCCCTAGCATTTTAAACCCAGCGATAACCAATGGAATATTCAAGATAATATTCATATAAGCCGGATTGATACCAAATAAAGCACGTGTAATCAGCGTGATACCAGTAATTCCACCTTCAGCCAGATGGTTTGGAATATTAATATTTACCAAGCCCCACGCGTATAATGCAGTGCCGACGAAAAAAACTGCGAAATCGCGTACCCTAATTTTTGGTTGCCGCCGTACTGTTGCTTCTGACATAATCATGCCCCTTAGTATAAAGTCTTAATTTCAGTTTAGAAAAAAAGCAAACAAAAAGCAAGGCTGACATGCCTCGCTTCGACAAACACTTTACTTCTTAGCTGAACTTGATGAACTGCTATTATTAATAGTAGAACTACTCTTTGAGCTTGATGTTGAGCTACTCTTTGAGCTTGAAGTTGAGCTGCTCTTTGAACTTGATGTTGAACTGCTCTTAGCTGAACTTGACTTCTTTGCAGCTGATTCTGATGAAGCAATTGCTTGTGAAGAAGTGTTAGCAGCTTCAGTATATGATACCAATGCTGACTTCAAGTCTTTATCAGTAATGTTAACCTTGGCCTTGTTCAATTGATCACCAATGAATGCAGCCATTGCAGTTGTATCCGTTGCCAACTTTTGATCAACAAGGATTCCCTTCATCTTTGTCTTAAGTTGTGCAAATGACTTCTTAGCAGTCTTTGAGTTTACCTTAATGACATAGTATGAATCAGTTGTCGTCGTTCCAGTCGTTGCGTCAGTCGTTCCAGCAACCTTAACTGGTGTCTTGCTGTATTCACCTTTCTTCAAGGCAAATGCGGCCTTCATCACTGCAGGCGCCACAGTTGTAGCAGTTGCAGTTGAATCAAATGCGGCCATCTTTCCGCCATCAGCCTTAGTTGCGTCATCAGTTGACTTTGCTTTGGCTTCAGTTGCAAACTTCTTACCGTCGTTCAAATCAGTGATAACAGCCTTAGCAGCGTCTTCTGAATCAGTCTTAATTACTGAAATAGAAACGTTTGGCGTGTAAGCCTTGTAAGTGGCCTTCAACTTTTTGTCTGAATACTTTTGGTTAGCTGTATAGGCAGCCTTTTCCAAAGCAGACAAATACAAGTTATCCTTATATGATGCTGTGGTCATTCCGCTTTGTGCAAGTGTAGACTCAAATGATTCACCATATTGCTTTTTTGCCTTGTTAAATTGCGTGTCAATCGCTTTTTGATCAACATCCTTGGCGTAATCCTTTGATAGCACCTTTTTGATTACCAAGTTAGCAAATGTTTGCTTACCTTCAGGAGTGACCTTCAATGCAGCATACAAGCTACTTTGTGATACAGATCCTTCGTTAGTAGTGGCAACATTCTTTCCACCTGACAATCCAAACAGGATCAATGCTCCTGCGACAACTACCACGGCTACGACCGCCCAAATTTTCTTCATAAGAATTATATCTCCTCGTTTTTTCACTATTTAATTATTTTACCATATCTCTGCCCTGGAATTTGTGAATTCTTTTATGAAATCCGTTCAATCGTGGCCCCCATTGCAAAGCGTCCATTATCAATCTTGGTATTGACGTGCAGATGTTCATCGTAATCCGGATCAAAATATGTCAAACGAGCTGCCTCTGCTGCCCATTCAAACTCCTGCCAGTTGCCAATCATTGTCTGATCTCGTTCAGTTTCTTGGCCTGTCATATACCGCACAACCAAGCGCAACCAATTGACACCCGTTACCTTGTTCAAAAAAGCAATATGCGTAAATGGCATTGGTCGTAAGTCTTTAGCAGCGATTTCATAATCAATCGGCCAGCGATCTACAACTACTTGATACATTCCTGCGCGTGCCACATCCAACTGTGGGCGCGGCATCGAAGCATAGAGTGAATCCGTTAGCACCTTTTGATCAATCACAATTCCGTCGTTATTTTGATGAACCAACGCCAACGGATGCAAGGTTTGTCCATCCCAGAAATAATCAATGATTGTTTGCTCATGTTTTTCAAAAATACTAGTTGATAGATGCTTTTCCTTAGCAATGACATTCACAATCACACCCATGTCCCGGAGCTTAGCAATCAACTTAATACGATTGCCCGGAATAAACACATACTTGGGCTGTTCAATTTCTAAAATATTCATCACATCTGACAGCTCAAGTGGCTCATAGTAATGCTTATTGCCAATTTGTGGAATAAATAATAGGCCGTGCGGGTCGTTGTTCATCGTAATCGTAGGAATTCCGAGACGCCGCAACTCCGACGCAACTGACGCCATCGCATATGACGCAGCAGCTCCATCACCAAGCCGGAAAGCTCCAGTTCCAATTACCAACGCACTCTCATCACTCAAGCGTTGACTCTCATTTTCAGCCTCAAACGTACTGTAATAATGTGAGGTCGACTCTTCATATTCGCCAGCAGATGGGTCAAACGCCTTAAAGGTCGGCAAAATATTTTTATCCCAGCGATAACGCCGCACATTTTCATACTTATCTTCCCACAGCTTCGCAATCAAACCATCGCTTAAGCCGTAGTACTTAGCCTCTTGCAGAGTTTCCTCGTTCCACGGATTAGCTGCAACATTATTCTCAATCTGCATAATCCGGCGCAACTTATAAAAGTAAAATGGATCAATTTTAGTCATTTCTGCCAATTCATCAACAGTATAACCGCGACGAAGAGCCTCTATCAGAACCAGAATTCGATTATCACGCGGATGAATAATTTGTTCCACTAGAGAATCTTCGGTCAATGAATTCATCACGGTTGGCGAAAAATTACGATTATTGAAATGAGCTGCTCGAATCGCCTTTTCAAGCGCCTCTTCTACACTACGACCAACTCCAATTGTGGCACCAACTGACTTTTGCACCGTGTCGAGCCGATGATCCGTCACAATCCAGTCTGCCTCAAGTTCACCGAAACTAAACACAGGGAACCGCATGACAACGTGATCCATGACAGGTTCGAGCATGGCTGTATTTTTGGCGTAAACGGAAGGAATTGCTACTTGTTCAAATGTTTCGCCAAATAGTAATCCAGTCATAACTGGTACCATTGGATAGCCTGTTGAAACCATAATCAAGGCTGCTTGACGGTCAAAATACGGTGTAACCCGTGTAACGACATAGTTTTCCGTTTCTGGATTTACCGCAAAACGAATTTCAGCTAAGCCAATCATTTTAAATCCACGCATCACATTAAACGCAGAATGGCGCAAACGTTGCACAATTGGATCAGGCAACGTCTGCAAGGGTGTGATGGCAATCGAATCGGCCGTATGAATTCCAACTGGGTCCATATCTTCAACTCCGCCAACCATCAATGCATTATCATTCACATCACGCATTGCCACAATAGTAATTTCACGATAACCACCAATTCCCTGATCAATATTGACTTGATGGGTCAATGAACGTTCTAACGCTGTTGTCACAGTTTCTTCTAACTGTTCCGGATCATCAGCATGCAAGCGCAAAGTTTCTCCGCTTGGCGCCACAGGTCGAACCACCACCGGAAAATTAAAGTCACGAACTGCATCAAATGCTTCGGTCACGCTGGCCACTAAGCGGGTGCGCACTCCTTCTTCGCCTAATTGTTCCAGCCGTTCCTTCAAGACTTTCGTATTTTGCGCAGCCTCCATCACAGGTAGAGTTAGCCCCATGATTTTGGGGGCATCATTGCCGAGCGCTTCTAAGATTTCGTGACTGAGACGAATGGCCGTCAAGCCACCAATTGATGCCATAATACTAGTGATGGCGTATTCTTCAATTAACTCTAAGAGATTTTGCAAATTCAGTTGCGTTACGATGGGCGTTAAATCAGTCCGTTCAATCGTAAAATTGTACGGATTGTCGTCTACTAAAAACACTTCATGCCCACGTTTACGTAGCATTGAGACCATTTGATAACTAGCAGAATCACTTTCCGTTTCACGTCCGAAGTCATTGGCCGAACCACCGATAATTAACACTCGTTCACTCATGCGAAGGTTCCCCCTTTCCGCGCAGAAACCATTTCCATGAATTCAGCAAAAATATCAGTTGCCTCATATGGACCGGGCGCAGCGTCTGGGAAGAACTGCACACTAAACGCCGGATAATCCCGATGGCGTAATCCCTGAATCGAATCATCCATCAAATCAAGATGCGTTACCATCAAGGAAGCATCAACTAGCGATGCACGATCAATGGCATATCCTGCTCCTTGATTTGCGAAGATAATCTTGCCAGTAATTTGTTCTCGAATCGGATGGTTCATTCCATGATGTTCAAAATTCAAAGGAATCAAGTCAGCACCATTCGCTAAGGCAAATAATTCGTGCCCAAACCCAATTCCCAGCAACGGAATCTCTGTTTGCACTGCGCGAATTAATTTATACAATTCAGGAGGCATCAAACGTGGATCACCAGGACCAGAAGACAAAACAAGTCCATCTGGGTCCAAGTTGGCAATCTGCTCAAGCGTGGCATTATAAGGCAATACTGTTACGTTTGCATCAAAATCGCGTAAGTTACGAAGGATTCCATTTTTCAAGCCAAAATCAAGAATCACAACGTTTGCACCACGTCCTGGATTTGCATAGGCTTTGGGAGTCGAAACCTGTGAAACTTGCTTTGTCGTCAAGACCATCGCACTCAATTGGTCAAAGGCATGTGCATCTGGCACGTCAACGATACTGGCTTTTTGCGTTCCAGTTTTACGAAGGTGACGAGCCAATGCCCGCGTATCAATCCGCGAAATCCCTGGAATATTATGGCGCAACAAAAAAGAGTTCAGACTCATCTGTTGCAGACGATTCGTGGAGATATCTGAAATCTCACGCGCAACTACCCCTTTAATCGTAGGAGTAATCGCTTCATCTGCTTGATGATTAATTCCCGCAGCACCAATGGTCGGGGTCGTGAACATTACGATTTGATTGTGGTAAATCGGGTTAGTGATAATTTCTTGATACCCCGTCATAGAAGTATTAAAAACAATTTCACCAAACGTCGTGGCCGGAGCTCCAAACGCTTCACCCTCAAAAACTGTTTGATCTTGCAAAATCAAATATCGTTTTGCCATTTGTCTTGTTCCCTCCTAAAATTGGAGTTTGATTATTTAAATAATTTCTACCGAATCCAACCCATCAATTTCAGAAACTTTAACTTTAATTCGTTCTGAAGCAGCCGTTGGAATATTTTTACCAACAAAATCTGCCCGAATTGGTAATTCGCGATGACCACGATCAACCAAAACTGCCAAATTAACCGCAGCTGGCCGCCCATTATCCATTAACGCATCTAAAGCAGCCCGAATCGTGCGCCCAGTATACAAAACGTCATCAACCAAGACAACGCGTTTGTCGTCAAGATCAACTCCTAAATCGCCAACCCGTGAAATGCGTTCTTTTGCGTCATCACGATAAGTTGAAATATCTAGTTCAGCTACTGGCACTTCAGCATTTTCTAACTGTTGCAGCCGTTGCGCAATTCTTTTAGCCACAAAAACTCCGCGGGTCTTGATGCCAACAATCACAAGATCATTGACTCCCTTGTTTTTTTCGATGATTTCATAAGTAATACGGGTTAACGCCCGTTGCATTGACATTGCGTCAACAATTTCTTTGACTGCCATAATTTAATCCTCGTTTGTTTGGTTGCTATAAGGTTCTAACTGGTCCAGCATTTCAGTGAAGTTGGCTGGTAATGGCGCTTCAAATACCATTTCTTTGCCAGTTGTTGGTTGTGTCAGGCCCAATGTATGAGCATGCAAATATTGTCCCTGTCCTGGCAAAGTCTTCTTGGGTCCATACAATGGATCACCCGCCACAGGACGGCCAATATAAGCCATGTGCACGCGAATTTGGTGGGTCCGTCCAGTTTCCAATGTTACTGACAACAAAGTGTAGCCGACGTAGCGCTTTAACACCTTAAAGTGCGTCACTGCTTCTCGTCCGCCCGGCACAATTGCCTGCTTCTTGCGGTCAGCACTCGAACGACCAATTGGAGCCTTAATTGTCCCACTATTTTCCTTAAATTCGCCATGCACCAACGCAATATATTCGCGCAAGTTCTTCTTTGCTTTTAAATCCGCTGAGAGAGCCTCGTGTGCTTTGTCATTCTTGGCCACCATCAATAAACCGGACGTATCTTTATCAATCCGGTGAATAATTCCCGGCCGGAAGACGCCATTAATTTGTGACAATGGCGTATGGAACATCAAAGCGTTGACCAGTGTTCCATCCTCATGGCCGAGCGAAGGATGCACAACCATTCCTTGGGGCTTATTAACCACCAAAAGGTCATCATCTTCATACACAATGTCCAATGGAATATCTTGGGGCTTCAGGTCCAACACGACTGGCTCTGGAACATCTACACTAATCTCATCACCAGTTTTTGCAGCATACTTAGCTTTCTTCACTGCACCATTGACCGTCACTAATTCTTGCTTAATCCATTCATTTGCCTGCGAACGCGAATATTCGGCGAGATTATCAGCAATGACCTTATCCAAGCGCCCTGTTTGCTCTCCGACTGTAAAAGTCTCAATTGTCATTTTATTCCCCTAATTTTTCTTTGATTGCATTGCGCACTTTTGAAGAAAGCACTACATTATATGAGTCACCATTGTAGTCAAATATCAGTCCTCGTCGTGTAAACTGAGCATGTTCAATTTCGTCAATATGGACCGATAATCTGGTTGAGCTAAAAAGCTGGGTTAGATAAACAAAATTACCATCAACCATCAATTTACGGCGCAGAATGGTAAATAGCATGAGCGCAATGAACGAAATCAGCAAGACAGCTGTCCAAACATTAAAATGGGTCACTTCCAATTGCATGATTAACGCTGCCAAGCCGACCATTAGGATCCAAGCCCAATTAACAAGCCCGACTACTCCAGCTGGTTGATAATAACCTTTCATGATTTGTCCTCCCAAGTTTTTTTCTATATAATAATTTAACGCACAGTGTTATTTATCAAATGTCGTAATTCGCATTAATTTAACACACCTACTCTAGAATTATACCAGAGAATGGAGGTCACAAACATGCTCATCAAGCTTTATTCGGACGCAGCAACCAGATTTACTGATCAAAAAAGCGCTGCTGGCATTTTAATCGTGACTGAACACGAACAAATCCAGCTCCATTCGCCCTTGCCAGACCAAATTAATAACCATCAAGCAGAATTCTTAGCAGCGATTGAAGGCTTTCAAAAAATCGATCAATTTAGTACCTCAGACGACACGGTTATGTTTTACACGGATTCTCGAATCGTCAGCGACAGTCTGGGCAAAGGGTTTTCCAAACAATATCCCGATTTGTTGCAACAGCTCCTGCAATTACAAAACGAACATCATCTGGTCATCAATCAATGGGTGCCAGAAAAAGATAATCTTGGTGCGCATAACCTCGCCTTGCAAGCTCTGCGATAAAAAGTAATTGGTTTCGTTAATCAACAAAATAGGCCAAATATGTCATTAAGTAAAAAAATCATTCCGCAAACCGCCAACAAATGGAGTTACGAAATGATTAATAGTGCCATCGACAGGAATCGAACCTGCACGGGAATACTCCCACATCGACCTGAACGATGCGCGTCTGCCAGTTCCGCCACGATGGCATAAAACAACATAGATAACTATATCAAATTTCATCAAGCTCGTCTATGTTCAAAATTTAATAACGGACAGTCTACCTCATGCAATTAATGGCTAAAGTCTGTGCGTTATTTTATTTTGTCAGTGCTGAAAAACTAAATTGCTTCTCGCGTAGATTGTAACGTGAGCTATTTAGCCCAGTATACCGATCAAAGAAACTTGCGCGCTGCTTTGCAAATACTTGAGCCGCCGCATGTGTTGTCCAAGTTGTCAAAATAGCATAATCAAACGTACCAGGAACATGCAACAAGAACGAGCTCAGCAAGCCTGTCGTAGCTGCATGTTCTTCAACAAACAAACGATACCGACGAACGAAAGCATCACTTTCATCTTCGTTCAAGATAATATAGCTCCATTGCATCCAACCACGTAAATCATTTGAATTGTCAGTCTCTTCCGTATCCAAAACTTCATACGTCGTTCCAGAAGCAAATGGTGAATTTTCATCGTCTGTCGCTTCAATTAATTGGAAACGATCTTGATCATCATTATCAATAGCTAAATAAATATTGCGATTCTTGTGCTTTGCCTGAATTCCCTGCAAAACATCGCGTGTCCCAAACGTTGTATAGATAAACTTTGCCATCTCAAATCCTCCAAAAAGATTACTTTGCAATACTGATTAACATAATTAACATCGCCACTGAATTATTTAAACAATGCGTCAACATCGAGTACTGAATTTGCCGTGTTTTTTTATACACGATTGCTAATACTACGCCCATCAATGAATATTGAATTAGTGCAAACCACTGGAATTGTTGCATCACAACGTGGAAATATCCAAACACAAGTCCAGAGAACAAAACATTTGCCCACCACCACGACGCATTTTTGAAGAAATAGTTCATCAAAACACCCCGGAAGATCAATTCCTCAACTAATGGTGCCAAAACAGCTGCTAATAAAACTAGAAAGATTTGCGGTGCCAACCCACTGTGTGCCAATTCTTGTAAACTAGCTTGGTTCGCCGCTGTCTCTGGTTTTCCAAGTACGATTGATTGAACTATTGCCATGACCATACTTGAGGCTAAAATTAATCCGTAGCCCTTAAAGACCCACGCCAATTTATGCCCTTCCATCGCATGAACCCCCGTCTTAGGAGCTTGCACTCGCACCATCGACAACAGAATTTTAACTGTCACACCCAACAAGATCGCAAATACTAAAATCATTGCGACAATTGGCAGTGCAGTATTCTTGCCGACATGCAGTACCTTCGCTGTTCCGATTAGTGCCAGCGTTCCCCCAGTTTGGATCACAATGTCCAACGCAATTCCGCCCAGAACTAACAATACACCAGTAAGTGTGACCGCCCAGTTATTCTTGATTATTTTGCTCATCCAATTCATCGCTCCCCTTTTTATACTTACCCTTAATATTATACACTGTTAAAACAGTCATCAAGGTAGAGAAGATTACGAATAATCCGAGAAAGGCAATTATTATTAGCCACATTGCCCATGAAAATTGTTTTGCTACTAATCCTAAAGCAATAAAAATTATGATCGTTATCACGCTAATCGTAAATGAAATGAATTTACTCATATTATTGTTCTGTCAAAACGAAGCGTTCTAGAATCTCCGCGACCGCTCCTTCATTATTTGTACGCTTAGTAATCACGTCAGCCACTTCTTGCACTGCCGGAATTCCATTTGCGACTGAAACACCTAAACCAACTGCCTTTAACATTGCTAAATCGTTTGAATTATCGCCTGCTGCAATGATTTCATCCTGCTTTATGCCCAACATTTCGCCTAACATCAATGAAGCTGAACCCTTATCAACACCTTGATAATTAAACTCAACATAGCGTTCAGAAGAATATGTCGCCTCCACCTGCTCTGCACCAACTGACTCAATGACGGTTGCCATGATTTGCTCACGAACCGCCAAGTCTGGATGCTCAAAAATAACCTTCATAATCGGTTGCTCTGTTGCCAAAAAACTTAAATCATCCGAATCCATTAGGACGTATGGAACACCACGCTCGGCCATGTATTTATGATCAGTCTCTGAAATATTGTAAATAAAAAGTGTATCAACCGTATAGATGTGCACATCAATTGCCGAATCCACCGCAACCCCTGCGTTAAAAACCTGTTTCGCTAGTTCAAACGGCATATTGCGCGTCAAGACGACTTGGTTGCCCTTATTCTCAACAACTGCACCGCCATTATAAGAAATGACGTACTGACCGGCTTGATCCTTTAGCCCGAGAGTTTCGAGCAAGGTCTGAACAGAATTAAAAGAGCGTCCCGTGTTTGGTACGAACTTAAACCCTTGTGCTACAGCAGCTTTGATGGCTGCGATGTTGGCAGGATGAACTGTTCCGTCATCGTTTAAAAGCGTTTCATCTAAATCGGAAACTAACATTTTGTAAGTCATATATGGCTCCTTAAATTATCTAGCCTGCTCTGTTAATTAATTGGTAATGCTAGTTCAGCAACATCATGGTCATTTTTCACTTGCGTGGTGGTTTGAAATGACCATGATGTTCAGAAAAATATTGAACTTTGATTGATCAGCATAGCGATTCTGTCGTCGGATGACCAAGCCCTTGCCGAATCTAGCCGAAATTTTTCACGCGGGCTTTAGCGCCGTGAAATTGGCGAATTATTTCGCCATTCGGCATGAATCGTGCAGGGCAAATCCGAACGTAAAGAATCTTTAGCGGAGCTGATCATACAAAGCACAATATTACACAACTAGCACTATGCGTTAATTATACTAAAAAAGTGCCCTCAAATCTCGATTCAAGAAGCACTAATTCGCTTTTACAAAAGACTTGCTGCTGCGTCATCCAAAATTACAGTGACATTTGAGTGCGTTTGTAAAATTGAAGCAGGAACATCTTCTGTCACTCTTCCATTAATCATCGCACTAACAGCCTTGGCCTTATTTTCACCATAAGCCACAATCAAGATTTGCTTGGCATCCATAATTGACTTAATCCCCATTGAATAAGCTTGCCGGGGCACTTCATTTTCATTTTCAAAGAAGCGTGCGTTCGCCTCAATGGTTGATTCTGTCAAATCAACCTCATGCGTTGTTGAACTAAATAATGTTCCAGGCTCATTAAACCCAATGTGCCCATTTTGACCCAATCCAAGAATTTGCAAATCACGTGGATACTTCTCCAAAATCGCATCATAACGTGCCGCTTCAGCTTGCCCATCTTCGTTCAAACCGTTTGGCACAAAACTTTCCTTGAAAGGCTTGTCTGCAAACAAATGCTCATTCATAAAGTAACGGTAACTTTGTGGGTGATCACCAGAAATCCCCTTGTATTCGTCCAAGTTGATAGAAATCTTGTCTGAAAAATCCAAATCACTCGCCCGAATATCGTTATAAATAGAAATTGGCGTTGACCCAGTTGCCAAGCCAAAAACTTCTGCCCCATTTGCTAATGCGTCTGAAAAAATCTTTAATCCAGCCTTGCCACCCTCAAGTTGGTCTTTCACAATCATAATGTTCATAATATTGAACCCCCGTGTCTTTATTTTGTTTAATGGTATAGACCAATTATAACGCATTTTTTTCTATTTGAAAACCAAAATCATACAAACTTCGTAAAATTGTCGCAGAAACAGGGGCTCATCCTTAAAAATTCCTACTTTTTTGGGTATAATTAACGCGTATTGAAATTTGTGAAACAACGCAAGTGAAAAATGATTAAAATAGCAACAAGCCCAACTAAGTTCAAAATAAGGAGCTAAAATGACAACCCAAGTTAAACTACACATTGCGAATGGACAAGTATTTGATGTCTTTAATCAATGCTTCGAACAAACCGACTTATGGATTGACGGCGATTCTATTTTTTATCGTGGTAAGAGCGACGATTTAACTGCCGAAACCACCTTTGATGCTATAGGAAAATTCATTGTCCCTGGCTTAATTGATGCCCATATGCACGTTGAAAGCTCATACTTGGTTCCCAGCCAACTCGGTGCTGTCTTGGCTCAACACGGTGTCACGCGTATTTTTGCTGATCCGCACGAAATCGCAAACGTGGCTGGTGTTGCCGGAATTCAATTTATGATTGATGACGCGCGCCAATCACCCATTCATATTCATTACATGCTGCCATCATCTGTTCCTGCTGCGTCATTCGAACATAATGGTGCAACCCTGACCGCCAGCGACCTCAAGCCCTTTTACTCAGAACCAGAGATCGCCGGGTTAGCTGAGGTCATGGATTTCCCAGCTGTGGCAAATGCTAATCCAGATATGCTCGCCAAAATCAATGATGCTATTCAAGCTGGCAAGCATGCTGACGGACATGGTGCTGGTCTAACACGAGAACAATTAGCAGTCTATCGGCGCGTTGGTATTGACACTGACCATGAGGCAACCAATCAAGATGAAGCGCTCGATCGCCTTGCTGCTGGCATGCATGTCTTAATTCGCGAAGGAACGGTTGAACGTGATGAAAAAGAAGTGCTTAAAGCTGTTAATCCAAGCAATTCTCGTCAATTTTCATTTTGTACTGATGACAAAACCGTGCACGATTTGCTCTCTGAAGGGTCAATTGATCTCAGCTTGAATCTTGCATTGCAAAACGGACTTTCATTCCCCGCAGCACTGACGATGGCAACTTACAATGCAGCAATTGCACATCGTTTAGAAAATGTCGGCGCGCTGACTGATGGCTATGTCGCTGATCTAGTTATCTTAGACTCCGATGAAAATTTTCATGCCAGCCAAACTATGGTGGCCGGCGAATGGTTTAATCCAATAAAAAATGATGTAGCAGTTGCGTTTCCAGCTACTCCACTAAACTTTACTTTGGCAGCAACTGATTTGGTTTTACCGCTCAAGTCTGACCAAGCCCACGTGATCCAAGTAATTCCGCATCACATCACGACCGAACATCAAATTACAACAGTACCAGTAAACGATGCTGGAAAGTTTGTGCCAGATGAAAAATTTAATAAAATCACTGTGATCGAACGTTATCATGATCTAGGAAATAGTACCGCAATCATCAGCGGGATCGGACTACGCGAAGGAGCGATTGGAACAACCATTTCGCATGATTCGCACAATATTATGCTAGTCGGTGTCGATGACGCAGCCATGTTAAAAGTTGCTGAAACGCTCAAGGAAATGCATGGCGGTCTAGTGGTCGTTGACGGAACTGGTAATGTCACAAAGGTTGCTCTTCCAATTGGAGGGCTCATCACTAACAAGCCTTATGCACTGGCCGATCAAGACATCGAAACGCTCCAAAAAGCCTTTCAGCAAATTTCTGATATTGAGTTTGATCCCTTCCTAACATTGTCGTTTATGGCGCTACCAGTCATCCCAAGTTTAAAAATTACCGACCAAGGACTGTTTGATTTTGATAAGTTTGATTTTATCGACATCAACGCCTGATTTATCTAAGGAGATTTACAATGAATAAAATCACGAATGCCCAACGCGCCCACGAACTTGCAATTGCTTTTGCAGTCCAAATGAATCAACAACCAAAGGCGCTCCACGAACTCGGTGAAACGTACAGTGGTGCTTACCTTGAGCTGTTAACTTATTTTGACTTGATGCACAAAGATGGTCTCGCAGATTCGTTGGCAGAAGTTGATGAAGATACAAAAAAGAATTTGCTAGATGCGTTGAATGTTGACTTTCACTGGTAAACACTTCTAACCAATCATCAAAAAAACGAGGTCAGAACAATTTCGTTCCAGCCTCGTTTTCTAATATCTTTAATTATGCTTCCACAATCTTAAATGACTGCCATGGCTGAATCAACTTCAGCAAAGCTAAGTCGCCATCCACAATCTTTCCGACAACATTATGCTGTTCACCAAGATTTGGTCGCTCCTTCAAAGCAATTTGCGTTTCATTTTTGTATTGACCAGCCTGATTATTTCCAACTGTCACATCCCCCAACTCAATTGTAGTTGTGTGGTGCGCTGGATTTTCCTCATGCTTGAAATGCACCCGCGTCATCGTCGAACGAATCATATAGCCAGAATAATCTCCGCGATACATGTGCTTTGATTCCAACACAATCTTGCGTTCAAGCTCTGTCGCATCTTGATTAAACTCAATCGTTAACGCTGGCAACGGCTCATAGTATGCTTCTGATATTTTTTGCAAATCATCTGTTGCAACCATTGAACTAGAAATCAAAATATCATCAATCACACCCAACATCTTTAACCAACGAACTTGGGTTTGCACATTCATCGTGCGCTGAACTTCCGCGCTAACCATCAGATTCGAGTTTGGCCATGGACCAACTTTTCCAGAAGGTGTGTCAATAAACGCCGCAGTATTTAAATTATAATTTTTGTACTGTTTTGCCGTTCCCACAAAATAATCAGCCTCAAGCCCAGTAAAGGTTTGCGGATAAAAATTGTGTGAGCCCATCAAGCATTGCCGGTTTGGTCCGAAATCATTAATCAAATCAATATAATGTTGACCCCGTGAAATATTAATCTCAACTTTTAGGCCAAATGGATTTTGCGTCATCGCAGCTTCTTCCATACCAGTGAAGCCTTCATCTAGCCGGATTGCGTCTGCCCCTAATTCGTGGAACAAACTCAAATCGTCATAGCTGATCTTCAATGTTTGAAATAGACTTGGATTAATGTCGATCGTCGTTGCCATTCCTAAATCATTTCCATAATGAATGATTGTCTTAAACAGATCCAACGTCTCATCCGGATTGTCAGCGACTTCGAGCATTGATGTAAAAATACGTTTGTAGCCTAATGCAGCGGTCGTATCTAAATATGCTTGCATTTCTTTTAAAGTAGATTTAGATGGATAAATTGAAATTCCTAATGTCATTTTGCACCCCTTCTAACAAACTGTCTGTACTAATTATAACGTAACGCACAATGCTACGATTTGTCGTTCAGCTTCGCTAAAGATTCTTTACGTTCGGATGGCCCTGCACGAGTCACGGCGAATGGCAAATTAATTTGCCATTTTCACGGTGCTAAAGCACGCGTGAAAAAGTGTTCGCCTTGATTCGGCAAGGGCTAGTCATCCGACGACAGAATCGTTTCGCTGAACGACCCTAATCACTTGGTCATTTAATTAAGGCGTGGTGGTTTGAGATAATGATAGTATGTGATCACGTGAGGTAGCGGCACCAATTCGACTCATTTTGCAAAAATGTGTAGTCGAATGGGACCGTGTCGCCACTTACTATCAGTTATTGAAAAGCCACCACGCAAGTGAAAAATGACCAAAGTGTTTCACGATCATATATTTATGCTTCTGCTGTTGCTTCCAGCTTTAATTCATCAGTATCCATCACCTTCACGAATGGCAAGTAAAGCAAAACGTCAATCACGATCAAGACAATCTGCAAAACCGCTCCAGAAATGTGTGAACCAGTTGCCAAGAATCCAGAAATCACTGGTGGCATTACCCAAGGAATCACGATTCCAACTGTGGCGTGCACCATTCCAGTTGACATTGTAACAAAGGCAATAATTGCATTCACAACTGGTGCCAAGACGAATGGAATAATCAACTTAACGTTCAACACAACTGGCACACCAAACATTGTTGGCTCATTGATGTTAAAGATTCCAGGCGCGGTAATCAATGGCTTCATCATCTTTAACTTCGCTGACTTAGCAGCAATCAAAATTGCAATTACCAAACCAAACGTTGCTCCACCACCACCAAGATAAACGAACATGTCCATAAATGGTTGTGTCACAATATGTGGCATCGTTGCGTTAGGATTTGCTTCATAGACCTTCAAGTTTTGCGCCATCATTGCCAACCAGATTGGTGACATGATTGCTCCAGTAACGTTTCCACCGTGGACCCCGACAAACCAGAACAGTGATGTCAAAATCGTCACGACTAACGCTCCGGCTAATGATCCACCAAAGGCAGTCAATGGTTGTCCCAAAAGCACTTGCAAAATTTGGTGAATGTTGTGGAACGGCGTCATTGCTAGCAAGGCATAGACTGCACCCCAACCAATAATAATCACTGCTCCTGGAATCAACGCTGCAAATGATGCTGAAACTGCAGGCGGAACCCCATCAGGCATCTTAATCTGAATATCGCGTTTCACAAAGATTGAGAAAACCTTCGTAGTCAAAAGTGAAACTAGGATTGCTGCGAATAAACCGGCAGCTCCCAAATAACCAAATGAAATTCCTGTTCCATCTTTAGCAATCAAATCTGGTGTTACCAAAATGAAGCTAGCCAAAGATAGAATTCCGGCTGAAGTTGGTTCAACCTTTAATGATTGCGCATAACGATATGCAATTCCAAATACTGACACGATTCCGATCAAGCCAAATGTTGAATTAACCACCTTGACCAGCCAATCAAAGACCCCTGTCTCAACTAGCCAACCTTTAAATGAATCGATGGCAAAACCATTGGCGATCAACATCGCTGCTGAACCAATAATAATCAGTGGCATTGCCATTGCGATCCCGTCTCGAATGGCTGTCAGTGGCTTATTATTAGCCAATTTAGCTCCAACCGGTGTCAAATATTTCTCCAAAAACTTAGTAATGTTATCCATAACTTTCTTCCCTCCCTATGAATCCGGACTTTTTGTCCTATTTATAGGATAAATGATTTTTCTAATCAATTTAAGCTCAAAATTTGACATAACCATGAAGTTTATTACAAACGCTTACATTTTCATATAAATGAGAATTTTCATCATTATTATATCCATCTTTTATCATGCTTTATGTGCTGTCATTTTGGTATCTTATTGATGATATCACTAGAAAATAATTACTGAAAATCACGTAATTCATAAAGAGCACTTACAAATCACACTAATTATGATACAATATTTTTTGTAAGCGTTTTCATTTTTGTATTTAAAAGGTCTTAATTTTATGGAAAAATCATTATTCAATATTGTCAAACAACATACTTTTGAATCAAGTATCTATTTTGATTTTTGTGGAATTAGCAAAACACTGCCTTTCCACACTTTTGGTCCAGCAAAACGTGACAACTATTTGATTCATTTTGTCTTAGATGGTCAAGGAACCTTCTTTTCAGCCAATCAGAAGTACTTTTTAGAAGCCGGCGATTTCTTTTTAATCCGCCCAAATGAAACCACCTTTTACCAAGCCGATCTCAGTAATCCTTGGACCTATGCCTGGATTTCATTTGGTGGTGATGAAGCAACTAAATTGATTGAAAATTATTCGCCATTTAGTGACAATTTGCACACGTTCACTTCCACTAATATCAAAGAATATTTGCAGTTCATCGTCAATGCTCTCAATTTAACCGATCATCTACCTCAAACCGAATTAGCATTAAATCAGATTGCCACAGGATTTTTAATCGCATTAATGCAAGAAGACGCCCATCCGCACACTGATTACACGACTTATGCTGTTTCAGAATACGCTAAAGAGGCGCTCGATTATATTAATCGAAACTTTGCACAGAATCTCTCGATCGCTGAAATTGCTAATGAAATTAAAATCAATCGTTCCTATCTTTCACGTATTTTTCATAAAAACTATGGCATGTCACCAAAAGCTTGGCTCATCGGTGTTCGTATCAATAAAGCGTGTCAGTTATTGCAAAGCACTCATTTATCAGTCGAACAAATTTCAGAAGAAGTAGGCTTTAATGGCCTTTCTGTATTTGGTCGTTCATTCTACAAAATTATTCATGAAACACCAAGCGAATATCGCAAAAAACGCCAACATAAATGCACTATTGATTATGAGATTTCTGAAATCGATGCAATTTTAACTCAATTAGATCCAGTTCGACAAACGACGTGATGAAAAAAATCAAACGGCTTATGATAGTCGTTTGATTTTTTATTAATTTATTCATTCAACGTTGCAATGAACTCTGCAAACCCAGCTTGACCTTCTGGCGTGTCTTTAAAGACTCCAGCATCTTCCAAAACCCGTTCAAACACATTGGCTACAGCTTGTTGCAAATATTGATCCACATCTTCATGACGATATTCACCCTGTTGCTTCAGCGTTTCTGCCCACGGTTGGTGGATTGCTTTGACTTCTGCTGGTTCGCCAAGCAAATATTTCTTCACTTCAGCCAGCTCTTTTAGCAAACGCGGAGGCAAAATTGCCAAGCCCATCACCTCAATCAGCCCAATATTTTCTTGCTTAATATGTTGGACATCTGGATGCGGATGAAAAATACCATCTGGAAATTCAGCACTGACATTGTTGTCACGCAAAACCAAATCAAGCTCAAATAGATCGCCAATTTTGCGCATAATCGGCGTTACTGTATGATGCCGAATCCCATCAGTTCCCACTGCCTTAATTTGCAACGCTTCATTATTAAATTCATTCCACTTGGTTCGAACCAACTCACCCGCGTCAATCAAAGCATCCTTGTCTAACGAATCCAAACGTATTACACTCATTGGCCACTTCACAATCCCGGCTTGGACATTTGGAAATTGATGCAACGTAAACTTGCTTCTCAATTGCGCCCTTGCCATCGGAAATTCATGGCGTCCAGCTTGATAATGATCATGTGTCAAAATTGAACCACCAACAATTGGTAAATCCGCATTTGACCCAATCATATAGTGTGGAAATTGTTCAATGAAATCCGCCAGACGCACAAACGTATCACGCGAAATCACCATCGGACGAGTAACTTCGCTTAGCACAATCGCATGTTCATTAAAATATGCATACGGCGAATACTGCAAGCCCCACGGTTCACCAGCCAGCGTCAATTTCACAATTCGGTGATTACTACGGCCAGGATAATTCAATCGGCCAAAATAACCTTCGTTCTCAATACTCAACATGCCTTCTGGATATGAAGTAACTGGTAATTTAGCAGCTTGTGCAATCGCTTTTGGATCTTTTTCTGGCTTTGACAAGTTAATCGTAATCTCTAACTCACCATACTTACTTGGCGCGAAATAACGGACATTTTTAGCAATGGCGCGCGTCTTAATCGTATCGTTTTGCTGAGCAAGCTCATAGAAATAGTCAGTTGCCATCCGTGGACCTGTCGCGTAGAGAGCCCAAAAATGTTGATTAATCTGGCTAGGCAATGGTGTTATCATATCCATGATCAGAGCCCCTAGCATGTCAGCATTCACCCGCTCATTTAACATGTGATTTACTTGAGCAGCTTCAAGCAACGTATCCAAAATAATTTGTGGATTCGTCTCACCTGTCATGACTTTCTCATGATAAGTGTTTGCACCGATCATTCGTAATAAATTATTTTCTGCATAAACCCGGTCTTCATTTTTAAAACGCCCATTTTGGATGGCCAGCGTGATTAAGTCATGAACTGCTTGACTAACTTCCATTTTCATTGGCCTCACTTTCCTAATGTTAATCTGCTAATTTCGTCGTCCCATTTCCAATATGCGCTACATAAAATTCTGGGGCATACCCAACAGTTTGCATATACTCATCATAAACGTTATTCTCAAATTTTGAAATGCCTGTTTCTTCAACCAACGCAATTGCACAACCGCCAAAACCAGCTCCAGTCATCCGAGCACCGAGAACTCCAGCTTGCTTTTGAGCCGAATGAACCAATGTATCCAATTCGATCCCAGTAACTTCATAATCATCACGTAACGAAGCATGTGACTCATTCAACAAATGACCGAACTTCACCAAGTCACCAGCGCTCAATGCTTCCTTGGCTTCTAGCGTTCGTTGATTTTCATAAACCGCATGGCGCGCCCGCCGAATCAAAGTTTCATCGTCAATCAAATCTGTATTTACCTCAAATTGAACATTTGTCAATTCACCCAAACTATTAATCTTGAGTTTTTTTTGCAAGCGCCGCAATGCTTCTTCACACTCTGCGCGGCGTTCATTATATTTTGAATCACTCAGCTCACGGCGCTTATTCGTATTCATAATCACCACTGCATAACCTTCCAAAACCACTGGCACCATTTCATATTCCATTGTGTTTGTATCCAGTAAAATTGCTTTGTCTTGTTCACCAAAACCAATGGCAAATTGATCCATAATCCCAGTGTTAAGCCCAAAGTACTCATTTTCAACCTTTTGACCTGTCTTAACAAGCTCTAACCGAGAGATGTCCAAATCAAACAAATCCTGTAACATCACTCCAACCAACAACTCGAGTGAGGCAGATGATGAAAGCCCCGCTCCGTTTGGAATATTACCTTCAACTAATAACTCAAAGCCAGTGTTGATCGAATAACCCTGCTCTTCAAGTTTTACAATGACGCCCTTCACATAGTTAGCCCATCCATCTTCAGGATTAAAAGCCAACTCGTTGAGGCTCAGCTGAATCACTCCATTTTCAGCAAAGTTCGTCGAATAAACTAAAATCCTGCGATCAGTTCGCTTAGCTGCCACCCCATATGTTCCATACGTAATCGAAGCTGGGAAAACGTGCCCACCATTGTAATCTGTGTGTTCACCAATCAAATTGATGCGTCCTGGTGAAAAATATTGTTGAGTCGTTTGGGGGCCAAAGACTTCTGCAAATTTTGTATTTAATTCCTTCACTCGTTTCATTTTAATTTCCTCTAATTCCTATTTTTCGTCCTGGCTATAACGCGTCTCAAGTTCTTGCACAATTTCGGCATGGCGCTTTTCAGTCAGTTTAATTTTGGAGATGAAAATTATC
This sequence comes from Lactobacillaceae bacterium, assembly GCA_031289615.1. Lineage (GTDB taxonomy): Bacteria > Bacillota > Bacilli > Lactobacillales > Lactobacillaceae > Weissella. The sequence goes on along the minus strand of JAITPD010000060.1, from coordinate 7,346 downwards.
ATCGAAATCAACATCAACGCCGCCGGAATATAAAATGCGTACAGCTTATAAGTGTGAATTCCACTCACTGTCATATCTTTAAACGTTGCGCTACCAGTCATTCCAGCAGCAATCGCCACAAATCCCACGATCGCATTTGAAAATGCACCAGCCAACTTGTCAAGCAAAGGACGCAATGATAGTGTGACAGCTTCATTTCGCACGCCATTCTTCCACTGACCATATTCGACTGAATCCGTGATCGTCATCAGAACTGACAAGAAAATCAGCTGTTGTGGGAAGTAGAACAGCACCAGGCCGAGACCGACAATCCACAGGTTCGTGCCAGCAATCGTAAATGTGAAATAACCTAATAACATCAAAATGATTCCGCTGATAAATACGTATCGCCGTGTAATTAAGCGAGTTAAGACTGGGAACAAAGGCACAGCGATGATTCCTGTAATCATTGAAACCACACCGACCATCGCAAATTCTGTGACATGCCCAATCACAAACTTGAAGTAGAACAGCAAAACACCAGTCGTAGCAACGTTGGCAATCGCATAAAACATGTATGAAAGAGCCAGCCACAATAATTGGTCATTCTTTGCAATCGCACGGAATACATCTAAAATATTATATTTTTCATTTGTCTGCGTCCGCAAAACTGTCTCATTTTCCTTTGAAAACTTTGCTGTGACCAAAGCCGAACCACCAGAAATGATCGCGATGATCACTGCAAACCAGAACCAACCTGCAGCACTTTCCTTACCACTACCGCCAGTTAAAACTGTGAAGAATGCAACGATTGGGACAACTAAGGCTGTCGTTCCGTTTGCTCCTAGTGAAGAACCAAACCGAGCGAAGGTTGCTAGCATTCCACGTTCTGCCGTATCAGATGACAACGCTGGAATCATTGACCAAAACGCGATGTCCTTGAATGAATAAAAGCTATCCAAGAGGACAAAGACGACGGCGAATAGTCCCAGATAAAGAGACGGATTGCTAACAGCGAGACCAAAGAAATTCGTGAAGATGATCACCAGTGTCAAAGCCGAGACAAGTCCACCAATTACCAACCAAGGCTTGAATTTACCATATTTTGTGCGGGTGTTATCAATAATACTTCCAATAATCGGATCAAAAATAATCTCAACTAAGCGGATTCCAACTACCAATGAAGTTACAATCCCAATATATTTGGCTTCAGTAGCCTTATCAGCACCAGAAAACAAAGTGCTAGTGACAAAAATCATGAAATACGTTGAGAGTGTGACGTAATATGCATCATGGCCAAATGCACCAAAGGCATATGCAAAACGCTGCTTCATTTTATTAGACATGTTTACCTGCTCCTTATTTGTGTGTTAGTTATTGCATTGTACTAGTTGGGAAATATCTTGGTCATTTTTCACTTGCCTGGTGGCTTTTCGATTAATGATAGTAAGTGGCGACACGGTCCCATTCGACTACACATTTTTTCAAAATGAGTCGGATTGGTGCCGCTACCTCGCTGATTCACCTACTATCATCATCTCAAGCCACCACGCCTTAAATAAAATGACCAAGGTGTTACCGTACTTTGTATGATCAGCGAAGCGATTCTGTCGTCGGATGACCAGCCCTTGCCGAATCTAGGCGAACCTTTTCACGCGTGCTTTAGCGCCGTGAAAATGGCAAATTATTTTGCCATTCGCCGTGACTCGTGCAAGGCCATCCGAACGTAAAGAATCTATTGCGAAGCTGATCAAGCAATGGACAACATAATATTACGTAACTAGCAAAACGCGTTAGTTATTATTACTTCTTAACCTTAAATTGTAACCGCTTACATAGATAGACAGTTTTGTGCTTTGCTTTCGACGTTTTGTGACATTGTTGAATTTCCACACCCTTCACTACATACTAAATACAAATGGAGTTCTAGGTCATATTACGTGCTATCAACCTTGTGATTTGTTATACTTTTGGTGGAAACGTTTACATTTTTTTATATAAACTTTAATAAGGATGTTGAAAATATGACTGAAATTCAATTAAAGCACATCAACAAAACTTATCCCAACGCGACGGAAGCAACCGTCAAGGATTATAATTTGGAAATTCATGATAAAGAATTCATCGTCTTTGTCGGCCCTTCTGGATCTGGTAAGTCAACTGTTCTTCGTATGGTTGCTGGCCTTGAGGAAATCACAGATGGTGAGTTTATCATTGATGAAAAGGTCATGAATGATGTTTCACCAAAAGATCGCGATATTGCGATGGTGTTCCAAAACTACGCCCTTTACCCTCATATGTCTGTCTATGACAATATCGGTTTTGGTTTGAAGCTGCGAAAAGTTCCTAAAGATGAGATTGATACTCGAGTGCATAGTGCCGCTAAAATTTTGGGTCTAGAAGAGCTGCTCGATCGTAAGCCGGCTGACCTATCAGGAGGTCAACGGCAGCGTGTTGCCATGGGACGAGCAATTGTGCGTGATGTTAAACTACTCTTGATGGATGAGCCTCTTTCAAATCTAGATGCCAAGTTGCGGGTGCAAATGCGAGCTGAAATCACTAAAATTCACAAGCGGATTGGTGCAACTACAATTTACGTTACCCACGATCAAACCGAAGCGATGACTCTGGCGGACCGAATTGTCATCATCGATTATGGTGATATCAAGCAGGTTGGAACTCCCCGAGAACTCTATAATGAGCCACAAAATCTCTTTGTCGCAACATTTATTGGTTCACCCGCGATGAATATTTTTAAGGTAAAGTATGAGAATCAAACGATTAGCCTAGGGTCTGATTTCTCATTATCAGTCCCTGCTGGTCAAGCCAAAGTTCTTGATGCACAAGGCTATAACGGTAAAGAAGTTTACTTTGGTATTCGTCCAGAAGATTTGCATGCTGAACGTGTGGCTCTTGACACCTACCCAAATGCTATTTTAAAGGCCGATGTGACCTTCTCTGAGCTAATGGGTGCTGACTCGATGCTTTATGCCAAGGTTGGTGATAATGAACTTGTTGCCCGAGTGAATGCGCGCGATTATCTTGAACCTGGTCAAGTTGTCACATTGGCAGCTGAAATGTCAAAAGCGCATTTCTTTGATGCTACAACTGAGGATCGTATTCACTAAAAAATTAATGTGTTGTTCTAGTTATACACTATCTTGGTCATTTTTCACTTGCGTGGTGGCTTTTCAATAATGATAGTAAGTGGCGACACGGTCCCATTCGACTTTTAATTTCGGTAAACCAAAATTTAGTCGAATTGGTGCCGCTACCTCGCGTTATCACCTACCATTATCATTTCAAGCCACCACGCTTTAATAAAATGACCAAGGTGTTTGCTGGTCAGCGAAGCGATTCTGTCGTCGGATGACCAACCCTTGCCGAATCTAGGCGAACTTTTTCACGCGTGCTTTAGCGCCGTGAAATTGGCGAATTATTTCGCCATTCGACATGAATCGTGCAGGGCTAATCCGAAACGTAAAGAATCTTTAGCGAAGCTGATCAAGTAAATAACAATATTGCATAGCCAGCACTACTCGTAAATTAAAATATATGGAAATGTATATGAGTATCAACCAAACAATCAGCGTAATTTTGATTATTTGCTTGATACTTTTATTTTTCAACTCACCATTAGGAGGTTTTACTCATGCAAAAAGCTGCAATTTATCATCGTCCCGAATCTGAATTTGCATATCTTTATACAGCAACTGAAATGCGCGTACGTATCCGGACTGCTAAAGACGATATTCAATCAATCACGGTTGCTTATGGTGATCCATACAATTGGCAAGATGGCAGTTGGCAAAAAGAGGCTGATCTAGTGATGCATCAAACCCTTGCCACAGATGTCCATCAATACTGGGAAGCTAGTTTAACCGCTCCCCACGCCCGCTTGAACTATGGTTTTATCTTAACTGATTTTAACGGCGAGCAAGTTTTCTTTGGTGATCAAGGTTTTGAAACCCTCACTGTTGACCCTGACAATGTTGATGCTGGTCTAATGGGCGCTAATAATTATTTTAAAATGCCCTACTTCCAAGAAATTGATCGTTTTAAAGCGCCAGATTGGGTGAAGCAAACGATTTGGTATCAAATTTTTCCAGAGCGTTTTGCAAATGGTGATACTTCAATTGATAACCCCGGGACATTGCCATGGAATCCAGACGATCATCCAACCCGTGAAGATTTTTACGGTGGCGACTTACGCGGAATCATTAATCACTTGGACCATTTAGTCGACTTGGGAATCAATGGGCTATATCTCACCCCTATTTTTGAAGCGCCCACTGTGCACAAATATGACACAGTCGATTATCTTGAAATTGACCCGCATTTTGGTACTAAAGCTGACTTCAAGGAATTGGTACAAGCAGCCCATCAACGTGGGATCAAAGTCATGTTAGATGCTGTATTTAATCATATCGGCGATCAAAGCCCACAATGGCAAGACGTCTTAGCCAACGGAGCAGATTCAAAGTATGCTGATTGGTTCCACGTCCACGAATTCCCAGCCAAGTATACGGCCACCGACGAATTCGAATATTCAGTGGATGCAAACTATGACACATTTGCCTTTACCCCGCACATGCCAAAGCTCAACACTGCTAACCCGGAAGTTCAAGCGCATTTGCTCAACATTGCAACGTATTGGGTGTCTGAATTTGATATTGATGCCTGGCGTTTGGACGTGGCCAATGAGGTTGATCATCATTTCTGGAAGCGGTTTTATACTGAGCTCAAAAAGTTAAAGCCTGATTTTTATATTCTCGGTGAAATTTGGACGAGCGCGCAGGCTTGGTTGCAAGGTGATGAATACTCAGCTGTCATGAATTATGCTTTCACAGGCTCGATTATTGATTATTTTGCCAAGCACAGTATTTCCATGGAGAAAATGGTCAGCAACTTGAATTCGCAGTTAATGTTAAACCGCGATCAAACCAATCAAGTGATGTACAATTTGCTTGATTCTCATGATGCTCCGCGAATTTTGACGGTGGCGCATGACAATAAAGATCTAGTTAAGCAAATGTTGACGTTTATGTTCTTACAACAGGGCACTCCAGATATTTATTATGGAACTGAATATGCTATGACTGGTGAACAGGATCCCGATAATCGTAAGCCGATGGAATGGCGACCTGAGAAGCAAGATCACGATATGTACAAATTTATGCAGACGTTGATTACGTTGCGGAAAAAATACCAGCCAATATTATCAGAAGGTGACTTGAACTGGCAACTAGACCCTGAAAATAAAATCGTGCGTTTCACCCGTGAATTTAATAAAACAAAGATTACGGCAGTCTTTAATGCTGATGAAAAAAATCATCCTTTGACTGATGTATCTGATCAACTTGTCTTTAGCCATCTGTACACTGAACATAGCCTTGCTCCATTTGGCTTTGCTGTATTCGTGAATCAAATTTAAAGGAGCGGTGACATGACAAATCCTTGGTGGCAAACTGCGGTGGGTTATCAAATTTACCCGCGTTCATTTCAAGACTCAAACCATGATGGGATTGGAGATTTACCTGGAATCACCCAACATTTAGCTGACCTTAAATGGCTTGGCGTTGATTTCTTGTGGCTAAATCCAATCTATCAATCACCAAATATTGACAATGGCTATGACATTTCTGACTTTCAAGCAATTGACCCAGAGTATGGAACTTGGGCTGATTTCGAAACATTGTTAACTCAAGCTCATGCTCACGATTTACGGGTGATCATGGATTTGGTCGTCAATCACACGTCAGATCAACATCGCTGGTTTCAAGAGGCTCGTCAAAGCAAAACTTCCCCCTACCACGACTATTATATTTGGCAGGCTAATGTTGATGGTACCCCGCCGAACAATTGGACTAATTTCACTGATGATAGTACGTGGGCATACAATGAAGCAACTGACGAATGGTATTTCCATCTTTTTGCACCCGAACAGCCTGACTTGAATTGGGAAAGTGCTCAAGTGCAGACTGAAATTATCGCAATGATCAATTGGTGGGCAGATCAAAAAATTGACGGCTTCCGCTTAGATGCATTGAGTCATCTTAAAAAAGTGCCAATCAATACTCCACAACCTACTGATGATGCTGAACATTTTAGTATTTTTTCAAATAATCCCGGAATTGAAGTGTTCTTACAGAAACTACATGCGACTTTCAAAGAGCGTGGATTAATGACTGTTGGTGAAGCTGGTGGAGTTCATGCTGATACTGCAGCTGTGTGGACTGGCCCAAGCGGATTCATGGACATGATTTTTGAGTTAGAACATCAATCACGAGCCAGTGAATTTCCACCGCAAGCTGATATTGCACACTTATTTAACAGTTTAGCTGAATGGGAAACGACGCTGAATCAAACTGGTTGGCTTGGCTTGTATCTTGAAAATCATGATCAGCCCCGTTCGGTTACCGTTTATGGAGACAATCACCCCACCGCAGCGAAAGCGTTGGCCACCTTGCTATTAACATTGCGCGGAACCCCCTTTATTTTCCAAGGGCAAGAGCTAGGCATGACCAATGTTGATTTTGCAAACGTTGAACAAACGGATGACCCGCCTGTTGCAGAGACGTATAATCGTTTAATTGCAGCAGGAAACACGTCTGTAGAAGCATTGCAGCAAGCGACTAGTTGGTCTCGAGATAATTCAAGAACGCCCTATCAGTGGTCAGAATTTGGCTTTGGAGAAAATGCTACTGAACGTGATAATTCATGGCTAATCACAAATGCTAACACTGCCACGATTAATCACGTCAATGAATTAGCTGATCCTGCATCTGTTTTAAATTATTATCAGAAAATGCTTCAATTCCGTAAAAATGATGTGGCCTTACAAACTGGGCGCTTTAAACGAATTCAAACTGGTGTACTACAAGTATTTGCCTATCTGCGCTATTTAGCAACTGAACAACGGTTGATCCTGATTAACTTATCTGATGCAGATGTCCAGATTACGTTGCCAGCTGAAATTAGTTCGCTGGATTGGACTGCTGTGCTGAATAATGTTGATGTGGCTCCTGAAATTGCTGAGGCTTTTATGATTGCCCCATACCAAGCGGTTGTTTACACTGATTAATTTAATTAAAAAGGCCAACCATGTTCATATCAAATCGATATAACTATGGTTGGTCTTTATTATGAGTCACTATTATTTAACTCAACTTTACCGCAAACGCTTGATACGGTTGCAAAGTTTGCTGTTCTAAATTACTTGGTGCATGCCCATTATCAATCCACAAATCTGCAATTTCACCAGCATATGCAAATTCATTAGTTTGATCAGAAAAATTCGCTACCACTAAAATCTTCTCGCCGTTATAACTTCGCGTATATGCAAAAACATCATCGGCTGTCGCTAC
>JAITPD010000058.1 GCA_031289615.1 Lactobacillaceae bacterium | reverse complement strand
CGATTCAACAATGTCCGTATTTCACGCAAAAGCAAAGGCTTAACTCCGGTTGAAATCCGAAATCAAGCCCTTGCGGTATAATTAATTAACTTGTCTAACTTTTTTGGAGCCCTTCATAGCTCTGTGCAGAGACCAGATCCTTTTCCAGATACGCTTCAGTCAAATTCACAGAACCAATCGGCACCGAAATCATTTGCATCGGCTTTTGTGCCTGAACCTGCACGATTTCAACAGACCCGCCACCGGTATCCATGATTATGAAATCCTCGACCGGCAACGTGTTTACCACCGCCAAGTAATCGTAATAAGCTTCTTCGTTTCCAGACAAAATCCGCAGCTCAATTCCGGTTGCTTTCTTTAACATTTTAGTGAATTCACTGGCATTTTGCGCTTGACGAACGGCAGCGGTCGCCACTGCAACCAACTTTTCAGTCCGATGTTTGTTAGCCTCCGCGATGAATTGCTTCATGACCTCAATAGTCCGTTTCATCGCATCTTTTTGCAAAATTTTATCGGCGCCCATTCCTTCAGACAAACGCACCATTGACTGATCCCGATACAAAGCTTCATATGAGCCATCCATATGCACCTTGCTAACGGTCATCCGTGTCGAATTTGAACCTAAATCAATCACTGAAATTACTGTCATTCGCCCGCTCACTTTCTAAAATTGATAACAACTTTGATTAGCCTAATAACTTGTCTTTGGCGCGAGCTGCGTCTTCTTCTGAAATAGTTCCCGCCTGCAAAGCTTGATTAATTTCTGCCAGTTGATCAGCCAGTGACAAACTAGGGCCGGCTGAATTTTCTGACTGCGTGCTTTTTTGATTAACAACTTGCAGCTGATGATGAATTGTTTGTGTGATCCGGTCTAAATCGCCATGCCAAATACGCGTAAAATGATAATCGTCCTCATTTGCGCTCCCAGTATGCAATTCTAGTTCTCCACGAATTAAATGGTGCGTCGGATTTGAGCCGATGATGCGTGACCAATAAACAGTCTCGTTGTTCGCACCAACTTTACCAAACAAACCATAGTTCAGCACGTGCACAGCTGCATCAGTAATCACCAACAGAGCTTTGTCGCCGTTATAACGAATCGGCGCCATGTCTAAAATCGTTTCTTCGTTGTCGAGGACAGTTGGATCAGCAACTTTTTTCAGCTCCAAACGTTGCCCCCAAATTGTGGTGTTCCACAGAGGATAGGCAAATTTAATCTGTCGCGCAAGTTCCATGATGCTGTTTTTATCGTATTTTGGACTTCTAGTTTTCATAATAATCCCCTTGTCTATTGAACAAACCTGATTACTAATAGTATACCGGTAATTGGTTCAAACTGATATTAATTAACTTTTTAGTACTTGAATATAACATCTTGGTCATTTTTCACTTGCGTACTTTGCTTGATCAGCGTAGCGATTCTGTCGTCGGATGACCAGCCCTTGCCGAATCTAGCCGAAACTTTTCACGCGTGCGTTAGCGCCGTGAAATTTGCAAATTATTTTGCAATTCGGTATGAATCGTGCAGGGCCATCCGAACGTAAAGAATCTTTAGCGAAGCTGATCAACTAAAGTTAACTAGCTTGACGCGTTAATTAAAATTAAAGACCTGAATAAGGTTTGAAGAAGTATAGCATGCTGATTGAGTTGGCGTGCTATACTTTTTTTAGTTATGTAAATAAATTGGAGGTGTTTATGGCAACGACACGTAAGACAACAGCCCGTAAACCGCGTGCGCGTAAGACAACGCCACGCAAAACAACTCGAAAAAAGTCTGATTCAACCCGTTATGCACTGCATATTGCGGGTATTTTGGCATTGCTAATTGAAATCACAGCTTTTGGCCAATTTGGCTTAGTTGGAAAGTTTTTAGCTAATTTAACGCGCTATGTAATTGGTGGAAGTTATCAATTTTTCCTGGTTCTAATTGCCTATTTTTTCGTCGGTCTAGCCGTTTATGGTAAGTTTCCAAAGCCGAAATGGCGTAATTTAATCGGAATCAGCTTGTTTTATCTTGGCATTGTGCTGATTGGCTCGATTTTACTATTCAACCAAATTGGGCTGCATCATGATTATCTGCAAACGATCGCCAAGTTGATCAATCAAGACTTGAACAACCACCTCGTGACTACTCCGGTTGGTGGCGGAATGATTGGTGCTGCCATCCTCTCTGTGACATATTTAGCAATGGCAAACTGGGGTTCATGGATTCTGGCGATTGCATTGCTCATCGCTGGAATTATTGTGACGTTTAATTTGCCAATCAAGGCGATTATGACGAGCTTGTTTGGCGCAACTGAATTGGCGGCGAATGTCGTTCAAGACAAGACGCGTGGTGCGGTTGAAAGCAGCGCGCAAAAAGTTACTGAGATTAATCAAAATTATAAAGAACATCGTGATCAAATTGCGGATGAATTATTTGAAAAAGATTTTTCAGTTGCGGGCAAGTCAGATTCTACAAAGATCAAAGCCAGCTCTGAAGCAGCCAAAATTGCGGACCAGCCAGATAATCAAACACCAAGTCAAAACGGCTTTGTCATGCCTGAAATTGTGGCACCGGCGTATCCAGATGATGATGAAGCAGAAACAGTTACGACTTTGGCGCCGGGATTTAATGGGCTAGATCGCCAAATTGATCCTGAGACTGGCGAAATTTTGGAAAATGTTGAGACGATGGTGGCACCGCCAGATGATGAAGGCGTTAGTCACATTGACTTATTCCGCGATCCAGAGCAACATGACGAATCACAACATCGGACAACGGCGAGCGAATTCACTTCGACTCCTGAATTGGGTGTTGACATGAATGGTTTTGGCGAACAAATTGATGATGCTAACTATGTGATTCCGTCTGTTACGATGTTGACCAAGACTGGTTCGACGGATCAAAGCAAGGAAAAGGATCAGCTGGCTGAGAAGTCACGCATTTTGCAACAAACTTTACAAAGCTTCAATATCAAGGCCACGGTTGAAAAGGTTGTTCTAGGTCCTACGATTACCCAATATGAAATCAAGCCGGCTGTTGGAGTGAAGGTTTCTAAGATTACGAATTTGGCCGACGATTTGGCAATGGCATTAGCAGCAAAGAGTTTGCGAATCGAAGCACCAATTCCTGGGAAATCTTTGGTTGGAATCGAAGTTGCCAACGAACAACAAGCGATGGTCGGATTCCGGAATATGTTTGAACAATCTGGAACTAACCGCGACAACGTTTTGAAAGTGCCAATCGGTAAGAGCGTGACAGGTGAAATCGTCAAGATGGATTTGACCAAGATGCCGCATTTGTTGATTGCCGGTTCAACTGGTTCTGGTAAGTCTGTGGCAATCAATGCGATTCTTGCATCAATTCTGCTGCAAGCTAAGCCATCTGAAGTTCGTTTGATGCTAGTGGACCCTAAGAAGGTGGAACTGAGTGTGTACAATGATATTCCGCATCTGATTACTCCGGTTGTTTCTGAGCCGCGTAAGGCCGCAGCAGCGTTGAAGAAGGTCGTTGCTGAGATGGAGAAGCGGTTTGCCAAGCTGGCTGAGTCAAACGTGCGAAATATTGACGGCTATAACAAGATGGTCGAGGATCATAATGCGCAAGGTGCGGATCAATGGATGAAGATGCCGTATCTGGTAGCGATTGTAGACGAATTGGCTGATTTGATGATGACGGTTTCGAGCGAAGTGGAGCCTGCGATTGTGCGAATTGCGCAATTGGGACGAGCTGCTGGAATTCATTTGATCGTTGCTACACAGCGTCCTTCTGTCGATGTCATCACTGGTTTGATCAAGGCGAACGTTCCATCACGAATGGCGTTTGCGGTTGGTTCGGGAGTTGATTCGCGGACAATTTTGGACACTAATGGCGCAGAAAAGTTGCTTGGACGTGGTGATATGCTGTTTAAGCCAATCGGTGCAAATGGTGGTGTGCGTGTGCAAGGAGCGTTCTTGTCAGACGAAGATGTCGAAAAGCTGACGGACTTTGTGAAAAATCAAGGTGGCGCACAGTACGATGAGAGCATGACTGTGACGGATGCAGATTTGACTGCGATGGATGGTGATGGTGAGCAAACTGCTGGTTCAGGTAATGACTTGGATGAAAAGTGGAATGAAGCGCTTGATTTTGCTTATGCTGAAGGTGAAATTTCTGCTTCAATGATGCAACGGCACTTCCGAATTGGCTATAATCGGGCAGCTCGCTTGGTTGATGATATGGAAGATCAAGGTGTGGTTGGCTCAACTGAGGGTGGTGGAAAACGGCGCCCTGTGTTGATGAGTCGCGCACAATGGGAAGCTCGTCAAAATGCCATTAATAATGTTGATCAACAATATTAAAATTTTCATGTGAGGGCCGATGATTAATTTCATCGGTTTTTTTTGATCCATAAAGCCAGACCTCCTTCTCATAAAGTTCACAAAAAAATCGGGGGGGTGGCACAGGTTAGCACATAATTTGCCGATTAATAGCAGTACACTAAACCTAATATATCAAACGATTAAGAGGAGCAGGCGATGAAATTGCATACGATTACAAAAAAATGGGTGCAAACTCTGGCATTATTATTAGTCGTGGTTGGTGGATCTGTGGCGCCAGCTGCGGGTGTCGCAATTCCAGGCATTCAACAGTCGGTGGCGCATGCTGCAATCGTGGCTTCTGGAAATTATGGATGCGCTTGGGACTTGGACGATGCAGGAACTTTGACCATTCACGCGGGGACGTTGACCAATGGAAATGCGACAATGCCTTGGAATACCACGTATAAGGATCAGGTCTTAAAAATTGTTATCGAACCAAATGTGTTTGCTGGCACGGGAGCTTCGTATTTATTTTATAATTTGCCTAATTTGACTGAAGTTGTCGGCGGAAGAAATCTTGATGTTTCAAATTCTACAAACATGCAAGATATGTTTGCGAATGATTTTAAATTAAAGAGCGTTGATGTATCAAATTGGGATACTTCAAATGTAAACAATATGTTGCTAATGTTCAGTGGTTGTAACGATTTACAGACTCTCAAAGTTGATAACTGGAACACTGCTAAAGTATCCAATATGGCTCAAATGTTTCAAAATTGTACAAATCTAAAGAACATCAATGTTGCTAATTGGCAGACCGGAGTGACTTCTGGTAATTCTGTTAACTGTACTGCGATGTTTTATGGGTGTAGTTCACTAACGCAATTAGATTTGACTTCATGGAATATGAGTGGCAATACTTCACCAGATATGTTTAGTGGTGCAAGTAAGCTGTGGAAAATAACCTTAGGGCCTAACTTTAAGTTGACGACGGTTCCGGGATTAAATACGCCAGTTCCAGGGACTGAGTTTGATAATGTCTATAAAGTGACCTCAGATAAGTGGCAAGAAGTTGGCACAGGTACTGTTCATAATCCTGCAGGGGCCAAGTTGGCGGTTGCAGAAATTCCAGGCAATCATAACACTACTAACACAGCACAAACCTATGTCTGGCAAGGATCGCCGGGTACCACAGTTGCTGAGTATAACGTGGAGCCAAGCTATACAATTATCATTCCAACAGGGATTACGATTGATAATGCTACCAATAAGGGGACGGACGATGTGATATTGGGAGCGCATCCGAAGTTGCCATATGCACAGAGTCTGATCACAATTAGTGTGACGTCAACTACTGATTGGCAACTAAAAAATAATCATGATACAACTGGTGTCGACTATTTGTTAGGTACCAGTGAGGGTGGAAGCCAATTGAGCTCGAATGGTACATTTTCATTTACGGCTGATGGTGAAAACGCCGACGACGAAGTTCAATCAATTTACGCAACGTTGCCAGCTGGGTCTGAGGCCGGCTTCAAGTATGCAGAAACGTATAGTGACACGGTGAACTATACAATTACTACTGGAATGCCACCTTTTGATCAATAAAATACGTATTGCCAAAAGCGTTGAACTAATCAGTTCAGCGTTTTATTTGGCTTAAAAGAATAAAACACTCCTTAAAAATGCAACCTATACTGAACAAAACACTAAATATTAAGAAGTTTGACAACCTATACTGAATAAAACACTAAATATTAAGAAGTTTGACAACCTATACTGAACAAAACATGCTAAAATAGACATACAGACAACCTATACTGAACAAAAAAAGGAATCGCCATGATTAAACGAGAACGATATCTAAAAAAAGTACGACCATTTATTGATACTGGACTAATTAAAGTTATCACAGGGATTAGACGTTCTGGGAAATCAATGTTATTGTCCCAGATTAAAGTAGAGTTGCTTGAACAAGGACGTGATGAATCCCAGTTTATCAGTCTTAACTTTGAGCAGCTTAAATATTTTGAATTAACTGATTTTTTAAAGTTGAACGATTATCTCACAACTGAAATTGACAAGTTAGCAGGTGAAAAGGTTTATCTTTTCCTTGATGAAATTCAAGAAGTAGAACAGTTCCAAAAAGTTATTAATTCACTTCGCGCAACCTATGAAGACAGGTTAGATATTTATGTGACGGGGTCAAATGCCAAATTGCTGTCAGGTGAACTTGCCACCTTACTAGGGGGGCGTTATATTCAGATTACGGTGTATCCATTTGTGTTTTCTGAATATTTAATTTCTAAAGATGAAATGAACACTAGTGAGGCGTTTGAGCATTATTTACAAATTGGTGGAATGCCTTTTTTGACAACGCAAAATTTCCAAAAAAGTGAAGAAGTTTCTTACTTGATTGACATCTATAACTCGATTGTTCTCAAAGACATTGTGCAACGCGAACAAATTCGTGATGCCGATCTGCTACAACGCCTCCTTACGTACATTATTTCAAATATTGGACGGACATTTTCTGCAACATCGATCGTTAAATATTTCAAAAACGAAGGAATTCAGACAAGTACGAACACGCTTCTAAACTACATCAAAAGTGGCGTGGATGCATATGTGTTGCTACCACTTCATAGGTATGATGTCCAAGGCAAGAAGCTCTTGTCAACGCAAGAAAAGTATTACATTGTTGACCATGGTTTCAGAGAAGCAGTCACAGCGCGTAATGGCCGTGATATCGAGTTGATTTTGGAAAATATTGTGCTGATTGAATTACTCTCTCGTGGATACAAGGTTAATGTGGGTAAGTTTGGTGATTTGGAAGTCGATTTCGTAGCTGAACGCAATGTTGGGAACGACTTGGAAATTCTATATATCCAAGTAAGCTATGTTATGGCAAACGAAGAGACTAGACACCGTGAATTTGCTCCGTTGCTAAAAATTGATGATAACTATCCTAAACTTGTGTTGACGATGGACCCGTTAACTTCAAGCGAAGAAGGTGTACAACACTTGAAGGTGCAAGATTGGTTGCTTGGCGAAGATTAAAACTGACACAAACTTAATGAAAAAAGGCATCAAGTTCAGCTTGATGTCTTTATTTTAGGTTCAACAATTTTTCTAAATAGCGTGCTAATCCATCATCCTCGTTGCTATACGTCGTGACGTCATCAGCAATCGCCTTCAAATCTGGATGCCCATTTGCCATCACAATCCCGTGCGTTGCAAAATCAAGCATCGCAAAATCGTTCATCCCGTCACCAAATGCATAAATATCATCCTTAGCAATCGCAAATGATTTGCTCAACAGATCCAGCCCAGTCACCTTTGAAACTCCCGCTGGCGTAATCTCTAAGACAGACTTGCCCCACAAGGTCACTGTGATATTGTCGCTGCCATAGCGCTCGAGAAGCAGTTGCTTAATGTTGGCCTGTTGCAGTGGATCAATCACATTTAAGATAATTGTATTGACATTAACTTGCAAAGACAGATGTTCTAGCATTTTTTTGCTGTCAGTCTGTTTTGGAAAATACACGGCGTCTTCTGCGGGCTGAATGCTTAGCGAATCACCATAAAAGTCATGCTTGTTTTCGGCGACAATCGTTTTAATTCCTAAGTTACCAGCCTGTTCGAGCAAATCAAAGACAATGTCATGCTTCAGTTGAAACGAATACTCGTCTTTCCAATTCTCACGCGGAATCGAACCCAGAGCGCCGTTGAAATTAATCATTGGGCTCTTTAAGCCAATAGTGTCGTAAATATCAGTCGCCATGCGCGGAGGACGACCAGTGATGATGGAAATAATATGGCCATCATTTTGCGCGGCTTGCAGGGTCTTACGTGTCTGTGCTGAAACTTCACCAGCTTCATTGAGCGTAGTATGATCCAGATCAATCCCAATTAATTTACGTCCCATTTGCCAGGTTTCCTTTCGCTTTAGTCAGTATCAAAATTATACCAGATGTAACGGCTGACAACCTGAATTCACACAAGATACTCAAAATAACTCAATAAAGACACGATTTATACAAATTATCCTGTTATTCTTGCATTAAGAAATTGGAGGTAGCGAAATGAAAATTAGAAATGCAGTCAACGCAGATTTTGCGGATATTCATGCTTTAAATCAAGAAGTTCTGTTTTATGAATGCCACGAAAACCAGTTTAAAGATATTTTATCCCTAGCTTGGCACGCGCTCTTCGTTGTGGAAGAAGATGACAAGATTATCGGGTATATTCACACGCAAAGGCATTACACTACATACTTTCCGCCATTATTACATATTCTTGCATTAGCAGTTTCGCCAAGTCATCAAGGGTTAGGAATTGCGACAAAATTAATGAACCACACTGAGCAATACGCTAAAGAAAATGGGCTTGAAGGATTGCGTTTGACGGCTGATTGTACGCGTGAAGGAGCACATCAATTTTACGAACGGTTTGGCTTCACACGAACGGTTGATCAATTGAAATTCAGAAAAATGTTTTAGTTCATCAGAGTTGAGCCACCATAGTTTAGTATAGGAGGCTCGACTTTTTTTGCGCTCAAATTATCAGCCAGAAAGCAGTTTTAAAGGCTAAAAATCTTGTATTTCGGACTAAAAGTAAGTATTCAAAGAAAGGACATAAAAAAATTGTGAGAATGCGCATAAATACGCCTAGTTTGCCCCAAAAGAGAGAGTACGATAAACGTATCATAGAGCAATTCTAGTAGCACTTTAAAAAAGGAGGAGCACATGAAACCAAGAAAATGGTCAAAAGCAGCTGCATTATTAGCAGTCATGACAATTGGTGGGTTCACGCCAGCGGCCAATGTTATTATTCCAAGTATTCAATCAGTCGCGCACGCTGAAGTTCAAAGCACAGGCACTTTTGGAAGCTGTGATTATGACATCGAGAATGGCGTGTTGACCATCCACGAAGGTACCTTAGGCGAAGGAAGCCTGTACGTGGCTATCGCAGCAAGCTATTCTGTAACTAAAGTCGTAATCGAGGAAGGCGTTGTTGCAAATGCAAAGTCAAACGGTTTATTTTATAAATTATCATCTCTGACTGAAATCGATGGACTAGAAAATCTGGATACGTCGAACATGACGGATATGTCATTCATGTTTTTCTATTGTTGTAATCTTCAACACGTTGATGTTAGTGAATTTGACACAACAAATGTTAAGAGCATGTCATGCATGTTTATGGATTGTTGGCATTTAGATAAAATTGACGTGAGCATGCTTGATACCTCGCAAGTGACAGACATGTCGGCGATGTTTGATTACTGCTGTTATGCGACAGAAATTAATGTTAGTGGGATCGACACGTCAGAGGTAAGGAGCATGGAGTGTATGTTTGCTGATTGTTGGTATACTCAACTTGATGTGAGCAGCTTTGATACAACAAAAGTCACCAATATGAACCTCATGTTTTACTATTGCTTCAGCGCCACGCAACTTGACGTTAGCCGGTTTAATACGGCATTAGTAACCAACATGAATTGTATGTTTATGCTGTGTTATGATTTGACACAACTAGACTTGAGGAACTTTGATACATCTAGTGTTACCTCGATGGATTATATGTTTAATTCAAACGGATTGACAACTTTAGATTTAACTAAATTTAATACAGCCAATGTTACTACGATGAAGGATATGTTTGCGGGTTCAACTCAATTGTGGCAGTTAACTTTGGGCGAACATTTTACGATGGCAAGCAATACGGGCTTACTTGATCCGGTCGTTGGCACAGTGTTTGATCAAGACTATCATGTGACCTCGACAAATTGGCAGGCCGTGGGAACAGGAACCGCGCATGCACCAAATGGAGCGCAAGTAACGTCAGCAGATTTGCCAGCCAAGCACAATGCATCTGGCCAAGCTGAGACGTATGTTTGGACGCAGGAACAGGGCAGTGTGACGATTAATTATCTGGATAGTTCAAATGCTAACAAGCCACTTACATCAGAGCAGTTGACTGGAATTGCATTGACGAATTATACGGTTTCCGCGGATGAGCTAAATGCTTTGATTGCCAAGGGTTATGAGCTTGATCATGCAGATGCAGGTTATCCGGCTGGAACGTTTGACAGTACCACGCAAAATATTAACGTGTATCTGAAGCATGGTGTTGATAAAAGTCCAGTTCAAAAGAGTGTTAAGCAAACCATCAAGTATGAATATGCTGATGGGACCAAAGCTAGTGCTGATTCTGTGCAAACAATCACGTTTAATGGCGAGCAACCTATTGATCGGGTGGATGGTAATCATCTGCCAGTGGCTTGGAATAACAGCCCACAAATGACAAAGGCTGTTGATTCACCAAATATTGATGGATATTATGCCAGTCGAACCATTGTAGCTGCGCAAAGTATTACGGCAACGGACGGCGACTATACAGTGGTCGTGAAGTATCTTGCAAATCCGGCTACACCTGTCAATCCGACTCCGCCAGCAACGGGTCAACCGACAAGTGGTGTGATTTCTGGACCGAACACTACTGTTGTGACAGGTTTAGCAAATGCAACTCAATGGTCGTATGTGGGTGATGGATTGGCAGCTGCAAATGTTGCTGAACCAATGCCAGTACAGCAAGTGATTGCGGATAGTGTTGCTGATAATGAAAGTAATGATGATGTTGTTAAAAAGGTTTCTGCAGCAGATCGGCAGGTTGGAGATTCTAATGTATTCCCAATGTGGCTGATAAGTATTATGATTGCGACTGTGGTAGCTTTGGCAACTGGTGTAATGATGCGGATTCGTAAGGTTAGGAAGTTGAATAAGTAAAATAACGTGGAGTGGTAGTTGTGAGTATCATGGTTCATTTTTCACTTGCGTGTTGGATTTTTGATAAAGATAGTAAGTGGCGACACGGTCCCATTCGACTTTTAATTTCGGTGGACCGAAATTTAGTCAAATTGGTGCCGCTACCTCGCTTGATCACCTACTATCATCATCTCAATCCACTACGCTTTCAATAAAATGAACATGCTGGCCTCGAAACATTGTACTCAGATCGTTCAGCGAAGCGATTCTGTCGTCGGATGAAAGTCCCTGCCGAATCTAGGCGAACATTTTCACGCGTGCTTTAGCGCCGTGAAAATGGCAAATTATTTTGCCATTCGCCATGAATCGTGCAGGGCAATCCGAAACGTAAAGAATCTTTAGCGAAGCTGAGCGATACGAACACAATGCGTTTAATTAGCAACCATTCGAAAAGTATAACAAGCACGTCCAAAAGCCCTGTTTTGAGGTTAACTCAAGATGGGGCTTGTTTTTTTGAATTAGCTACGAAATCAAGCAGAGTCAATTCAATCCCAAAGGCACATAAATTTAAAAAATATTCACAAGTTTCAACACGTTTAAGCACAAATGTTAGGTACACTAAATCTGTATATAGAAAACGTTTACAAAGTTAAATTTATGCAGAAGGACAGAGGCAGGGGTCATATGAAAATTAAAAAGCAAATTATCAAAGCGGTCACCCTGCTCAGTATCATTGGTGTGGGAACTTTTACGCCTGCTGTAAATATCATCGTTCCGGGGCTTCAATCAGTGGCTCATGCTGCTACAAGTGGTGATTTTGGTGATTGTACGTGGACGTTAAACGGGACATCTTTGGAGCTTTCTCCAGGCAAGGATGGTAATACTTTGGGCATTGGTTCTTTGGCTGATGCACTTATAAAAGTTGACTCAAAAATTCCTGAAATCATAACTAAAATTAATATTAAAAATGGTGTAAAAGCAAATGCCAATTCTACAGAGTTATTTGCATATTTTCCTAACTTGGGCGGAATTGAAGGACTAGATGTGCTTGACACTAAAGACACTACTAACATGATTTCTATGTTTGCAGATAGTCCTAATTTGACATCATTAAAGCTTGATTTTGACACGTCGAAAGTTACAAACATGGGCCGGATGTTTAAACTGTGTACTAACTTAGACACAGTTGAGTTCGGTGCTAATTTTAAAACTGATAAAGTAACAGTTATGGAAAGCATGTTCGAAAATTGTAGTAACCTGAAGACAGCCGATGTTTCTAAATTCAACACAACTTTAGTAGAAAATATGATGGGGATGTTTGCTGGATGTAGTAACTTAGAGGTGATTAATGTCAGCAAATTCATAACACCTGCTGTGAAAGATTTTGGCGGAATGTTTAAAGGTTGTAGCAAGGTCAAAGAACTAGATGTCAGCTACTTTGACACATCAAAGTCTACGTGGTTTAAAGAGATGTTTAAAGGTTGTAGCTCATTAGAAAAACTTGATTTAGGTAAATGGGATTCAAGTTCTATCCCAGATGAAGTTGGTAGAATGGCGGCCCTATTTCATGGGTGTACGTCGCTTTGGAAGTTAACGCTTGGGACAAACTTCATTATTGATGATACGACAAATCTTCCTGATCCGGCCAAGGGAGTGACATTTGATCAGGAGTATGTAACTACATCAACTTGTAGTTGGCAAGCAGTGGGAAGTGACGGATCTGATCATGATCCTCAAGGTGATGTATTACCAGCTGCGCAAATTCCGGCGCATCATAATCCGGAAAATAGGGTTGGAGTTCAAATAACTAAGGCAGCTGATGTCTATGTCTGGCAAGGTGTAAAAGATGAGCCAATCATCGAGCCTTCATACACAGTCACGATTCCAGCAGAGCTACCTCTTGACACGACTTCAAAGACTGGGACAGCACAAGTTACCGTTGGAGCAGGCGCACTCTTGCCGAGAGAGACAGTCATCCGTATTACGCCAGATACAACTGAAGACGCCGGTGGCAATAAGTGGACCCTGACAAATGATCAATATGATCCAACGGGGGTTGCCTATAAATTAGGACGTGAAGTTAACGGCGACGAATTATCTAGTGGTGGTTATCTTACATTCAACGGGAATCTTGGCAGGGCAGAAAGCCAAACGATTTATGCAGAGATTACTGGTTCAGATGATGGATTCAAATACGCCGAACGCTACACCAGCATCATTAACTGGACGATTAATTTAGTAGGCACATTTTAAATCACCGTAATGAGTAAAGGAGCAAGATTATGAAGAAGCATGATAAACAATTAAATCGCGGCGGTTTGTCATGTTTGTTTACAATCGTGGCACCGGTTGTGCTATTCGCGACACCTGTCAGTGCGGATACGTATGTGATTGGCAATGCTGAAACAGCAGTGCAAGCCGATGGGAGCGCGGCGACGCAAAGTTATTCGACGCAAGTGCGTGTAACGGTGCCAGCTAGCGGAACGCCGGTGATCATTATTCCGGCGACCGATCCAGTTGGTCCAAACGTTATCATTGACGGCGGAACCATTGTGAATGTTGGAACAGGCCTCACAACGGTCATTCCAGCGGCTGCAACGACAGCACCGGTGCAAATCCCAGCGGAAGCAATTACGGATTCACCGGACAATTCGTCGGATGCAGTTGAATCAGCAGCGCAAAAGGAAATTCCGGATAATAATTTCTTGGCGTGGCTGTTGGGCGCACTTGCAGCGGCAGTTCTTGCTGGTCTGGCATTCTTGTGGTATCGGAACCGGAACTGGATTCATTATTTGGAAACTGATGACAACGATGTGGCGACTTATTCAGCACACGTGCGGACTCCGTTGGGCCACTTCGATAAGTATTTCCACACGCAAATTCGCTATTTCGAAAAGCACAAGCATGGGCATTTGTTGGATTATCTGCAGCAAGAACATCCGGATTTGAAGGTTGGCGATCAGGTGAAGGTCAATAACTTCAGTATCACGGCCAAGGGTGATGGCGGCCAGAAGATTAAGTATCTGGAAGTCGTGCAGCAGGCAGAGAATGAATTTTAAGGAGCACAGCACAGATTCGAACAAGCAAAAAAACAGGTTACCCGCAAATTGCATAGTAGCCTGTTTTTAAATTGAATTTAATTAAGCACCAACAAAGAAGTTAGCGTACAACAATGCAGCCGCAATTCCACCAAGAATTGGTCCTAAGACTGGCACCCATGAATATTCCCAATGTGATGAACCTTTGAAATGCATTGGCAAGATTGCGTGCATGATTCGTGGACCCAAGTCACGGGCAGGGTTCAAGGCTGGGCCGGTTGCTCCACCAAGTGACATGACCAAACCGGCGACCAAGATACCAAGCATGACCCCGCGGACAACGATACTGTCGATGGTAGTGGCAACAGCGAGGAATCCGAAGATCAAGATGAATGTTCCGACGAATTCGTTTACGAAACCGTTAAAGCGTGACTCCGCAGCATCGGTTGTGGCAAATGGCGTGAATATGATTTCAGGATCGGTGTTGACGTCAAAGTAAGGCTTGTATGAGAGCCAGACGACGAATTGGCCAAACATTCCACCAAGCATCTCAGCACCGATATAAGGCGCAACCTCGCTCCAAGGCATCTTACCAATCGAAGCGAGGGCAAAGACAGCAGCGGGGTTACCATGGGCTGAAATCGTGCCAAAGAACATTACTGAAGCGGCAACGGCAACTCCAAATCCGATGGCGATGTTGAGCCAACCAGCGCCCGAGCCCTTTGTACGCTTGAGTTCTGCGTTGGCAACTGCTCCGTTACCAAGTGTGACCATCAAGGCTGTTGCGAAAAATTCTGATACTAAACGTATAAATAGCGTGTGTTCCATTGCTTCCTCCGAAAAATTGCAAAAATAATTATCCCATAAATTTACCATGAAAAGCCGTTGTTCACAAGGCCCTTCCAAAAATTAGAGAGGTTTGTCCCGTAAAAATAATGTTCTTTATATATAGATTGGTTATTGTTTGAAAACAAATAGCAATGACGTGTATACTTATATTAAGAATAAAAATTAGTTAAAATTTATTGTTAGAACCTAGTATTAATAAAATTTGGAGGAAATTAGCATGACACCAGGAGATATTGCATTCTTAATCATTGCTGCGGCTGTTTTGTTGCTAGTGCTGTTCATTGGTTACTTCTTAATTCGCTTGAGTCACACGCTTGATTCTGTGACTAGAGATGTCAAAATGTTGTCAAAGGATGCGGATGATATTCTTGCCAACGCCAATGTAATGCTGACAGACGTCAATGGGAAGCTGGTAACGGTTGATCCATTGTTCCACGCCGTTGGAGATCTCGGGCAGAGCGTCTCAGATGTCAACACGTCTGCGCGCAACTTGCAAAGCCGAGTGTCATCACGCCGTTCGGGCAAGCCTTCAGCGAGTTTGATTGCAACATTGACAACCTTGTTTGTCGGATTAGTTAAGCGTAATAGTAAAAATAAAACTACAACGAAAGAAGGATAAGGACATGGGAAAGATTGCTAAAGGATTTGCATTTGGTGCATTAACAGTAGGAATTGCTGCAGTGGCCGCAGCAGCTTATTACAAGTCACTTTCGCCTGAAGAGCAAGAAGAGTTGCAAGACAAGTTCTTGGATGGGATTGAGGCTGGCAAAGAAAAGGCTTATGAAATCAAAGAGCTCGCTGCTGATCAATTTGCAGTGATTGCTGATAAGCTCAATAGTTTTGATATGGGCATTGATGAAGATTCAGATCATGATCTAAAAGAGCAAATGAGCGGAATTAAGGCTAAGTATGCGCAATTAAGTGCCAAAGCCAAGGATTTGTATGCAGATGGCAAGGAATATGCGCTCGCTAAGAAAGATGCTGTGATTACTGGTGACACCCAAGAAAAGATCGACCAAATCAAGGATCACTATGCTGATTTAAAGTCGCAAGCGGACGATTTATTCTTAAATGCTAAGGACATTGTGGCTGAAAAGTCGACGAATCTAAAGGATTTGGCAAGTGAAAAGTTTGGTGATGCACAAGAAGAGTTTGATATTGTGTTGGATTCACAAGCTGCCGAAGTTGAAGAAGCGCTGACGGCTACCTTGGATTCAGCATCTAATTCGGATTCAGATCAAGAGGCATAAGAATTTAAGTTGAATTGATTGAAAGGCGGGATATTTGATGGTATCAATAATTGCTTGGACAATCATTGGCCTTGCGGTGCTTCTCCTGGTTGGGTTTATCATTGCTTTCACGCGCCGGACACGTCCTTTGCTGGGTGAGTTGAGTTCGATTAGCGATATGCTCGTACGTGAAGTGAAGCCAGTGACAGAAAAGGTCAGTGTGCTACAAACAGACATCGCTGCAAAAATGGACATTGTGAATGGTGTTCAGCCACATTTGACTGAATTTAAAGAACATACGCAGACATTTAAGAGCTATGTGATTCAGCCGAATAAAAAGAAGAAGCGTAAGTAAGATTAAAATTGAGTTGAGAACCTTTTGGTAGTGATGGAGGTGGCTTGGCTCTTTTTTGTAATTCGAGATATGTAGCGAAGCAGATTAAGAAAAGGACAATATTACGAAATCAGCACAATACATGTTCATAGTTCACCAAACACTTGTTTTAGTTTATAATTAATTAATATTAGTTAAAAACTAACCAACAAGGAGGTGAACTATGTTTTTTAATGATGTCACCAAAAATGAAAATAGACGAAAAATCATGCTAATCGACTCAAAGAGCTTTTATGCCAGCGTCGAAAGTGTTGATCTTGGCTTGAATCCACTTAGGGCCATCTTGGTGGTGATGAGTCAGCAAGAGAACACGAATGGCGGGCTAGTTTTGGCAGCGTCTCCTCGGGCCAAGAAAGAGCTGGGTATTAAGAACGTGATGCGGCAACGCGATGTTCCAGCAGATCCACGGCTAATTATCGTTAATCCACGCATGAACCGTTATATTGAGATGAACAAAAAGGTTAATGATATTTTTCGGCAGTATGTGGCCGAAGAAGATTTACAGTTTTATTCAATTGACGAATCGATTTTAGACCTCACTCCGAGTTGGGAATATTTAAAGTTCAAGTACGGCAAAGATTTGACAATGCTGAAGCTGGCCAGGATCATTCAACTACATGTTAAGCGGGAGTTGGGGCTGTATCTCACGGTTGGCATTGGAGATACAGTGGTCATGGCGAAACTAGCGCTGGACATCGAAGCTAAGCACGCCAAGTCATTAATTGGTGAATGGCATTTTGAAAACATTCCAACTAAATTATGGAATATTACGGATTTTGATGAAGTGTGGAGCATTGGCAGGCAAACGGCCAAGAAGCTGAATCGGTATGGCTTGAATAGCGTTGGTGATATTGCTAGGTCTAATCCATATTATTTACAGAGTAAGTTTGGAATCAGAGGGATAGAGCTATTTGCGCTGGCTTGGGGTGTTGATCGGAGTGTGGTGGCTAAGAAGTACCACGTCAAGGAGAGCAATATTTCTAATAGTCAGGTGTTGCCAAGAGATTATTATCATCCAGTTGAAATTAAAAATGTGATTCGCGAAATTGGGGAACAAGTGGCCTCTAGGTTGCGTGCTAAGCATAAAGTTGCTGGCGTGGTTTCGTTGTATGTTGGATATTCGTATGCGAGCGCGCAAAATAGCCATTCGCAAGGCTTTAGTTGTCAGTTAGCGATTGATGCGACTAATAATTCAAAACCAATCGTGATAGCCTTATATCAGCTGTTTGAGCAACATTATGAAGGTCAAGTGGTTCGCAATCTCGGCGTGTCAGTTGGTAAATTAGCGCAAGAGGGTCAAGAGCAGCTGGATTTGTTTTACAATCCACAAAAACAAATTCGCGATGACCGCCTGGAACAAACCATTGACCAGATCAGAGCCAATTTTGGAGTGACATCCATTATGAAGTCGTCCTCTTTAGGAAATGGTGGCACGATGATTCAACGCGCTGGATTAGTCGGCGGACACAACGGTGGTAACGCATATGGACAATGAATACGAAAATCCAGAGGAGCAATTGCAAACTGCTAAATATTTCTTTGAGCATGATTACCAAGACCGGGGGATGGTGAAGTGGAACGGGTACTATTTGTCAGACCATACGGAAGATTTGGCCAAATATAGTCAGAAACGTGAGCAAGTTCGCAATCAAAAAGCGATGACGACAATGGAACCTGAAAAGATTGCTGAAATATTGATGCACGCGTACGCTAATCACTTGAAAGTTCAGGTGCAACAAAAGGGACATACAGAAAGTGGCATGGTTCCGGAAATTATTGTGGGGATGGTGCTGGGTTATGATGACGAATGGACTTATATTGGAAATATAGCGCTGAAAACGATGGATATTGGGTGGACGGATTATGTTTGAAATATTTAGGGTGTTTTAAATCAAGATCATGTATCTATTATGTGCTATAATGTATATACATTGAGTGAAGGAGGATTTAGATTATGCAAAATCCAGCAGAATTAACAAATGAAACACATTTATTTAAAACAGGCAATTCATGGGCTTTTCGAATTCTCAAGAACGACAAGGAATTTGTGGGAGCTGACGAAACAACCCGCTTTGAAAAGACCGTATCACCAGACGGAAAACAAATAATCTTTACAAAGGTTGAAGAATCAAGTCCAGATGTGATGGCCATTTTTGATCAAGAATATGCTAAGCACGAATCGTTGATGGAACGGCTAAAGGATCTATGAGATATTTAACTAAGCAGGACTTAGTAGAAATAAATTCACGCGTAATTAAAAATGCGAACGAGGGAACTGCGGGGGTTCAATATCCGCAAGGTCTTGATTTAGTGATTCAGCAACCACAACAGGTTGTATTTGGGCAAGAACTTTATCCAAACGTGTGGATTAAGGCGGCTTATCTGATGCAGAAAATCACTAAGAAACACGTTTTTGTGGACGGCAATAAGCGAACTGCCTTGATGTCGGCAATTGTATTTTTAAGATTGAATGGTCATGCGTTAGATTTTGGTGATGATGAAACCGAACAGTTAGTTTTATACGTGACAACTCAACCTGATACTGAAGAAGTTATGATTGAATTAGCTGAGTGGTTGAAAGGGCATGAAGCGAAATGAGGAGTAGTTATGAATATTGAAGAGTACAATGATGAAGTAGCAAGAATAAAGGTTGATATAGATAAAATTGTAGATCAAATGATAGTTAAATTTGAAGAGCAGTTAGAAAAAAACAGAAGTACTATCTCATCTCTTATATATGACGAAGAATTTTTGTTCATAAATCGAGATGGCAAACAAATAAAAATGTTGGATGAAAGATACCTAGAAATACAAGATGGTGTTTTCTTCAGTCAGTTTGCTTCCAATAAAAGGTATTTTGGGCTTAAATACTCCGATCCTGATGCAGGTGATTTATTTGATTCTTTAAGCGATGATTTTACACGGAAAGCTTTTCATGATCCTGAATTTTATAAAGATGTTATGCATATAGTTGGACTAGAAGGAGTTTTGAACGCAGCATTAGCGGATTCAAGAGGAAACCTCAATAGTCTTGAAGAATTAGATTTTAATTAAAGGAATAAGTCATAGAAAAATAGAGGTGCCTTTTATTCACGTGGTTCGAAAGAATTACATTATCAATGAAACAAAAAACGACCAAGACCCAGCCCCAAAGCCAATCTTAGTCATTTTTTAACACCTGAAACTCTCAGTGTTATCGTTTATGGCGAGAGTTACCACAACCACAGTAATCTCTAGGATAATCCAATTCAAAAGAAACGCGCTCCATAGCAACAGACGTAAACAAGACGTTATGTAGATTCATTTTTAGGGTTCCTACTTTCTAATATAAGGGACAACAATAATTAAATTTATCAATTTATTGTAAGCGTTTGCTTGACCAACTCAATCGATATTGAAATAATAACATGCCAACATGCCAACATGCCAACATGCCAACATGCCAACATGCCAACATGCCAACATGCCAACATGCCAACATGCCAACATGCCAACATGCCAACATGCCAACATGCCAACATG
>JAITPD010000057.1 GCA_031289615.1 Lactobacillaceae bacterium | reverse complement strand
CAGCTGTGTCATACAGCTGGGCGACTTAGTAACGGAGGTGGTTCGAATGGCAAAATAATTTGCCAATTTCACGGCGCTAAAGCACGCGTGAAAAGTTTCGGCTAGATTCGGCAAGGGCTGGTCATCCGACGACAGAATCGCTTCGCTGACCAGCGAGAACACCCTGGTCATTTTATTCAAGCGTGATGGATTGAAATGATGATAGTAGGTGATCAAGCGAGGTAGCGGCACCAATTCGACTAAATTTCGGCCTGCCGAAATTAAAAGCCGAATGGGACCGTGTCGCCACTTACTATCATTATTGAAAAGACAACACGCACGTAAAAAATGACTAAGGCTTTTCACAACTAGCACTACACGTTTAATAGCGAACTAGTATTGCTCAAGGTACGTGTCAATTTCCCACGCTGAAACATGTTGGCGATATGATGAGTATTCCACACGCTTAGCCGCAATGAACGTATTTGCCATGTGCTCACCAAGTGCATCCTTGACCACATCATCTTCGTCCATCGTGTTAACAGCTGCAAGCAATGTATCAGGCAAATCAGTAATTCCAGCCTTCTTACGCTCTGATTCGTCCATTAAATAGATGTTACGATCAACGGCATGGTTTGGTTCCAATTCGCGCTTAATACCATCAAGTCCAGCTGCCAAGATCGTTGCAAATGCCAAATATGGATTTGCAGTTGGGTCAACTGAACGCAATTCCAAACGAGTTGAGTTTCCACGAGATGCTGGCACACGAACCATTGGTGAACGGTTTGAACCTGACCAAGCAACATAAACTGGCGCTTCAAATCCTGGGGTCAAACGCTTAAATGAATTGACAGTTGGATTTGTGATGGCAGTAAAGGCAGCCGCGTGATCCAAAATTCCACCCAAGAAATTGTAAGCAATCTTTGACAATTGCATTTCTCCAGCTTCATCAAAGAACGCATTTCCAGCTTCAGTGAACAAAGACATGTTGGTGTGCATTCCATTTCCGTTGATTCCAGAAATTGGCTTTGGCAAGAATGTTGCATACAAACCGTGCTTACGAGCAATCGTCTTAACAATCAACTTAAATGTTTGAATGTTATCCGCTGCATCCAAGGCGTTTGAATACTTGAAGTCAACCTCGTGTTGTCCAGGCGCAACTTCGTGATGGGCTGCTTCAACTTCAAAGCCCATCTTTTCCATCTCAAGAACGATTTCACGACGAGTATTTTCACCAAGATCCAAAGGTGCAAGGTCGAAATAACCACCCTTGTCGTTCAACTTCAAAGTTGGCTCACCATTGGCGTCCATCTTAAACAAGAAGAATTCTGGCTCAGTTCCCAAGTTAAAGGCCTTAAATCCAGCTTCATCCATTTGCCCAAGAATGCGCCTCAAGTTGCTACGTGGATCTCCTGCGAATGGCTCACGATCAGCTGTGTAAATGTCGGCGATCAAACGCGCAACTTTTCCACCATTATCGTCAGTCGCCCATGGGAAAATCATGAACGTTGACAAGTCAGGATAAAGGTACATATCTGACTCTTCAATCCGGACGAATCCTTCGATTGAAGAACCATCAAACATCAAGTTGTTGTTGAGCACCTTATCTAATTGCGATACAGGTACTTCCACATTTTTAATCGCTCCAAAAACATCTGAGAACTGAATGCGCAAAAATTGCACATTTTCTTCTGTGATAATATTATGAATATCCTCTTTTGAATAATTCTTACGAACCATGACTATAAAATCTCCTTTAGCTTAATAGCATCCTGACAACGTTTGTTAGAAGTGTCCTTGACCACCAAAACGACCAATTTGCATAAATTCGCCTTGCAAAGCCTGCCGTAACTGGGCCTCTGTCGCAACTTTGGCTTTCTTTAATTTCTGTTTGGCCTCGACTTCATGAATTTCAGAAATCGTATACCCAGCATCAAGATAATCCGCAATCTCTAACAGACGATCGACATCATTTAACGAGTAACGACGCTGTTTTCCAGCACCTCGCTTCGGTTCAATCAACCCTGTTTGATCATAGTAACGAATTTGACGGTCACTCAACCCGGTCAGTTCGCGTATTACGCTGATGGGTAGCACTGCCATTTCCCGACGCAATTCCTGTTCACTCATCCGGTCTCGACCTCCTAACTATGTCTCAAATTATAAACTGTGAATATGAAGTTTTTGTGACGCATGTTAGTTTTCCTTACATATGTTCCGAAATATCTTTAATAATCTCCGCAACCTGACTTTCTCCGCTCACCAAATCATACCAATGAATGTCTGTGAACTGGTTATTAAACCACGTTATTTGGCGCTTTGCATAACGTCGAGAAGCCTGCTGTAGTTGAGTAATACCTTCCTCTTTGGTCATCTGTCCATTCAACACAGGAAACAACTCTTTATAGCCAATCGCTTTTTTAGCCGTCGCAGTGTCTGGCAGATTCTGAACCAGCTTAGCTTCATCAAGTAAACCTGTTTCAATCATTTGCTGGACACGCTGGTTGATTCGTTCATACAAACGTTCACGGTCCGTTGTCAGACCAATAATATACGCATCATACTGGCGTTTAGCCTCTGGTTGCTGTGCAGAAAAAGCAATCCCGGTTTTTACGCTCACCAAAAGCGCACGAATCATCCGCCGAATTTGGCCAGGCAAGATGCGTTCGGCACTAACTGCATCATATTTTTTTAATTCATCTCGTAGAACTTGTTCGCCTTGTTCATGCACAATCGCTTCCCAATGCTGAGTGAACTCTGGATCGTCGAGGTCTGCTAACGGAGCAAGTGGTCGATCACCTAGTAATGCTTGCACGTAAAAGCCTGTCCCGCCAACTAGAATTGGCAGCTTACCACGACTAGTAATTTCAGCAATGGCATCCTGCGCCTGTTCGACAAATTTAGCAGCTGAATAAGATTCGCTTGGTTCAACAATATCAAGCATATGATGTGGCACCTGTGCTTGTTCGCTCGGAGTCGCTTTGGCCGTTCCAATATCTAGACCACGATAAATTTGCATAGAATCACCAGAAACAACTTCGCCATTGAAATACTGAGATAATTCAATTGATAAAGCCGTTTTCCCGACCGCGGTTGGTCCAACGATGACGATTAACTTTTGCATTAATTTTTCTCTTTCCTGCCCGTTGAAGGCATAACTTTTTAATTCATGATAAACTTATTATATACAAAATAAAGATAGAGGTGTTCATTATGAAGAAATTTGGTTGGGGAATCGTCACTGGTGTCGCTGGAACTTTGGCTGGAGTGATCGGAGCTGGTAAACTTTTCCATACGATCGCTATTAAGCCAATTGAGGAAGAAGAAGCAAAGTTTGAAGCAACTGAACTTCGTGGTGCGCGTAAGGCTGGAAATTCACATACGCCACGCTAAGAATGTTTTAACAAAAGAAAATCCACTGGGAAATAAATTCTCAGTGGATCTTTTTTTACTCTAGTCTTGTTTTGGGAACTACAATATCTTTTAGAGCCATCCTCTACGGTAAGCAAAAATATTAAAGGCGACCATCGACCATATCATCAATCCAATTCCTATAATGATCATCAGTGGCAAGAAAGCAAAAGAACCACCAAAATGACTGCTAAACAACATTAATATCTTCCAAGGAACATTTGTTATTAACACGCTGCTAATAAAACCAAGAACGACATTTAAAACGTACCCAATTTTATGATAAAATAGCCAAATTAACCCCATTATGATCAACAAAATCAAGATAGAAGACGGCCTATACAAAAATATTAAGTCTGTGTTCCAAAATGATTTAAATCCATTACCTGTTTTATCAATTAAAAATCTCATACCAAACTATAACCCTAATATAGCAGAGTAGACATATAATATTACAACTCCAATTATTTTAACTTTATTCATCACTATAAATAACTCCCTAACTTAGCCTGAAATCAGTTTAAACAGCGAACCATCAATTTTTTTCACCTAACTTACTCCTTTACGATAAAGCATAATGTTTACGTAAACTAAAAATCCAATCATTAAAATGGACATTCCTCCAAATATCCCTATAATCAATTCAATATTTTTAGAAATATCATTATTCAGACAAATTTTAGTTATTGCCATCAATCCAAACCCAACCAACATCCCACCAAATAAAGATACAAAATAATTTACTAAATATTTGATTTGACGGAATACCAGTAACATTATTATTCCTAAGACTAACCATATTCCGGTGAAGAACATCATTAATATCAATGAATTCCAAAAATTATTTAAATTAAGATTCCCGTTAATATAATCTATTCCAATTTGTATCGAAAAAATCGCTCCAAAAGTATATGCGTAAATATTCGTTATTGCTATGAGAATGTATCCGATAATTATTTTAAATATTCTCATTTTCTATACAAAGCTTTTTAGCTTCGCCTCCAGACCGTTCCCCAAATCAAAATACTTGCCATTCAAATACTGTTGAAATTCTAAAACCATTGCGTCTGCCATTTTGATGTCCTCCGCTGTTTTTAGTCTGAGTTCAGGTAACAAGTTCAGTATATGCCTTGAACCTTAAATACAACCTGAATAGCTCTTGAATTCGCCAAACTTTTTACAAATCAAAAGGGACTGAGTTTATCCCAGCCCCTTTGCCTATTTTGATGAATTGCGTTGATTGGCCTACAATCTAAAATCTGCTTTGTTCATACTTATGTCAACCCGATAAGAAATGCAGATAATGGAGCAAAGGCTTTTTGCAAGTTTACTAAGAACACAACCATTACACAAAGAGAGATTCCAGTTGTGATCATCCCGAAAATACTTCCGAAAATAAGGGTAAACTTTTCTTTCAAGTTTGTTTTGTTTTGAATAATATTTTTTCTTGATTTTTTTATCAATAGTTTCCAAAGATAAATATTGAGAATGGCAACTAAGATAAACAACGCCCCAAAAATAATAGCCTTAATTGTGTATAGTCTGATTATTTCATGAATCTGTTGCTTAAGAATAGGTTGCATAGCCCCTTTGCCGGATTGCAACCAGCTATTAAACGCAGTACACATTTCATTTGAATATCCAGAAACTTTTGATTGTGCAAATTCCTGGGTAAATAATCCGAATCCATGTAAAGGGTTAACGGCATTCTTTATATTCGCACCAACTACAACAAAGATGGGAAGCGCAATAAAAATATTAAACGTTCCAAATATTGCGTATACTGTTTTTTCAAAGCTCCATTTTCCATTTGCTTTTGCTGGTGTTCTTTTAAATTTTCTCCAAAGAATTATAATTAGCAACACAAGTGATAAAAATACAAATCCACCAAAGAAGATACGCACCAAATGCCATCTGACATAATCGTTAACAAGCATATCAAAATTAGGATTTGTCTCAGAGTTTGATTGCACTAAATCACTTAGTGTTCGCTGTAACTGGTCCATGTTTAGTCTCCTTAATTTACTTAGTCTTACCCGTATATGAAGCCATTCCACCCTTGAGAACGAACATCTGCGTGTACCCTTGCTTCTTTAACTTACGCACAATTTTTTCGGCCGCTTGGTTATTTGCATCAACAAAGAAAACTGGCTTGTCCTTGCGAATAGCTGATGGATTTTGTAACAATAATTGCAGTTGAATATTGCGCGCTCCCAAGACATGCTTAGTTTTAAAATCTGCTGGATCACGCAAGTCAATAATTTGCCCGCTGTGACTTTGCTCTTCGAATTCTTCGCTCTTTAAAACTGTTGCATTGCGCTTCAATGAATAACTCGTCCATCCACGGAGTCCAACTGTTAAGACCAAATATATTACAATTAGTGCCAATAATGCATATAACATTTTAATTCCCTCGAACTTTATCTTTTTTAACTATCTCGTATTACTCACGCTATTAATTTTAGCATAAAGTAGACTTGGAATGTCACTGGGTTTCCCGACAATATGACCTAGTCTACCTAATCAATTTTATGCACACCCACAATATTTTGCGTTTTCCCAGTTTGCTTAAATTGTTGGTAGACCCGATAAGTCGCTTCGCCCGCAAAAGTTAATCGCGCTTGCTTAATTTCATCCGGCGTCATCCACTTTTTTTCATCAATTTCACTTTCATCAATCTCGCTGATTTCAGCAGTAAACTTGTTTGCCAGAAAAATATTTGCAAACAACTGAGCCCGATCTCCATTTGGATACTTTGCTAAATACTGCGGTCCAGAAACCGAACCAATTAATTCCAAGTCTGCTGAATCAACTAACAATCCAGCCTCTTCCTTTGCCTCACGCGCTGCATTTTCGGTCCACGCCATCTCAGGCTCAACATAGCCACCAGGAAATGACCAACCATCAAAATCACGATTGTAAATCAGCATCAACTTGCCTTCGTTTTCGATAATCACATCAATTGTTGGCATGATCAACGTGAAATCATGACCGATTTTTGTGCGAATTCTAGCAACATAAGAATCTTTGTATGGCATTTTTTACTCCTTTAGGTTCGTCCCAATTCAGCTGGTTCCGCATCAAACGACAGAATCTCTTAACTAAATAACCAGCGTACAATATTTCAAGTATCTGATTAAATAAAAACTCGAAACATTAAATGCTCCGAGTTCATCATTTGTAATTAAATTAACGGGCTTCCCCAACGAAAGTTCCAGTTCCTGCATCATAACCGAAGCCAACTGAAGTGATTGAAGCATTCAACAACCAGTTACGGTGTCCAGGTGCTGCAACCATGTTTGTTTCGTTATACCAAGCGCTGATTACGCCTGCTCCTGAACCAAATTGGATTGCCACCACTTCATAACCGTATGATTGTGAAAAGTGAGCTGAGTCCACGCTACCAGCCATCATTCCTGCACGCATAGCAGCAGTTGAAGCCAAACCAGCATCATATGAAACTGGAGCCAATCCGTATTGAGCACGCAAAGCATTCATTGCGTTCAATGCATCTGAATATGAACCAGTTGCTGCTGGAGCACTTGGCGCAACTTGAGCAGGTGCTGTTGCAGCAGGTGCAGCAGCTTGTGCTTCAGGCTTACCATTAGCAACCCAGTTGTTGTATTCATCCAACGTCATGTAACCATCGTGATTAGTATCAGCGTTGGCGTTGTATTGAACGTTTTCAGGTGCAGCTGATGTAGGGACTTCTGAAACAGGTGCTTCTGAAGCAGCAGGAGCCTCTGAAACGGGTGCTTCTGATGATGCTGGTGCTGTCAATTGCAAAACTTGCCCAACAACGATTGTAGCGTCTTGTGAACCCAATCCGTTGTAGCCAATCAAGTTGTCAATTGAAACTTGAGTCACTTCAGCAATCTTTGAAAGTGAATCTCCACTTTGAACAGTGTAAGTTGAACCGTCAGCGGCTAACCCAGCTGGTTGGGCAGCTTCTGATTCAGCTGGTTGTGCATCAGCCAACTTCAAAGTTTCACCGATTGACAAGATGTTTGCATCTGAAACTTGATCTTCCAAAGTTTGCAAATCAACGCCAGTAGCTTCAGCGATTGATGAAAGTGTATCACCCTCTTGAACAGTATAAGTTGTTTGATCAGCTGATTGCTCAACCGCTTGCTTAACTTCATCAACTGTCTTGGCGCGCCATGATGAAACAGGAGCGCTTTCGTCAGCTGAGACACTTTGGCTTTGTTCGTTCAATGGAACAAATGCGCCAGCAGCCAAAGCGGCAGCAGCGACCAAAAACTTACCATTCTTATATAATTTTGTGTTTTCAAATTTAGCCATGATTTTGAGTACTCCTTTTGAGTGCTGGTTTTAGTTCATTCTTTTTTAATATACTAATATCGTAACAACCAAATTTAACATTATTGTTACTGTTACAAGTCACAACATTAAATCCAGAGTCCGAAAAAGTGTAACACGCACGGAAACGCTTGATACAAAGGCATCTTCACAATATTTTCACATTTTGCAACACGTTACTTTCCTCAAAAATAGGCGATTTCCTTAAACACTCCTTAATAAATGAACTACCCAAAATATGCCTTTAAACGGGCATTTAGGTCCATTTTGTTAATTTGTAACAATTTTGTAACATAAAAAGCAACCATTCTCCTCAAAATCCGGAAAAAAGTTGCTTCATTTTAGTTTTAATTAGCTTGCTTGGCCAACAAAGCGGCACCGTAAGCACCAGCATCATTTCCAAGAACTGCCAACTTCACGTCTGTAGTTTCCTTAATTGGAGGGAAAGCAAACGTCTTAAAGTTCTTTTGCACACGTTCAATCAAGAATTGACCAGCCGCAGAAACTCCGCCACCAATCACAATCGCGCTTGGGTTAAAGACATTTGCCAAGTTAGCTGAAGCGTATCCAAGATAATAAGCGACCTTATCTACGACTTCATTTGCTAAGAAATCATTGTCCTTTGCCAAATCAAAGACGATCTTTGAAGTAACTTCATCCCCATCGTCAATCATGCTCTTCAACTTTGAATTTCCAGCATATTCTTCAGCCAAGTCTTGCGCCAAGTGAACAACTCCAGTCGCTGAGGCATATTGCTCCAAACAACCATGGTTTCCACAAGTACATAGATAACCATTTGGCTCCACGATCATGTGCCCGATTTCACCCGCAGTTCCAATCGAACCATGAAGCAAACGACCTTCGTTGATAATTCCGCCACCAACCCCGGTTCCAAGCGTAATGAAGATCACTTCGTTGGCGTTTTCACCAGCTCCACGCCATTGCTCACCAAGCGCGGCAGAATTCGCATCGTTGTCAATCGCAATTGTCAAACCAGTTCCTTCTTCAATCATCTTCTTAACTTCAATTGGAGTTTCGCGCCAGTTTAAGTTGTATGCAGCACGGACTGTTCCGTTTGCAAAGTCAACCGTTCCCGGCGTTCCCATTCCAATTCCAATAATCCGTTCCTTGGGGAGGTCGTAAAGATCCAAGTGATGGTTAATTGATTCTACGATGTCAGGTACAATGTGTGATCCGTTGTCCAACACGTTTGTGCGAATCGACCACTTCTGTTGAATCTCGCCTTCCTCAGTCAAAATTGCGAATTTAATAGTTGTCCCACCTAGGTCAACCCCAATCAATTTATCTTTTTGCATTATATTTGCCCCAATCATTATTAGATGTATGCGTTTTCACTCATCAGTTAATTATACAAAAAAAGCTGGAAATCTCCAAACTTTTTAAACCTCTGTATTTTCTTCTTCCAGTCGATGCTCATGTGCTAAAACTAACTTGATTTGTGCGTACTCTTTAGCATCCAACAAATCAGCTCGATACATGTTATCGATTTCAATGGCAGCCAGTTCAATATCCCAGATTCGTTTTCCAACATGAATATACACATCATAAACCTTCAACAAATCCAGCACATCCTTAAATGTTCGCATTGTCTTTTCCATTTGCTTAGATTCCTCGATTTAATGCCACGTATAGCAACAAGCCTGCAATCGCAATCGTTACCAACGCGCTCAATAGGCGCCCCCACCACTTAATGTTAAATGACCCTGTCTTGCAAGAAGTTCCAACCAAGATTGGTGATAAGGCTAACCCACTCACGATTCCGCCAATGTGTGCATACATGTCAACTCTTTCACGAGTGAAGCCCATCAACAACGAGATTACAACCAAGACACCAATCGTAAATGATTCGCGGCGCCAGAAATCATGAAAGCGATCGAGCACGCCGATTCCAACCACAGCTCCAAAGAGGCCATAGATTCCACCAGAAGCTCCGGCCGAGATTCCGTTTAAGTCACCAAACGCCAAACTAGTTAAATTACCAATCAAGACGGCGACGAAAAATAAAATTAGATAACGGAAATGACCAATCTGCCATTCCAACAATTTACCAATAAAATACATCACAACCAAATTAAACAGCAAATGAGTGGGTGTGATATGCAAAAAACCAGCAGTAATTAAACGCCACCATTCGTGCTGAAATAGAATCGCTGGAGCATATTGAGCTCCAGTGTTATACAAAGTCGTGACTGAAATCGTTAAATTTTGCGAGATTAAAACCTCCCAAACGTACATGACGACAATGACCGCCATCAGGGCCAGATTAACTGGTTGAATCTTAAAATTTTCGTGCCAAGCTTGCTTTAGCGTGAGTTTCATATATTTATCCTAATCTAGAATGAGCACCTCATCCATTTTTATGTCAGTTGGCTCGGCTGGCCAACTCGCGGAAGTCACAAAGTTCTGCGTAATCGTAACTCCTAGCTTATATCCGTTTGTCTGTGGCAAATAGCGATCATAATAACCGCCACCAAAACCAAGCCTGTGTTTATTTTCGTCAAATCCGAGCGCTGGCACCAAGAAAAAATCAATCTGATCCGGTGCAATAATGGGCACATCCAAAGGTTCTAATAATCCAAAACTACTTTTAGTATACTGGGTATTTTCATCTATTTTATGAAAATTCATTTGTTTTTGCGGAGCGACTTTGGGAACAACCACCTGCTTACCCTGCTGCAAGGCGATCTGAATGAGCAATGAAGTTGGCAATTCATCAGCCTGTGCAATTGAAATGGCTACCGTTTGTGCAGCTTGCCATTCGGCTCGAGCGGTCACAACTTTCGTCAACTGCTGCATCAACCATGCACGTTTTGGTGTATCAAGCGCATTTAGACTTTCCTTGAATTGTGCCCTCATTGTCATTTTATCCATGTCGCCACCTCAGCAAAACCAGTCCTACATGCTCTTTCTTAAACGCCTTTCGGACTTTTGAACCACACGACTCTAAGCAAATTATTCTTGTCACGTCTCACGCAACAAAAATAATTTACTTAGCTCGGGGGTTCAATTTCTCGCTTCGCTCAAAAACAGTCCTACATGCTCTTTCTTAAACGCCTTTCAGAACTTTGAACTAAACGATTCTAAATGTATTTCTTACCGTCACGTTTCACGCAACGGACGAAATACACTTAGCTCGTTCGTTCAATTTTGTATTTCACCCAAAAGCGTTCTTTCATGCTCTTTATTAATTTCCCGAGCTTTCCACATCGTTCCAGAAGGCCTGCCAGACAGCGTTCGTAATTGGAATCGAAACTGAGTCATCCGTCTGAGCCGAAATTCCAGGAATCACAACCGCAACCGCAACATTTCCATCTGGAACGAACGAAATGGCCGTCGAACTGTACGTTGATTGCCCCTTCGTAAATGTTTCAGCAGTTCCAGTCTTGGCAGAAATATCTGGCTTGACAGTCTTCATACTTGCTCCGGTGACATATGGACCTGATCCGTGCACGACTAAATGCATTCCCTCAAGAATCACGTTACGCTGATCATCGGTCCAACCAACCGTTCCCAAAGTTTGCGTTGGAATCGTTGTTTGTAACTGATCAATGCTAGAATTTTCTTGGCGTTGCGTAATTGACTCAACTACGTGCGGCCGAATTCGATAACCACCATTAGCAATCGTTGCCACATATTGCGCCATCTGCATCGGCGTGTAAGTGTCGTATTGTCCAAATGATTCGTCCAAAGCTTTTCCTTTATCCGCGTCATCAGTTGGGCCCTTCAACCCAGCAATTTCACCTGGCAAATCAATCCCAGTCCGAACTCCAAGACCAAAGCGCGCGAAACCATTGCGCATCTTTTGCCAAACATCATCATTCAACGAAGCCAACGACATGTTAGGGAAGTAGCTAGTTCCGCCCAACTTCAACATCAACTGCATCACGTACGAATTAGAAGAATTTTGCAAAGCCGTTTGCGCAGTCAAAGGGAAGGACCCGTTTTGGTTAAACCATGAAGCCTTTTTGGCCGTTGCTGCGATTTGAATTGGCACGTCTGTGATATTACTATTTTGCGGTGTAATCACGTTGTTCATGAGCCCAGTGGTAATCATAGCAGGCTTGACTGCTGAACCGACAACCTGCGCCCGGTTAATATTTCCCAGTGCGTCAGGAGTCTTTTGGCCCGTATCACTATCTCGGTAAACGCCACCCATCGCATAAAGCCCACCCGTCTTAGGA
The DNA here is from genome assembly GCA_031289615.1 of Lactobacillaceae bacterium. GTDB lineage: Bacteria > Bacillota > Bacilli > Lactobacillales > Lactobacillaceae > Weissella. The sequence continues at coordinate 15,360 of JAITPD010000057.1, read as the reverse complement.
TTAATGACCACAGCATAGGCACCTTGCGTCAATCCACCAGGCATTTTTTCACTTAAAATATTTTGAATATCTTCTTGGAACTTAGCGTTGATCGTCAAATGCAAACTATCCCCAGCTTGACCAGCGTTTATCACATCCGTTGTGTTTTCACCGGTCTTGCCGTCAGTAGACACCGCCGTTTGCTTTTTAGTTCCTCGTAGCGTTGACTCGTAATATTGCTCCAAATATGATGTTCCAACGTTGTCATCACGTTCGTAACCCTGTGTCAAAAGCGTGTTTACCTTCGAATCTGGCAAACCAGCCTTCGACGTCGACACTGAACCAATAATTGATTGCATGGCATCCCCGTTTGGATAATCACGCGTATAATACAACCCGACTTTAACTCCAGGCATCTTTGACTGGCGCTCACCAATATTAGCAATCTCGTCCGCCGTCACATCATTTTCTTTTAGATAAACTGTTGACAATGAATACGCATTAGCCATTTTTTGGTACAGCATCGCAGCATTTTTTTGTTGATCATCAAGTGGAAACTCGTCCATATGCTTCATCACATAGCTCGTAACCTGTCGAACTCGTTCATCGGTTCCAATCTCTGCCACGTTTTTAATATGCGCCGCAACAGCTTTATTGCGGGCTTCATCTAAAATATAATACGTTGCATAGTTTGAATCTGAAAGTTGCGTAGAATCAATTTGAATATACTTAGCAACTTCATTGGCGATTTCATACATTTTTGCTTCGCTGATATTCTTTGGCTTATTGTACGTAATGGCTTGCGAACCTTTGTTGGCGACCAAAACTTTTCCTGTTGTATCATAAATCATCCCACGCTGAACTTTTTCTTTTTCAACGCTTTGGGTCCCAGACGTAATCTCTGCGACAAACTTTGTATGGCTTCTGATTTGCAAATTCACTAATTGAATACCCAACGCACCCAACATCAAGATGACAATCCCCATCAAAATATTTAGCCGAATTGGAATTCGAGTTAGTGAGTTTGGTGCCTTTCGTGCGCTTCCTCTTCGATTTGGTCGTTGCATTTTAGTATCCTTTTTCTCTGAAGTAATTAACCTTAATTTTAACACAGAATGGCCGACCCTTCCTTAAAATCACTGGCCTAATTCTTGACAGCAAAAAAGAACGCAACATTTTCCTGCCACCTACAGCAAGTTCATATCCGCTCTCTTAATCTTTTTTTAGTATAACGCTAAGTATTAACCGACAATTATGCCAACTCAACAGCGACAATCTTAACTTCAAATGAAACACCATTATCCATCACGACTTGTACTTTTTCACCTAACTTATTACCAATCAAAGCCTTACCAATTGGTGATTCGTTTGAAATCTTACCTTCATCTGGGTTTGCTTCAACCGCACCAACGATAGTATAAGTCTCTTCAGGCTCACCATCTTCTTTGAACGTGACTTTCTTTCCAACCGAAACTTCATCAGCAGCAATCGACGCTGAATCAATGATCTCAACGTTATCAAGCATATTTTGCAATGACTTAATCCGACCTTCAACGAAAGCTTGCTCGTCCTTTGCAGATTGATATTCAGAATTTTCTGAAAGGTCTCCGTGTGAACGTGCCTCTTGGATCGCAGCGGTAATTTCACCACGACGAACCGTAATCAACTCGTTTAATTCACCTTCTAATTTTTCTTTTCCTGCGACTGTCATCGGAAATTTTTTTTCATCAGCCATTCCTGAGTCCCCCTTTATCTTTTCTTTTATAATTTATTTTTATTTTTTTTGAAAGTTTTGACCATCAAAAACTAAAAATCACGATACCACGTTATTTGCCTACTGTAAAGGATTATCATGAAAACTGTGCCGCCGTTTTGCATTTTCTGACCAACCTAAGCCCACCAAAAACAGGATAAATCCGATCGTAACAATCCCGCCACTATGCAGTAATGGCGCCTTAAAACGGTATTCTACAGTGTGTTCTCCGGGAGCAGTAACTGCGCCAAGAAAGAATTTTGAAATCGTGACAGAATTCACCTTTTTACCATCGACATAAATCGTCCAACCACGTGCGTCAGGAATCGTCGACATCAACAAATTACTTCCTTGTGGCAAGTCGATTTTTCCAACAATCTTGGTTGACGTCATTTTACTAATCTTCAGCGAATGCGCTTTGAGATCAGTCGCCTGGTCATTTAATTTATTTGTATCAAGCGTGTAAAGTGACACATCTTGCAACCAAAGATTTTTCTTCAGCATGAATAATTTAATTGTATGCGTCCCACCAACTTCGCCATCATTTGGCAGCGGCAGCACAATCGTATGGCGGTGGTCAGGAATAGCTTGCAAGTTCTTCCCATCAACCGTGATCGTCATATCTTCGTTTGAAATCGAAGCACCAATCGTCAAATAGCTTGGCCCAGTTGCTTGCTTTTGATAGCTCAACGTAATCGAACCATCAGCATCAGCATTGTTTTTAGTCAAAAATGCACCGGTGATGACGGCTGGAATCTGTACGTTTTGCCCGGTCGTCTCCGTGAAATTAGAGCTTGTGATTACATCATCTTTTTGATCACCCAACAAATCGCTCCACAGTTGGTTCTGATTACCAAGTGGATCATTTAATCTGGGCTTAAAGTTCAAGGCTGCTTGATCTGCTGCAAATGCAATTGGCAATGCGTTTGGATTTTGCGTAATTAAGACTTTCGAGGTTTCAGCATAGCTTGAATAATTTCCAAACGTATCAAAACGCGGATAAGTTGCTAGATCAGAAGGGTTACCAAGAACAGAAGGCGTGGCATCATTTGGCGCCATTAGATAACGCATTCCCAACAAGCTGTCAGTCAACAAAGTTCCGCCATCGTATGTGACATAATTATCACCTTCTGGCTGGCCAATCACCGCCATAAAGTCACTCTGCTGATGCTCAAGCGCAGAGCTAAATGTGCTTGCTCCATTGAAATCACCTTGCAGTGGATCACCCTTGGTCCGTTGAAATGACTTTGCGACACGATAGAAATCCTTGCCATTCGTAGCTGGTAATTTATTAGCGCCAGCATTAATCGCTTTAATTGTCGTTTGATATTCGTCATTGTTGAGGTAACTAAAATTATCGAGCGTCCAAACAGTGCTCAAGAACATTTCTAAAATAACAACAAAGCCAAGCAAGCCTTTCCACCACCATCCGCGGAATGGCAATTGTTGTAATAATAAAATCATCAACAAGAAACCGAGTCCGATGATAATTTGAATCATTGTCAAGAAATCAAAGTGATGTAAGCGATAAATCACCCACGTCGTTCCCATCAGCACGACCAATAAAAAGCCTGCCAATTGGCGCCAGTTAAAGCGGATTTGCTCAGACCAAACCGAAGCTGCAATCCAAATTAGCCAGAAACTAAAGACGAATGAAAAACGATATGGATACCAAACCGGGAACGAAAAGCCATGCCAGGCAATATTCATCGGATCATACATCATTGAGACGACTAAGACGATGGTGACAAATAGCGCCGATAAACGCGTCTGCCACCGGATTTCACGGTAGGTAAAGAAGAACCAAACCAAGATTAAGACAAAGCTACCCACAAAGATATTGGGCAAGCCCGCCTTCATTTGTTCAAAGTTAAAAGTGCCCAAGAAAAATTTTGAAATGAAATCAGGCGGATTGTACGCAAACTGATTCTTGAGGCCTTCGAGCATGTGCTGGCCTTTTGAATCCATCAAAGCACGCGCAGTTGGGAGCCAAATAAACGTTGAAAGGCCAATGCTCATCACTGCTCCAAAGCTAAACTTGCCAACAATCCACGCTCGTTCTTTAAGCGTATAAGGTTGCCAGAAGAGGCGCCAGATTAGGTACAAAACCAAGAACAGGCCGACCATGTAAGCCATGTAATAATTCACGATGAACACAAGCGTCAGGAAGGCTGTAAATCTCCAATGCGAACGTCCATCAATAAAGCGTTCCAACCCAACGACAATCAACGGCAACAAGATAGCAGCGTCTAGCCACATGAGATTCAAGTCATTGGCCACAAACCATCCCATCATTGAATAGATGCTACCAAACACCACAATGGGCCAACCACTTTGCCAGCGCATTTGTCGAACTGCAAAAGCCATACTCAAGCTAGCAAATCCGTACTTAATCGCCGTTAAGAACATGATTGCTGCAGGTAGTTGAACATTCGAAAATGGTAGTAACAATAAATTAAATGGGCTTAAAAGATAATACGCCCAATCGCCATACGTTTCGCCACCCAACCCCTTTGTAAAACTGTAAATCAAGTCAGTTGGATGATGGAGCAAAGTTTGCTTAAAGCCGGCGTAAAAGTCGACATACTGCTGTCCTAGATCGACGGTCAAAATTGAATTGCTTCCAAATGGAGCCATATGACGATACGCAAAATAACCGACCATCAAGATAGTCGGCAATAAAAAGCTAATCCAAAGTGCTTTGGTATTCGTCCGCCATGTGAACGGATTAAAACTTTTTTTGCTCATTTGCAGGTCCTTCATCGCTGTTTCTAAAATCTGTATATTCTTAATATCATAATACAGTTTTATGAAACATTTTTGCCCATTTGATTAATTACTACTGCTGCTACTATTTTCCATTGCTTGATTAATTGCATCAACTTTTGCCACCGCTGCATCATGATCCTCTTGATTAGTCGAATACGTGATTGCGCCAGTTTTTAAATTAGCCACAAAATACAAATATTTTTTATCACGATCTAATGGATTCAACACAGCTTTCACCGCTTGAATACTAGGATTGTTGAACGGCCCTGGACCAAAACCAGTATTCTTATAAAGGTTATATGGCGAATCAACATTGACATCATCGACTGTGAGATTGACCTTATCAGTATTCAACGCGTATTTAACTGCCACATCTGATTGAATCGGCATATTAATTGCTAACCGATTAAAGAATACACCGGAAATAATGCGCATGTTTTTGTCGCCAACACCTTCACCTTGAATGATTGATGCGACCGTCATGACTTCCTGCACGGTCATCTTTTTCTTGGCAATCTCAGTATAATATGGCTGCATCTCAGTGTTCGTCTTATCCACCATTGCCACAATCAGCTCGTTCACATTCTTATATGCATCATAATTATAAGTCGCCGGGTACAAATAACCCTCCAACCGATAACGAACATCTGTGGCAGTCATCGCCGACTTCAACAACTTTGGATATTTCTTGGCCAAACGATCCAAAAATTCTTGGTCGTTCACAGCAGCTAAAAATTCTTGTTCGGTAAACTTTTTGCTAGCACCAACTTTTTTAGCAAACGTCGCAATGCCTTCACCTTCAGTCATCGTCAAGACGTGTTTATCATTAAGTGGAACATCTGACCCACCAGTCAAAAGCGTTTCGACGATTTTTTTCATATTCATCGACTTACTTAATACATAATAGCCAGCGCGAAGATTAGTAGCCTCATGCGTTTCGATATAGTGTTTAAATGCTAATGGCGAATGCACCAACTTCTTATCAGTCAAGAGTTGCCCGATTTGCTGGGCGTTTGATCCCTGTTCAATATGGACGTTAACTTTAGCTGTATCTTTGGCATTTACCGCTGTGTAATTGGTTGCTTTGACATAATAATATCCACCAAAGCTCCCGAGTCCCAACGCCAAAACAACGACAATTACCAAAAAAGTATAGAAGCCTGTTCTCGAACGTTTTGGCTTTTTTTCTGGCTTAGTTTTTTTAGGTTTTGTTTCTGTTTCCAGCGCTTCTGTCTCAACAACCGGTTCGACAGTTTTGCTTTCAACAACTTTGACTGTTTCTGATTTTGGTACCTCAACTTGAGTTTGTTCCGTTTTTTTAGTAACCGCAACAACTTCTTTTTCTTGCTGTGGCTGTGTTTCTTCTAATTGATTGTCTTTTGAACTTGTTTTCTTAGCTCGCCCAAAGAGATGCTTCTTCTCTTTTTCGTAACGGGCATTTCGTGGTTCGAATGGCATATAATCACCCCTACCTTCCCTAATATTAATAAGTATACCGGTCTCCACGCGTTTTTGAAAAATAAAGCAATAACTTTTACCATTTGTAAAGAAAGAGCATGGGGCACTGGTTTTGAGCAAAATGAAAAAAAGCATACACCTTCGCATGCTTCATTTCAAAAACTAACTCATAAAATTAGCGAATTTCTGCTCCAAATTCTTCTGCCAACTTCTGAGTAACTCGTTCGACCGCCGCATTAATTTCATCATCAACCAGCGTCTTTTCGTGATCAACAAATGTCAACGAATAAGCCAACGACTTCTTGTCATCAGCGACATTGCTTCCAGTGTAGACATCAAACAGTTCCAAATCATGCAAATGTTGTCCGCCAGCAGCCAGAATCACACTTTTCAAGTCAGCCGCACTCGCATCACGATCGACCAAAATTGCCAAGTCACGCGAGATTGATGGGAAACGAGTAATCGCTTCATAGCCATTCTTAACACGCCCAAGTTCATAAATCGCATCGAGATCCAGTTCGAACCCAAACGTCGCATTAACCTTGTACGTTTTAGCCACGACCGGATGAATCTGTCCGATAAAGCCGAGCAACTTTTCACCAGCGAAAATGTTAGCTGTTCGTCCCGGATGCATTTCTGGATGCTCAGTAGTCGCCACAAAACGAACCTCATCTACTAATGCATAATTTTCAATTAACTTTTCAACAATTCCCTTGAGCGCATAGAAATCAGCAGGCTGTGCTTGCTCTGCCCACGTTCGCTCTTGCCAATCACCAGTAATGACACCAGCCAAATGTTCGATTTCTTTAGGTTGATGATTTTTATCACCATCTGCCACGAACACCCGACCTTGTTCATACAAAGCAACGTTGTATTGATTGCGCGCCACATTATACGCAACGTCATCCAAAAGTCCCGTCAACAACGAACTCCGAGTCTGTTGGCGATCTTGTGACATCGGATAGTCAAGTTGAATTGGCACTCCAGCATGCAACTTAAAGTAATTTGCTTTTTCAGGTGTTGTCAAAACGTACGAAATTGCTTGATTCAATCCCAAACCTTCCAACGCATGCCTAGTTGCCCGCAAAAGAGTTTGCTTAGCCGTTAACTTTCCAGGCGTTGTTTCTCCTGTTGGCAGAGTTGCAGGCAAATTATCATATCCATAAAGTCGGGCAATTTCTTCAATCAAATCTGCAGGAATGCTAATGTCCCAACGACGAGCTGGAATTGTTACCGTAAATTCGCCAGCTTCAAGTGTATATGGGAAGAATAGCCGTCCAAAGATTGAGCTAATTTCTGCATCTGGAATTTGAGTTCCCAAAACCTTATTAATTTCAGCAGCAGTAATCTTAACCACTGGCTGTTCATAAGGCGTATCTTGCGCAACTAAACGACCAGCAGTTGCGACACCGCCAGCTAATTCAGCAATCAATGCCGCTGCGTGATCCAATGCCGTAAATGTGTCATCGACATTAACTCCACGTTCGAAACGTTGTGACGCCTCTGAATGCAAGTTTTGGTCGCGTGCAGCATGGCGAATGGCCTTTGGTTCAAAGACAGCACCTTCTAAGACAATATTCACTGTTGCATCAGTCACTTCTGTTGATTCGCCACCCATGACTCCGGCAAACATTAATCCGGTTTCTCCAGCAGCGATGATCAAATCACCCTCTCCTGCAGTCCGTTCGACGTCATCCAAAGTTTTAATTTTTTCATCAACTCGCGCTGTTCGCACATGCAAATCATGACTTGGCAATGAATCAAAGTCAAACGCATGCAAAGGTTGCCCATACATCAACAACATGTAGTTCGTCACGTCAACCACGTTATTGATTGGCCGAATTCCCATTGTCCACAAACGCCGTTGCAACCACAAAGGTGAGTCTGTAATCTTAACGCCTTGCACAACTCGCAACGCATATTTAGGAGCTAGTTCAGCCGGTGCTTCTGCCGTCAACAAATCTTTTGTAGCAATTGCTGATTCCTTCAAGTCAAACGTTGGCAATTGAGGCTCTTCGTCCAAAATCGCCGCAACTTCCCAGGCTGTTCCATTCATCGAAAGCATGTCCGCCCGGTTAGGCGTAATTCCCGTTTCAAGAACGTCATCATCCATCCCCAATACGTGCAATGCATCTTCACCCGGAGTCAATTCAGCCGCATCAACATCATTAAATACCCAGATCCCATCTTCAAAATCCTTTGGCGCAACCTTTTCATCAAAGCCAATTTCTTGAAGTGCAGAAAGCATTCCATTTGATGCAACTCCACGGAGCTTCCCTTTTTTAATCTTTTGTCCGCCACCGATGACTGAACCATGCTTAGCCAAAATAACCGTTTGCCCAACAGCGACGTTTTGTGCACCAGTCACGATTTGAATTGGTTCATCTTCACCAGCATCAACCTGTGTGATCACCATATGATCTGAATCAGGATGTTCCTCGACTGAAAGAACTTTAGCAATGACGATATTTTTCATATTTCCTTGTGGTTGATATTGGCCTTCAATTTCAACCGCTGTCCGTGAAATTTTTTCTGCTAGCTCGTTGACCGGCAAGTCAATTTGCATGTAATCACGCAACCAATTTACTGATACTTTCATGATTTTTTGCTTATCCTTTCTGATCAAATTGTGTCAAGAAGCGCACGTCGTTTAAATAGAAGTTTCGAATATCTTCTACGCCATATTTCAGCATGGCAAATCGGTCAGGACCTAAGCCAAACGCGAATCCGCCGTACACATCTGGATCAACTCCAGCCATGCGCAAAACGTTTGGATGCACCATTCCAGCACCAAGCACTTCGATCCATTCAATGTCTTCTGGCTTTGTATCAGGCATCACCGCACCCCAAGAAATATCAACTTCAACTGATGGTTCCGTAAATGGGAAATATGATGGACGCAAACGAATATCATGATCCTCGCCAAATAATTGGTGCGCCACTGCTAACAGCGTCCCTTTTAAATCACCCATTGTAATCTTTTTATCAATCACAAGTCCTTCAACTTGATGGAATTGGTGTGAATGCGTTGCGTCATCAGTATCGCGTCGATAAACACGTCCGGGAGAAATCATCTTGAGCGGACCAACATTAAAATCATGGGTCTCTAATGTCCGAGCTTGCACTGGCGAAGTTTGCGTCCGCATCAAAATTTCAGGCGTAATATAAAAAGTATCTTGCATATCACGCGCTGGATGATCCTTTGGCAAATTCATCATTTCAAAATTATACTTATCTTGTTCAACTTCGGGACCTTCAACGATTTGGTAACCCATTCCAATGAACTGGTCTTCTAATGTCTCGATAATTTGTTGCAAGACATGTGGTTGACCTTGCTGCACTGCACGGCCAGGCAAAGTCACGTCCAAGGTTTCTTCTGCTAATTGAGCCGTCAATGCTTCAGACTCAAGTGTAATTTGGCGCTTGGCAATGGCATCAGCTAACGCATCACGAACATCATTGGCCAAAGCACCAATTGCTGGGCGTTCTTCAGGAGTTAAATCTTTCATTCCCCGTAAAACTTCAGTAATCGGCCCCTTTTTACCAAGCCAATTTACTCGCACTTCATGCAACGACTTTACATCACTCGTTACATTTTCAATTTCATTCAAAGCCTGCTCTCGCAATTGCGTTAGCTTTTCTTCTAAACTCATTTCAAACTCCTGTCTTTTTGTAAAATATAAAAACGTCCCCTCGGTGAAAATAACACCAAAGGGACGTCGAATTAACGTGGTACCACCCAAATTTTGTCGCTCAAAAGCAACTCTTAGGCATCTTATAACGCAGATGAATCGTGCTAGCCTTATCAACTAACAAACTCCCGGTTGAAATTCAAATCTGGATTAGACGATTTTGCACTACCAATCGCTCTCTTAACTAATCCTAGATTCTACTAGACCGTTCAAAGTTTCTATAACAAGTATACAAGCTTAAATTTAAAATTCAAGTCTTTCAACCTGAAAATAAGATTTGGACTACATAATGCGTTGTGTAATATTGCACTTTACTTGATCAGCTTCGCTAAAGATTCTTTACGCTAATCAACCAAGTGAAAAATGACCAAGGTGTTACATGAATTCCTTAATATTCTTAATTGAAACTTCGCGCCCCAACAATTCCATCACGTCGCCCAAATTAGGACCTTCATTCACCCGTGAAGCCGCAATCCGAATTGGCATCCAAAGATCGCGTCCCTTGATACCCATTTCATTTTGAACATCGCGAATGGCTTGGACAATGCCTGCTGAATCAAAGACTGGCAAAGCTTCCAACTTAGCTAGCCATGTAGTCAACAACTCTGGCACATAGTCTTTTTGCATCCATTCCAATGAATCTTCGCCCAAATCAGCCTTGGCAGTCAAGTCAAAGAACACCGGCTTAACCAATGGCACGATTTGTGAAGTGTACGAAATCCCATCTTGGTGCAAGCTCAACACTTGACGCACCCATTGTAACTTTTCGGCCGTCAATTCTTCTGGCTTGATGAAACCAGCATCTATCAACTCGTGAATCAACTTATCAAACAAAACGCCTGTGTCGATTTTCTTAATCCACTGATTATTGACCCAAGCAAGTTTCTTATTATCAAACTTGGCTGGCGACTTTGACAAACGCTCTGGATCAAACATCTTAATTAACTGCTTTGTGGTAAATATTTCGGCTTCTCCAACCGGTGACCAACCAAGCAAAACAATGAAGTTCAACATTGCTTCTGGCAAATAACCCATTTCACGATATTGAGAAATAAATGCAATTACGTTGTTGTCGCGCTTTGACAATTTTTTGCCAGTCTCAGCATTCAAGATCAACGTCATGTGACCGTAAACTGGTGCTTCCCAATCAAAAGCTTCATAAATCATCAGTTGCTTTGGCGTGTTTGAAACGTGTTCGTCCCCGCGCAAAACGTGTGAAATTTCCATCAAGTGATCATCCACTACGACGGCAAAGTTATATGTTGGCATTCCATCGGCCTTTTGAATGACCCAATCACCACCAACTTGCTCGGCTCCGATTTCAACGTGCCCCTTTACCAAATCTTCCCAGGCATACGTCTTTTCGACCGGCACACGAAAACGCACAACGGCAGGCAATCCCTTTGCTTCAGCTGCTGCTTGGGCTTCGACAATTTCATCATCCGTCAAATCAGCATACTCATAAACGTAATGTGGTGCTTGCTTAGCTGCAATTTGCGCTTCACGTTCTGCTTCCAACTCTTCAGAAGTCTTATATGACTTGTAAGCCAGACCGCGTTCCAACAGTTCATCAATATACTTCTTGTAAATATCCAAACGTTCTGACTGGCGATATGGACCATACTTACCAGGATTGCGAGGTGATTCATCCCAATCTAATCCCAACCAATTTAAATTATCAAATTGTGAATCTTCACCATCCGCAACGTTCCGCGAAGTATCAGTATCCTCAATCCGAATGATGAATTCCCCGTTATAATGGCGGGCAAAAAGCCAATTAAATAGCGCCGTTCGCGTGTTTCCAATGTGCAAATATCCAGTTGGTGACGGTGCGTAACGTACACGAACTTTTTTTTCAGTGTTCTCAGTCATGAACAAATTCCTCTTCCTTAGTAAATAAATCTAACATCTAATTTACGCCTCTCAGGGCCACTTTTCAACTAGACGGTTTCAATATAATTTCCAAAAATCATCCGACCAGCATCAGTTTGCAGGCTCGACGTGACTTCCGCTGCAACGGTTTCTTGCAAATGCTGGCGTCCCTCTTCAACCACGACCATCGTTCCATCATCCAGATATCCAATGGCTTGCTGGCGTTCACGACCGTTCTTAACAAGCGTAATCTGCAAGCGATCACCCACTGCCACACTTGTGCGTAGAGCTCCAGCTAGTTCATTCAAATTCAAAACTTCAACATTTTGGAAGCTAGTAACTTTGTTCAAGTTGTAGTCATTTGTGATCAAAATCCCATTTAGTTCTTGAGCCAGGCGAATCAGCTTTTCATCAACTTCTTTAATATCTTCGTAATCGCCATCCCACATTTCTAGGGGAATTGAACTATTATTTCGAAGCTCGTTTAAAATGTCCAAGCCACGGCGGCCACGAATCCGCTTCAATGGCTCACCAGCATCAGCAATATACTGCAATTCATACAAGACAAAATTAGGCACCAACAAAGTTCCTTCAACCCAACCAGTCTTGACCAAGGCTAAAATACGACCGTCAATCAAGATGTTGGTATCCAAGATTTTATAGTGATGATAATTTGCCTCATCTGCTGTTAAAATATCGCTATCCTTTTCATTTCCACGGGGTGACTTGATCCGCATGCGTGACGTCAGAGTTCCCACGAAATGATAGACATCTTCCATTCGTCCTGTTCCGATGCGATAACCAAAGTAACCCAGCACAAGCATTGCCAAAATTGGCACACCGGCGTTTAAAAAGATGTTGTCTGGAATAGACCGCAATGGTGACGTTACTAAGACAGCTAACGCCAAACCAATCATGATGCTCAGACTTCCTAATAACAATTTCAGAGGCGATTCTTCGCTTAAAATTGTTTCGATTTGCTTGATAAAGCGGTCGACCAATTGCCATGCTATGAGGCTTAATAGGTAAAAAATAAGTGCTCCAAGGATGAAGTCCGTCACCGGATTGTTCACCCAAATTAAATCTGAATATCCTATTAATTCCCACAGAATCGGCAAGATGGTCATTGCTAATGCGCCACCGCCAAGCATAAACGCTAATTGAATAATTTTCTTTCGCATTTAAATTTCCTCCTGTAGATTATTTTACGATTTATGATAAAGGGTACTAGTTATACCACATTTCGATTAAATTAATCAGCTTCGCTAAAGATTCTTTACGTTCGGATTGGCCTTGCACGATTCATGCCGAATGGCAAAATAATTTGCCATTTCCACATCGCTAAAGCGTGTGTGAAAAACTTTCGACTAGATTCGGCAAGGACTAGTCATCCGACGACAGAATCGCTTCGCTGACATACCTAAGTTGTCATTGTTTCAAGCTTGGTTATTTCAAATAAATTACCAAGGTATTCATAAACGATTGCATACCCAATGCACTATTAATTTAACATCACTAAGCTTAAGGGAAGCTATTAGCTGAGAGCCAAACTCATTGCTTCGTCCAACGTTCCCGCCGCAATCACGAGAATCCCGGTCACCTTATCCGTTGGCTTCAAACTATTTTTAGGAACGAAAACCCGTTTAAAGCCTAACTTCTTCGCTTCGGCAATTCGTTCCATCACATGCGGAACACGGCGAATTTCACCAGTCAGCCCAATTTCACCGACGAACGCATCCGTCGCTTTCGTACCAACATTTTTATAACTCGAAGCAATTGCCATGGCGATTGCTAGGTCAACTGCTGGCTCGTTTAACTTAACGCCACCAGCTGCCCGAACATACGCATCCTGATTTTGCAGCAACAAATTTGCACGTTTTTCAAGTACGGCCATCAACAAAGTTACTCGGTTGCGATCAATCCCTGAACTCGTACGTTGAGCATTTCCAAACACAGTCGGAGTCACTAAAGCTTGAACTTCGACCAAGACTGGCCGGGTTCCTTCCATCGTCACCACCACCGCAGAACCAGTCGCATCTGCCAGGCGCTCTTCCAAGAACATCTCAGACGGATTCAAGACTTCAGTCAATCCCTCTTGTTCCATTTCAAAAATTCCAAGCTCATTCGTCGAACCAAAACGATTCTTGACCGCGCGTAACAAACGGAAACTGCGCTGATTGTCACCCTCGAAATACAAAACAGTATCAACCATGTGCTCCAAAATCTTTGGTCCAGCAATCGCACCTTCTTTGGTCACGTGGCCGACGATGAAGATCGTGATTCCGTTCGTCTTGGCGATTTGCAGTAACTCCGCTGTTGTTTCACGAATCTGAGCAACTGAGCCGACAACAGAAGTTATATCTGGCTGTTGCATAGTTTGGATTGAGTCAATGATGACAAATTCCGGCCCATATTCGTCAATCGCCTTACGAATTTGGCTCATGTCCGTTTCCGGGTACAACAAGAAATTTTCGTCATCTTTTACGCCCAAACGCTCTGCACGCAACTTAATTTGGGCTGCACTCTCTTCGCCGGAAACATACAACACCGTTCCGTTTGATGCCAACTGACCGGAAACTTGAAGCAACAATGTCGACTTACCAATCCCCGGATCACCACCGATCAGAACCATCGAACCTGGAACCACTCCGCCACCTAAGACGCGGTTGAATTCTTCCAGTTGCGTTTTAACGCGCGGAACTTCGGCCAAAGAAACTTGATTAAGCCGCTCAACTTTTGCCATTTGACCAGCTAGATTGACACGGTTTTTGCGGTCAGTCTTCTCACTTGGGATCACTTCTTCAAGCAACGTTCCCCAGGCACCACAGTTGGAACAACGCCCTAAATAACGTTGTGAAATATAGCCACAATTTGTACAAACAAACTGAGTCTTTGCTTTTGCCATCTATTATTTAACCCCCGTTGAGCCAAATCCTGCCGTTCGTTCACCCTTTTCATCCAAGCCGTCATCATCAGTAATCAAGAATGGCATGAAAATTCCTTGGCCAACGCGTTCACCCTTTTTAATCTGAACATCACGGACACCAAAGTTTGTGATCTGAACAAAAATCTCACCCTCATTGGCTGGATTATCCACGTAATCAGCGTCGATCACTCCAACACCGTTTGGCACAATCAAGTGACGCTTCAATGGGTTTGATGAACGATTGGCGATCATCAAGTATTCGTTCTCGTTCATGTAAGCCTTGATTCCAGTTGGGACAAGAAGGGGCTTTAGCGTTTTATTGGCAGCTCCATATTCTTCCTCTGAAGTTACGCCACCCTTGATCAAGCTCGCAATCACCTTGATGAAATTTAGCTTCCAAATTGATGGAACTACAAAATCTTCAGCAGCTTCAAAATCATAGCCTGCAGCGTTCTTAGTGGCGCGTTTTGGCAAGTTCAAACTCGCATCTTTGTATCGTGCAACTACTTCAAATTTCCGTACCATTTTCACACCCCATTTTTAAATTTATAGTTATGTTTCATTATACCGGATTTCGTGGTTAATTACTGCTAGTTACTGAATAATTTGTTGCTTTACTATCTTGGTCATTTTCACTTGTGTGTTGTTCTCATTATGCAAAGACCTTGGTCATTTTTTACTTGCGTGGTCGCTTTAAATAAAATGACTAAGGTGTTGCAACTTAATTAATAAGCGGAGCGATTCTGATTAATTCAATTAAAACATTATCCATAATTTAAAAAGCCGCGACAACTATGAAGGGCTCCAAAAAAGTTAGACAAGTTAATTAATTATACCGCAAGGGCTTGATTTCGGATTTCAACCGGAGTTAAGCCTTTGCTTTTGCGTGAAATACGGACATTGTTGAATCG
>JAITPD010000003.1 GCA_031289615.1 Lactobacillaceae bacterium | reverse complement strand
CTCATTTTTCGCGAAAAATTACGAAAGAAAAGCAACAGAACTTTTAAATTCCGCTGCTTGATCTTGAATGGTTAATTTACTTGATTTTTTGTTCATCAGTCCTATTTGACGTAGAACCTGAAATCAAAAAATGAGATTCGGAAAAATTCCGGACCTCATTTTTAGTTAATATGATCCCATCTCAATCACGTCATAAGTTTTCGAGTTGGTCTTTTGCACTAGCAACGCCTGAATACCGGTCACAGTGCTGATGCGAATTTGCACCGGAACATTCGCTGGTAAGAAACTTGGTGCCGTTTGCGCCAAATAATTTGCAAAACTAATAATTTCAGTCTGTGAATAGAACTGCGTCGTCACATCCACATTCATCCCCATCAAATTGTCACCATTGTACTCAGCCTGCGCCGTCACATATGACAAGTTTGGAAAGAATCCCTGGATCGTATTTTGGAAATCAACGAAATCCTTGTTCAAATTGGTTGCGACTGACTTAGAATCAGCAGTGTTGGCCTGCATTGGCAAAACAACATTGGTGTACTTTAATTCATTCCAACCACTTAACGCATCACCAGACTTTGATTCGCTCCAGCTATAGAAATTACCGCCAGCCAGGCTATCATCTGGCGCCTGCGCATAAGTAGCGACAATAATCGGAATGTCATTTCCCACGCCAGTCATTTTACGATAACGTTTCACAATCTCTGCTGCCAACTCTTTGCCTTTAGCAATTCGCGTCGCATCATCAATCTTTTGCGTGAAGCTCGCTCCATACTGCTCTTTTTGGTACGTATCAACCGTGTTCATGGCTAGTCCCAAGACGATCCCTTGCAACTTCAAGTCACTACCATCTTGCGTCATGAAATCTTGTTCTTCGATACTTTGCAAATAAATTGGATTTCGTCCGCCGTCAGTCTTGCCATTGTCTTCAGGATTTAATCCCTCTTCATTGTCTGCTGACTTGCGGTTGAGCCATTCTTGCGCGGTATCAGCAGTTAGATACTGACCCTCTTGGAAAATAAATGACTTTGGTGAAAAATGTTCCTTAGAAATATTTAACAAGCCATTTTCAAAACTTTCCGTATTAAATTGATTATCATTTTGGCTAGCTGTCACACCACGGGCCTTGGCAACCAAATAATTTCCGTCTTTAATAACTGACTTATATTGGTCACTTGAGGCCGTTCCAGTCAGAGTAACGCCTTTTTTAGTATTGATTTTATTGTTTACGGTTGTCTTCGCAGATTTAGTGGTCGTCACGTTTGATGAATTCTTTGAATAAAAATTACCAAAGAAAACAAGTGCGCTTCCAAGAATTAAAATCACTGCGAGCGCTCCGATCCATTTGATATAGCGCATGATAACTCCTTCAAAAATAAGTGTCTTAACTATGTTTCTTCATAGTATCACGAAAATCACTCTCAGACCAGACTTCAACGCCTAATTCTTGCGCTTTCGCTAACTTTGAACCCGCTGCTTCACCTGCTATCAAGATTCCTGTCTTTTTAGAAACTGAACTGCTCACCGTTGCACCGTGTGCCTCTAACCAAGTTGTTGCATCTTGTCGTGAAAACATAGTTAACTTTCCCGTCAAGACCACCGTTTGATTTGTGAATTCTGGCAATTCATCTACAATCGTTCCATTGACATAATCTGGATTTAACCCGGCAGCTAGTAAACGCTGAACCAGTTCTTGTGCATGCGTTTCGCTAAAGTACTGCTCCACACTATTTCCAATCACCAATCCCAATCCTGGAATCTCCGCAATCTCCTCAGCTTTGGCCACCACAATCGCGTTTAGATTACCAAATCGGGTAGCAATCAACTTCGCAGTTTTAGCGCCGACCGTGCGAATTCCTAGACCAAACAAAAGCCGTTCAACGGAATTACTTTTTGAACTTTCTAACGCTTGCAACAAATTATCAGTCGCCTTCTCACCAAACTTGTCGAGCGCGAGCAATTCGTCAACCGTTAACGTGTACAAATCAGCAACCGTCTTGATTAATTCGCGATCCAATAACTGCTGAACAATCTTTGGACCAAGCCCGTCAATATTCATCGCATTCCGTGAAGCAAAGTGCGTCAACTTCTCTTGAATCTGCGCTGGGCAAAACGGATTAATACATCTGAGCGCCACTTCGCCATCAATGTGCACAAGTTCTTCGCCACACACTGGACAAGTAGTCGGAATTGCATAACGTTCTACCGCAGTCGTTGGCCGTTTAGCTAGAATCACTTGGCCGACCTCAGGAATAATATCGCCTGCTTTGTGCAACGTCACCGTATCTCCTATGCGAATATCTTTTTCATACAAATATTCTGGATTATGCAAAGAAGCGCGCGCAACCGTTGTTCCGGCTAATTGAACTGGATCCATGATTGCCGTTGGGGTGACTGCCCCCGTGCGACCAACTGTCCAGCTAATCTCACGGACAATCGTTTCCTTTTCTTCGGCAGGAAACTTGTAGGCAATCGCCCATTTTGGCACCTTTACCGTTGTACCCAACTCTTCACGCAAACCTAAATCGTTGACCTTGAGAACAATCCCGTCAATACCATATGTGAGTTGATCGCGCGTTTCTGTGTTAGTCGTAATATAATCGGCCAACTCTTCTTCATTGGTAATGACTGCATTTGTCAGATTCACTGGCAGACCAAGATCGTGCAAGCGCAGTAACAAGTCTGACTGTGATTGGACAGTTGCAGCATTTTCGGCATCAACAGCATGATACATGAACGCTGCTAATTTCCGTTGCTTAGTAATCTTTGTATCAAGTTGGCGCAACGACCCAGCTGCGGCATTGCGCGGATTGGCAAACGTGGTCAACCCATCGCGTTCTCGTTGTTCATTCAAATCTGCAAACGCGGCTTTAGGCATATACACCTCGCCTCGCACCTCGATTGAAACTGGCTCATTCAACTCAACTGGAATATCGGCAATTTGCAAAACGTTCGCTGTAACGTCTTCGCCAATATTTCCATCACCCCTGGTAGAAGCTAGAATCAACTTGCCTGCCTCATACTGCAAGCTAATCGCCAACCCGTCGATTTTTAGTTCAGCATTGTATTCAGTCTTTTGGGCTAAATTCTTTTCAGTCGTGCCAATCCATTCGTTCAATTCGTTTAGTGAAAAAACATCCCCGAGTGATAACATTGGGACCGGATGTTCAACTTTTGGCAAATCAGCTTTAGTGTTCGCCCCGACTTGTTGCGTAATTGAATCTGGCGTGACTAATTCAGGAAATTGTTGTTCGAGCTCTTCCAAACGATTGTAAGCCACATCATAAACAGAGTCTTCAACTGAAGGTGCATCATTTTCATAATATTCTTGCGCCCAACGTTGCAATTTTGGCTGCAATTCTGCAATTTCTATTTTTGCTTGTTCAAGAGTCAAATTTTCGGTCGCCATGAAAACCTCCATGCATTTTTAATGTCTATTTTTAGCTAATTTAAGCTTTTTGAATCGGTGCAAATGCTGCTAGCAAACGCTTGATGCCCATTAAAGCAAAGGCAATATCAAGTTCTTGATCTTCGCCTTGGCCCTTGACCTTCACAATCGTACCAGCGCCCCACTTCTTGTGCGAAACTTGGTCGCCAACATTCCAACTCATTCCGCCAGTCGAACTTGCTTGAGACGGATTATTAACTTGCATAAATGGAGCCGGCCGTTCATGTGATGGCTGCGCACTGCGTTGACGGCCATTGAAAGTTGTCCCAGAAACCGTTTGCGTTCGCCGTGCAAAAGGTAATGCACTTTCAAGCGGATCGGTTGTTGACAAGCGTTCAGCATTCGCCGATTCCAGATATTCTGGTTCAATCTCATCAATAAAACGTGAGGGCAAATTCGAAGTCGTCTTCCCATACAACATCCGGCTATACGCGTTGGTCAAATACAGTTTTTCTTTCGCGCGAGTAATTCCAACATAAGCCAGGCGCCGTTCTTCCTCTAACTTATCTGGCTCAACCAACGAACGAAATGATGGGAACAATGATTCTTCCATTCCGACCAAAAAGACCACGGGGAATTCCAAACCTTTCGCAGCGTGCAAAGTCATCAAAGTCACGTTGTCGTCATCTTCATCCACGTTATCAATGTCAGAAACCAAAGCTAATTCGCCCATGAAATCAACATACTTTGAAATACTTTCTTCATCCGGTTCGTAATTTTTATCGAACTGCGCAGTCACCGTTAAAAGTTCATCCAGGTTTTCAAGCCGGTTTTGATTTTCTGGTGTTGGAGCAGCTTTCAAAGCCTCAACATAGCCACTCTTGGCATAAATTTCTTTTGTTAAATCAGTAATTGAGAGATCAAATTGCGTTTGTTGAATGAAATTTCTCATCATTTCCGCAAAATCAATCAGCTTAGTCTGGGCTCGCTTTTGCAAACCATTAATTACGCTTGCATTTTCTGCTGCTTCTAAGAGCGTCCATTCTCGATCTAACGCAAATTGACGCAAAACGTCCAAAGAAGTTCCGCCAATTCCACGCTTGGGTTCGTTCACCACGCGCAAAAAGCTTTCATTGTCAGCTGGATTCGTCACTAATGACAAATAACTCAAAACATCTCTGATTTCTTTGCGTTCGTAAAACTTTGAACCACCAACCATCGTGTAAGGAATATTTGATTTAACCAGCGCTTCTTCAATTCCACGCGACTGAGCATTGGCCCTGTACAAAACGGCAAAGTCACGATAATGCTTGCCTTGTTCGCGCATGATTTTAGTAATCTGGCCAACCACGTACACTGCTTCATCGCGATCATCGTTTGAGCGATAATACGTAATTTTTTCACCAGCACCATTGTCAGTCCACAGATTTTTAGCAATTCGTTCATTGTTGTTGGCAATCACGGCATTCGCAGCATTCAAAATCGTCTGCGTAGAACGGTAATTTTGCTCCAACATAACTTTCTTAGCGCCCTTGTAATCTTTTTCAAAGTTCATGATAATTTGCATATTAGCGCCACGCCAACCATAAATACTTTGATCTGAATCACCAACGACAGCCAAATTTTTCCAACCATCTGCCAACAATTGAATCAACCGATATTGCGCATCATTGGTGTCTTGGTACTCGTCAACGTGAATATATTGGAATTTTTCTTGATAATAATTCAACACATCCGCATCTTTTTCCAACAACTCAATTGCCAACATGATCAAGTCATCAAAATCAACACTTTGCGCCAAACTCAATTGGCGTTGATACTCCTTATACGCTGCTGCAACAACCTTTGAAAAAACATCTTCAGCCTTGCTAGCGTACACTTTTGGAGTTTCCATGGCATTTTTGGCATTCGAAATAGCCCCCAAAACGCTGCGTGGGTCAAACTTGTCAGTATCAACATTTTGATCTTTTAAAATCCGCTTCAGCAAAGTTCGTTGTGCTCCAGCGTCAATAATTGTGAAATCTTTTTTATAACCTAGCTTATCAATGTCGCGTCTTAAAATTCGCACAGCCATCGCGTGAAACGTAGAAACCCACACCTTATCTGCATCTGATTCACCAACCAATGCAGCAATTCGCTCTTTCATTTCGCGTGCAGCTTTATTGGTAAAAGTGATCGCCAAAATACGCCATGGGGCAACGTGTAAATCCTGAATTAAGTGTGCAACTCGGTGCGTTAAAACCCGGGTCTTTCCTGAGCCAGCGCCCGCCATTATCAAAAGTGGTCCCTCAGTCGTCTCAACTGCTTCGGCTTGTCGTGGATTCATCCCCACTAATAGTTTGCTGGCCATTCTTTACCTTTCCTTTCGTCCCCAATATTGATATAAATCAACCTTCAAGGCTCCGTTATAGAGCTTACGTTTCTTTGTCGCTTTTTGCCCGTACGCAGCTTCAAAGCCCTCATCACTCGTCAAAATATACTTTGACCACGTTGGCATCTTGTTATAAATTGCACCCATTTCGCCATACAAACGACGAGCAGTCTCTTCATCGCCCAATCGCTCTCCGTATGGTGGATTAGCAACTAAGACACCATTTTTTTTGTCAGTCTGCCAATCTTTCGCTGCCAGTTGCTTGAATGTAATATCTTCGCCAACGCCAGCTTTATCCGCATTTTCCTTGGCAATTTCAATCATATTTTCATCTAAATCAAAACCGGCGATGTCTAATTCAACATCAAAATCAATCTGGCCCCGCGCTTCTTCTTTCAAACGCTTACCGATTTCTGGATCAAATAGTTCCCAATCAGACACATCAAATTCACGGTTGAGTCCCGGAGCAATCTTGCGCCCCATCAATGCAGCTTCAATCGGAATCGTTCCTGAACCAGTCACAGGATCCACAAACGGATTATCAGTGAACCAGTGCGCTAAAATCACCATCGCAGCTGCCATGGTTTCCTTTAATGGCGCACCACCTTTTTCAGTTCGGTAACCGCGCTTAAAGAGCGAATCACCAGTCGTATCAAGTGTCACCATCACATGATCCTTATCAATCGCCGTTTCAATGACATAGCGAGCACCAGTTTCAGGCAAATGACCACGAGCATTATACGTGTCAGTCAAACGCTCAACCACAGCTTTTTTAGTAATACTTTGCACAGTTGGTACAGAATGCAAAATTGACCCCTTTGACCGGCCATTCACTGGAAATTCGGCATCATATGGCAGTAAATCTTCCCATGCGTAGGCTTTGACTCCTTGGAACAAGTCTTCAAAAGTTTTTGCTTCAAATTCGGTTAAAACAATTTTAATCCGATCGGCCACACGCAACCATAGATTGGCACGGTAAATATCTTCAAGCGTACCTTCAAAAAAGACGCGTCCGTTCTCAGTTGTGACCGCATAGCCTAGGTCCTTTAGTTCTTTTGCGACAAGGGCTTCGAGACCAGCACCCATGACCGCCATTAATTTAAATGTTTGCATGTTATTTCCTTTGCTTTTTGGAATGAATAGTTAGGTTCTATTATACCGCGTAGTGTTCATTAAAACATCTAAGAGTTTCAGTTGTATGATATCTTTTGATCAGCTTCGCAATAGATTCTTTACGTTTCGGATTTACCCTGCACGATTCATGTCGAATGGCAAAATAATTTGCCAATTTCACGGCGCTAAAGCACGCGTAAAAAGGTTCGACTAGATTCGGCAAGGGCTGGTCATCCGACGACAGAATTGCTACGCTGATAGGCAAGGCATTTCCTAACTAACACTATGCGTTATTATACTATTTTTCTGCACTTAACTGGCGGATTATTATTATAGTATTTACTATGACATGCTCTTGTTTTTGTATAGTTGTTTCAATTAATCTTACTGTAATAAAACTGAAACACATTTCCCCTTAAATTCTGTTATTCTTTTTTTAAATATAAGGAGATTATTATGAGAAAAAAATTATTCTTAATATCGTTGCCATTATTGGGGCTATTTCTAATTCCCAATTCATCACATGCGGATAAAGTTTTTACCGGACCGTACCCAAGATATCAAAATTGTCCTGCAATCACCGGATTACCTGATAAATATGACCCGCGTAGCTTCATCTTACCAATCCGTAATCAACATTCATTTGATAATCACCATAACCAGTCGATTTGTTGGTCTTACGCTGGTAACGACATGTTCTCGTTTTCTGAACAAAAGCATCTTGGTATTTTAAATACATACTCACCTAATTATACAAATCATCTGACTGCCCCTGATCTATACACACCCTCAGTTGATACAATTAATAATCCGAATTTTGACGACGAACGAACTAGCTTAAACGACGGTGGTAATCAAGCAGCCCCAGGTGTTCTTAGCATGTTAGGTCTTAACCCGGTGTTAGAACACGATTTCCCATCAACTGATGAACATGGCGATGCTACTTCAGAGGTTTCAACAAAACAATATTCATTCGAAGATTTTGATAAAATAAAATCAAAAGCGAATAATCACGTAACTGTAACTGATGTTAATCGAGTTGGAGCAATTGACAGCCCTTGCGTATTTAATTCACGTATCAATGAATTAAAAAATGAAATTATAACAAACGGCGCAGTCGGATACTCATTTGATGCCACTCAAGTATATGAACGCACTTCTGATGACCAAGTTTCAAGTTGGAATCCAAAAACAAATTCTCTATTCAATAGTGCGAACGATTCTACTGTAGCCGCTATTAATCATGCCACTGCTCTCGTTGGTTTTGATGATAATTATAGCCGTAACAATTTTAATGGCAACCAGCAGCCAACGCAAAACGGAGCCTTCATTGTTCGTAATTCTTGGGGGAAAGACTTTGGCGATCAAGGATACTTCTATGTTAGCTATGAAGATTATTATATTGATGCTAATGCTGGAGCCGCTAGTTTTAACGTTCAAAAATCTACACAAATCCAACAAGATTCCGCTGTCTCATTACAGCAAACTTCCCCAAGAGGTAATCTCTTTTATCCTGCTTTTCCAGAAGGGCTCGAAAAGTCAGTTGATATAAACGCAACAGGTAATCTGGTCATTGCAAGTAATTATAAACATTCCCATAAAGCCCTAAATCTTGATGCAGTAGCTATTGATATTGCCAAAAAAAATACTAACTATGAAGTTTATTTACTAGATAAAATTGATACTAAGCAAACAGATTTAGGATTTTTAGCATTTAAAACACCTATTTTGAAAGGCTTCGAGGCAAAGCAAGGCCTTCACAAAAAACAACTATGTCATCAAATTGCGATTGCAAAAGATCAGAACTATACTTTGTTAATTATCCAGCGCCCCGTAGATCAAACTCCAATTAGTCATGATCAAGCAATTTTTGTTTCATCTAATAGAAGTACTCAATATCTACATCTTGACGAGTCATTTTACGGCTTTATCAATAACCAAAACAAAATAACTCATTGGAACGATTTCAGTGACGTTGTGACTCGTGCACCCCATTTTAGTGCTCATAGTGTTTCTCCATTTCTATTTGCGTACACAAAATAATTTGCGACGAGAAAGTAATAAATGCTTTCTCGTTTTTTGCAAAATAAAAACCGGCATTACAAGTAATACCGGCTGCCTGATGTGTCAGCTATAAGCCATGTTTTGTTCCGTTTCAAAAATTGGCGTTTAAGAAACGGTGGCAATCATCTATCTCAGACATTTCTGTCTCCCCGACCATCACTTCAATTCGCTAGGTCAAGCGCCCCTACCAAAGTTTGGGTTGCCCGCTCGAGGGGTTTACCGCGTTCCACCCTGCGCATTTCTTTGCAGGCTCGTCACTGTGGCACTTTCACAACTATTAAGCCATAGTTTCCCTTAGGCTGTTCGTTGGCCGTCAACCATTGCTGGCTGCCTAGCCTTATTTTTTCAGCTAGCACGAACACTACTGACATCACAGTCAGTGCGAGCATGGACTTTCCTCATGCTGCATAAGCAACACGCAATTACCCACTAACACATCAAATTATTATACACCTATTTAAACTCGTTGTGGTAGGTATGAAATAACTTGGCCATTTTCACTTGCATGGTGGATTTTAAATAATGATAGTAAGTGGCGGCACCTACTATCATCATCTCAAACCACCACACTTTAAATTAAATGACCAAGTTATATTATCTTAAAATATTGTGTCAAATGTAGCAGCGTAGCGATTCTGTCGTCGGATGGTAGGCCCTGCCGAATCTGGATGAACCATAACACTAACACCAGACCTAACAGTTAGTGGAATTGGCGAATTATTTCGCCTTTCATTCAGATTCGTGTAGGGCAATTCGAACGTAAAGAATCTTTTGCGAAGCTGCTTCATCAAGCACAATATTGTATAGCTTAGAACCACTCATTATTTAATTATTTGTTGCACCGCTTTGAGCTACAGAATTTTCAGTTGGCGTACCAAAGACCCGGCGTTCCAAGTTTGAAAGCCGCTTCAAAATATCCATATTGGTATTTGCAGTTGGCGCAACAACGCTCTTTGATGCAGAACTCGTTGAAGCTGCATTCGCGCGCTTAGTCAATTCAGCGATCTCAATCTTTTGCTTTTCAATTGTCGCTTCTAATTCTTTAATATTGTTTTCAAAAGCTTGATAATCAGCCATCAATTCGTCCAGATAACTATCGACATCTTTGGGGTTATAGCCTTGAATAGCAGTCTTTTTAAAGTCTTTGTTAAAAATATCTTCGACTGTGTGGCGTACATTTTCCATTGGTGGAGCTCCTTTAAGTTCACTTATTAGGACCATTCTACCAGTTTATGCATTAATTTTCACCTACTTTTAATCGAACTTATAGATTCTATTACCAATCTTGCAATGTTTCGGCGTATTCGTCCGCAAATTCTTGAAGCCGATCAAAGTCTACCAACGTGATTGGATAGGGCTTTGTCTCCGCATGTTGCTTAAGGCCAGCGTACGTATACTTAACGGTACTCTCTGTTGCTTGTTCATCATAAAATAAAATTGCTGCATCCGTATGTTCGAGCATAAATGTCTGATAATTTCTAAACTGGATCGGATTACTATACTTTTCTTGGCTCACGTTTGCAGTAAAATCAACCAGAGTCTTGAGCTGCGCCAGTTTTGCTTGATTTGCTTCGTTCCACTGACTACCAAAATCTGTAAATGGCAACATCATCGCAGTTTGAAAAGTTGGCTCTTCTTGCTTTAATTCGATCGCAGCCTCAAGTGCCAGTTGCTCAATCCCCATCTGTCCGCCAGTGATTAGCCAATCCGCTCCATCTTCAATTTCACGGGTCAACAATCTTTTGAGAGCATAGATTAAAACTGTCTTTTTGGGATCATTATTTCCAAATAAACCTAGTTCAAATCCACGAAAACCTGTCACCCAAATTCGTTTCATTTTATTATTTCCTCGTTCTGATTTCATTATTTGCATGGCTTTTGGTATAATTATAACGATTATATGCGAATTGAGGTACAACTGTGACAATAAATTATCCAAATGGTCAACGTTTCGTACCAAATCAAGACGCTGGTCCAATCAAAAAGGGTGTTTCGCAAAGTAATCGTGGAATGCGACTTGAACATGAGCTCGACCAAGCTAACAAGTACTATCTAGCCACTGGTTTAGCTAATATTCATAAGAAGCCGACCCCGATTCAAATCGTCAATGTTAATTATCCCAAGCGTTCTGCCGCTAAAATCACGGAGGCCTACTTTCGACAAGCATCGACAACCGATTATAATGGAATCTATCAAGGACGTTATCTGGATTTTGACGCGAAGGAAACTACAAGTAAGATTTCCTTTCCCTTGAAAAATGTCCATGCGCATCAAGTTAAGCATCTCGCCGACATCTTGCGACTAGGTGGCATCGCGCTGTTTATCATCCGCTTTACCAACCTAAATGAAAGCTTTGTCATTCCTGCCTCACTCCTCATCGAGTATTGGGAGAATCAAGAAGCTGGTCGTAAATCAATTCCATATGAAGTCATTGTGCGAATTGGTAAAAAAATCCCTAACGCTATTTCACCGACACTGCCTTATCTCAAAGCAGTTGACGAACTATTGAAAGAACTACCAAACTAAGGAGACCAAGGTCTTATGTCTGATCAACCATTATCAAGAGCGGCGCGTAATGCAAAGCCCAAATCAAATAAACCTGCAAATAGGAAAATTAAGAAAAAACACTCGCGAGGGTTTAAAATCTTCCGTGCATCAGCCTTTACAGTGCTTGGATTAGGAGTTATTGCTGTCATTGCCGGAGTTTCCCTGTTCTTTTACTGGGCCTCAGAATCACCAAAAATCACTAACCAGGCGCTCGTTGGAACTTCACAAACCACCATGCTTGATACAAAAGGTGATGTGATTTGGTCAAGCGGTAGCCAAAAACGTGAAATTGCCCAACAAGCTGAATATCCTAAGCTCTTGAAACAAGCGGTTGTCGCAATTGAAGACCGGCGCTTCTACAAGCACGGTGGTGTTGATATTCGCCGTATTGTTGGTGCAGCATTTGCCAACATCACTGGTTCTTCCCTTGGTTTGCAAGGTGGTTCAACTCTGACCCAACAACTTGTGAAGCAAACGGTTTTCTCATCTTCAACTAGTGACCAAACTTTCAAGCGTAAGGCCCAAGAAGCATGGCTGGCAATGAAGGTTGAAAAGGAATATTCGAAAGCGCAAATCCTGACCCTCTACATGAACAAGGTTTACCTTGGTAGCGGTGTTTACGGAATGAAGACGGCCGCTCAATTCTACTATGGTAAAGAAATGAAAGATTTGACTTTGCCACAAGCTGCTCTGATTGCCGGACTACCTCAATCACCAACTGGCTACGATCCATATGAGAATCCTAAGGGTGCTAAATATCGCCGTGACCAAGTTTTGCAAGCAATGGTTGAATATGGTGCAGTTAGTGCTTCTGACGCTAAGAAGGCCCAAGAAACACCAATTGACGATGGCCTCTTGACTGAGCATCCAGATCAAGAAACTTCTGCTGAGGTGCAAAAGGTTGCTGATTCATATATCACTTCTACTCTGGCCGAAATTAAAGCTAAAAAGTATGACGTCAATAAAGACGGTCTGGTCATCAAAACTAACTTAGACCTCGATGTTCAACAAAAAGCATACGATGTTGTCAACGCTGGTTCTGTCAACGAATACGGAATTCCTTATCCAAATGATCAAGTTCAAGCTGCTGTGACAATTACTGATCCGCAAACTGGAAATGTGATTGCACAAATCGGAAGCCGAAAAACTGATACGTTGATGGGCGCCAACTTTGCCACTTCAACCAATCGTTCAGGTGGATCAACAGTGAAGCCATTGGTTGACTATGCACCAGCCATTGAAAATATGAACTGGCCAACTTATCGTGCGTTAGATGATTCGGCTTCGTTCAAGTATGCTGGAACAAGTATTTATGTTGGGGATGCCGGAATGAGCAACCTTCAACCTTATTCAAAGGCAACTGGGCAATCATATGTAACAATGCGCAATGCCTTGACTCGTTCGCTCAACGTCCCTGCCCTGCACACTTTGGAAGGTCAAAGTACTCTCCCAAGTGGTGGTACTGACGAATTTGTTGGTTATACTAATTCAGAAGCATTCTTAAAGAAGCTTGGTATCACCGCTAAGCTTGAAGGTAGCTCAGCCATTGGAATTCCAATCTCGACTGAACAAGAAGCCGCAGCATTCTCAGCCTTTGCCAACGGTGGAATGTACTACGCTCCTTCGTATATCAACTCAATTACCACTCAAGACGGTCAAGTTCATAATCTTGAAAATGCCGGAACGCGTGCTATGAAGACTTCGACGGCCTTCATGATGAACAGCATGTTGCAATCAGTTTTGACTGCTACGGGAACATTTAGCTTGGGATTCAGCAGCTATGTCAACAGCAACTATGTGCAGGGTGCCAAGTCTGGAACCGTTGCCTACGCTGATAACTCTGGCTACTCTGCCTCGGCCGCATCTGATTTGTGGTTTACAGGATTTACTAAGGGAGCCGCAATTTCAGTTTGGACCGGTTATAAGGATGCCTACAAGACCGCTACTCCGTTGGATGGTTTGACGGGAACGACTGCCCACCTACCAAACGAGATTTACGCAACGCTGATGCAATACGTCATGAGCACAGGAAATCGCGACGGAAGTAATTGGAAGCAACCAGCGACGGTTAACAAGGTCACTAAGTATGGTAAGACCGAATACGAAGTTGCTAATGCGAAGTTTACTGATCCGTTTGCTAACAGAATTAGCGGTGCATACACATATAGCATTCCTAGTTCAAGTAGCTCTTCAGTAATGAGTAGCAGTAGTTCTGAGGAACCTAGCTCATCAAGTGAGGCGCCAGCTCCTGCACCTTCATCATCAAGCTCAACGGCACCAAGCTCATCAAGTTCATCAACTACTCCTTAAACGGGGATTGATGTTGATGATATGAAAATTTGAATAAACGAAAAGGCGTCCAGCTGCTGTTGGGCGCCTTTTGTGTGTGGTGGATTTAATCGGTTCTATAATATTTGGGACTGATGAATAACATTTGTTTGTTATTCATTGGTTCCATTTTTGTTTTTGATTAGCCAAATGGCTAATCTATAATTGTTTAAGTCAACGTCAATG
>JAITPD010000002.1 GCA_031289615.1 Lactobacillaceae bacterium | reverse complement strand
CATTGACGTTGACTTAAACAATTATAGATTAGCCATTTGGCTAATCAAAAACAAAAATGGAACCAATGAATAACAAACAAATGTTATTCATCAGTCCCAAATATTATAGAACCTGATTTTTATGAAGATCGTCTGGTAGGCTTTACAGCTTATCGGGCGATTTTTTTGTAGTTTACCGATGAAAACAAAAAATAATTTTGAAAATTGCATCATACTAGGCAACTTTTATTAGGGGTAATTTTAATTCAAGTGGGCATAATGACAAATATCTAATTAAATTCTAACTGTAATCTAAAATACAAAAAATGGTAATGTTTGTTTCGTATAATCAAATTATCAATTTAAGGAGATTTTTTATGAAACATACAAAATGGAATCAATGTTCGGCCGCTATATTAACGGCCATCTTAGCAGGTAACTTGTTACTTCCGGCCATCGCAGTCTCAGCTGATCAGACTGAAACGGATCAGCAAACTCAACAAACCGAGCAACAAACTAAGAACCCATTAGACAAACTGGAGGAAATCTTTAAAAAAGATAAAAAAGCTGGTGATACGCGACTGCCGGATCAAGATCAAAATAAAGAACGTCAATACATAATTCAGTTGGAAGATAAACCTGCTTCCGCGACTGCTCCCACACCTGATGGTACCAAGGAAACCATGGACCAAATTGCCACAGTTGATAACAAGGTTGAGCACAATCAAGAGGACGAAATCAAAGCCGTTGAAGATATTACCAAAGAAAACGTTGAAAAGCGTTTTACGTATCTCATCAATGGCTTTAAGATCAAGGCAACTCCGCTTGAAATAGAAGAGATTAAAGATAAGGTTCCAGGCATTGGAAAAGTTTCAGAAGTACAAACGTATGAACCTACGGATATTGATGCAAATGCTTTAGCACAAATTGGACAAGTTTGGCAGTCGAGCAAGCATGCGACAAAGGGTGAAGGAATGGTCGTGTCAGTCATTGACACTGGGACTGATCCAACTCATCAAGACATGGTTCTGGGCAAGACTGGTAAGGCCAAGATGAAGTTGACGCAAGCAAAGGTTAACATGTTGCTTGGGACACATTTGTTGCATCGAAATGGACAATTTTATTCTGACAAGGTTCCGTATGGTTATAATTATGCGGACCAAAATGCATTCATTAGTGATAACGGTCTTGGGCATTATCACGGACATCACGTCGCTGGAATTATTGCTGCAAATGGAACTGTTGCCAATGGTGGAAAGCAAATTGACGGGACAACGCACGTCGATGGAGTTGCCCCTGAAGCCCAAGTCCTGGCAATGAAGTGTGGAAGTAATCAGACTGGTAGTTTAAGCAGTGACGCGATCATTGAAGGGATTGAAGATTCTGTTTTGCTCGGTGCCGATGTGATTAACATGTCGTTAGGTTCATCAAGAAGTGTGTATTCGGCTGATGATGCAGAAATTAATGCTGTTAAAAACGCCTCAAATCAAGGTGTATTGACTGTAGCTGCAGCAGGGAACGCTGGAAATTATGCTTCACTAGAAAATGGCGAAATCAAAGCAAAGACTGATTTTGCTGACCAACGAACTGTCGGAACTCCTTCAGTTGAGCCATCTGCATTTGCGGTGGCCGCATCAAATAATTCTAAGTTGCGGGTGAGCACCCTTCCTTTGAGTGGTTCAAGCTTGCCAAGCACATTGCAAAATTTGCCAGTTTTTGCCAACCATGCTTTCACAAATTTGATTGCAGATGCAAAGAACGAACATAAGGTTGATTTTGTTGTTGTGCCAAATAAAAAGGATACTAACAACGCAAATTTGCCTGGCCGTGGATTTACGGAAGACTATGCCGGAATTAATGTTAAAAATAAGTGGGCAGTTGTTTTGCGGGGTGACATTTCATTTCAAGATAAGTTAGACAACGCCTTAAAGATGGGTGCCAAAGGTTTACTGGTGATTAACAATATTGATGCAGTTGCGCCTAACAACATGACGGTCAATGATGATTTGCCAGTGATTGGAACGACGCTTAACGATGGTAAAGCATTGCTGAAATATTTGGCAGACCATAGTCAAATTACGTTGGGCAATCAGCTTCAAGAAGGAAAGGTTTCTGATCCAACCAGTGCCGAACCAACAGCATTTACTTCATGGGGAACTGGGGCGGACATGACCTTTAAGCCAGAAATCATGGCAACGGGAGGAAATGTTTGGTCGACGCTTAACAATAATGGTTATGGTTCGATGTCTGGGACTTCAATGGCTTGCCCATTTGTCGCTGGAAGTGAAGCATTGATTTTGTCACAGTTAAAGCAACAAAAGAATGCACCAACTGGGTTGAAGTTGACGCAGGTTGCAAAGCTGATGGCGCAAAATTCAGCTGTGCCCGCTTATGACAAAGCAAACAAGACGTATTTCTCACCACGACGTCAGGGAACTGGAAACATTCAAGTAGAGGATGCGCTAAATAATTCAACAGCGCTGGCAAATAAGGCTGACGGAACTGGTGGAATCGCGCTCAAGCAAATTGCAAAGTCATCAACCTCATTTACTGTTACTTTAACCAACTATGGCGCAAAGCAAGCTAATTATATTTTGGATGACAAGTATTTGACAGTACAACAAGCTAAGACAGTGGCGAATGGTGATATTGCTGATACTGTGATTCCAGCGACAATGCTGTGTCCATCGAAGCAATGTTTTGCAATCGCACCAGGTAAGTCAGTTGATGTGACCTTTGCTTTGGATTTGACGAGGGCAACGAAACAGAGTTGGGTTGAAGGATACGTTGGCTTTATCAATGCTGCGACGCGCAAGGCGATCTCGATTCCATACTTTGGCTTTTACGGAGATTATAATCAACAGGCGGCCGTCGATAAGTTTGCGGGGCAAGCTGGTAGTAAGATGAATGTTGGCCATGTTCAAGACCTTGATGGTAATTTGATTGGTTCACAGCTGAAGAATGATGCAAATGGGGTGCCTCGTATTGTCGGAAATAACCAGGATGATATGTGGTTCTCGCCTCATGGTGGAACTGGACTGTCATCTTTGTTTGGTGATTGTCAGGCATTTATTCCTTGCTTGCCACTGACGCGAGACGTTAGTGATGTTAATGTTAAGATTTATAATTCAGCGCACCAACTTGTCAAAAATTTACAGGCCGAGGATGTGATGGGCCATGTTAATTTAACGAACGGGCAACGAGTTCCAGAAGTTGGGATTGAAACCGACTTGGGGCTTGCTTGGAACGGAACAGATGATAAAGACCGTAATTTGCCAGATGGTGATTACACATATGAAATCAGTGCGACACCAGTATTCAAGGGAGCTAAGGCGCAAGTTTCAACGTTGAAGGCGCGCATTGATCGAGTAGCACCAACGGTTTCTAATTTGACGATGCAAAAAAAGTGCGACAAGAAATATCATATTAGTTTTGATATAAATGATACTGATTCTGGCTTTAATGTGAACTCTGAATTATTGTTTGGATTTAATTCAGATGACGGTAATCCAATCAAGAGAACTATTGGTGAAATCAACCAAGGGCAGTCAATTAAAGGTAAAAAGCACATTGACTTTGCATTGACGGATGCTGAATATCAAGCTGGTCATTATTATAGTGAGGATAACGACATTTATATGATCACATCTGATGCGGCTGGTAATATGGTGCGAATTATTGGAAGAACAGATGTAAATGGGAAGGTCACAATGATTGATCCACAAGACTTCCATAAGCTTTACCATAAATATACTTTGACCAAGGATGATTATCTTGTGAATGTCTATAGGACGTTTAAGGGAAATCAATGTTTTGCTGAATTTAATGCGGAATCCAATTATGATGCTGTTGAGAATCGGAAAAAGGATCATCCGTTTATGTTGCCTACTGAAGATCTATTTATGCATAAGGATCCTGTGACACGAGCCAGCCAGTTAATGGTTTATGATCGCGTTAAGAAGGTTATGTATCAAAATTCATTAGTAGTATCTGGTGCTGGATATTATGTATTACAAGATCAGAGCGGGCAAAAACTAGAATGGTTGTCTTATAAGGGATTACTCACAAAGGCCGTTGGTGATAATAAACTTGGCCTACATTCGTTGACCGGCTTTAATAATGATTATGAAAATGTGAAAAACGTTGCACGTAATTTTGATCTTGAGTATCAAGGTAAAAAGTATCCAATTTATCTTGACATATATAATCAAGAATTAAATGGGTGGATTCAAATTAATTCAAAATCATTTACAGATAATGGAAATGAAGATCCATTTAAGAACAAAGTAAATGGCAATGGAATTTGGGTTCAGGTTGATGGAATTTGGATGTTACTAACGGAGGGTGTTTCAGGTTCTGGTAATTATGAACTTGTTGCAACATCGAAGTATTAAATAGTTTAAGAGCTTTGGCTAATTTCTGTTGATGGAAATGGCTAAAGCTTTTTCCCATACGCGTTGGATTAGGTAGTTCTATAGGGTATAAATAGCTCAATCACAAAATATCCTAAAATTAATGCTATATTGTTATTAATTGCTATGTGGGGCTAAATAGAATTGTACAGTTAACAAACGGCAATGAAAAAAAGCATCATCAGAGGAAATATTTACCAGCGTAATGAATCAACATGATAAGGAAGCAGGATCATGAACAAACAGCAATGTCTAGAGTTTTTAAATCTGGCAAATGACGAAGCTATCAAAGGCGTTGGTAATGGGGATGGCGGTCCATTTGGCTCTGTCATCACCAATCAGTGGGGCGAAATTATCGCAACGGGCCACAATTGTGTGCTAGTTAACAACGACCCAACGGCTCATGGAGAAATTGTCACAATTCGAAAGGCGTGCGCAAAATTAGCAACTTATGATTTGACTGGGTGTACATTATTTACAAATGCAGAACCCTGCCCGATGTGCGCTACAGCAATTGTTTGGGCTAATATTGAAACGGTCTATTTTGCAAACACTGTTGAGCAGACAAATGCACTTGGTTTTCGCGATGGGGCACTTTATGCATACTTAAACGGACAAATGTCAGCTGGCTTTGCGCAAAAGATTCATCTGCCACTCCCTGCAGCGACTAAACTATTTGAACAATATCACAATGATAACCAAATACTTTACTAAGCAACGTGGTGGGCTAGTTATGTGATATTTTACATGGATTGATCAGCTTCGCTAAAGATTCTTTACGTTTCGGATTTGCCCTGCACGATTCATTATGCGTTTTGTTAGCAATTTATCGCTTACCAAAACACGATCCGCAGTACTTAGTTGGGCAGCTGTGTCATACAGCTGGGCGGCTTAGTAACGAAGGTGGTTCGAATGACAAAATAATTTGCCAATTTCACGGCACTAAAGCGCGTGTGAAAAAATTTTCGCCTAGATTCGGCAAGGGCTGGTCATCCGACGACAGAATCGCTTCGCTGACCAGCAAACATCCTGGTCATTTTATTAAAGCGTGGTGGATTGAAATGATGATAGTGGGTGACTATCGTGTTTACAAAGGCTGAGCTTCGGCTATAAGATTCTTTTCCAACTCACTACGTCGCTACGCTTTGGTAGCAAATTTGAAAATAATCGCCTGCCCTGTGTTTCTGTTGCAACTTGTTGCTTACAGAACGGGTATCCCGACAGCTCAAAACGCCTTTGTGCACACTCCTTAAAGCGAGGTAGCGGTACCAATTCGACTCATTTTGAAAAAATGTATTGTCGAATGGGACCGTGTCGCCACTTACTATCATTATCGAAAAGCCACCACGCAAGTTAAAAATGACCAAGATGTTTCACAACTAGAACAGTGGTTTAAATAATAAAGACCAATGCGAAAGTAAGAAAAGCATTCAATCCTAAAAAATTGTAAAATTAAAGTAACAAGTTTTATCAAAAAATTAAACGAGGTGATGAGAATGAGCTATATCGAATTTAAAGATGTTTATCGAATCTACAAAGTTGGTACCACTGAAATTGCGGCCAACAATGGAATTAATTTTCAAATTGAACAAGGTGAATTTGCGCTCATTCTCGGGCCAAGTGGTTCTGGAAAATCGACGGCGCTCAACATGCTTGGCGGAATGGATCAACCAACCAAGGGCGAAATTTTGGTCGATGGAGTTAATATTGCTAGTTTCAACCAAAAGCAATTGACCCAGTATCGTCGCGATGATGTCGGCTTTGTGTTCCAATTTTATAATCTTGTCCCTAATTTGACGGCTAAAGAAAATGTCGAATTGGCCAATCAAATCGTGACTGATGCAATGGACTCTTCCGAAGCGTTGGCGACAGTTGGACTTGATGATCGACAGGATAATTTTATTGCTCAACTATCAGGTGGTGAGCAGCAACGGGTAACGATTGCGCGGGCTATTGCGAAGAAGCCGAAGTTATTGTTGTGTGATGAGCCAACCGGGGCTTTGGATTACACCACTGGAAAATTAATTTTGAAGGCGCTCCGTGACATTTGTGATCAAACCGGAACGACCGTGATCGTGATTACACATAATTCTGCAATTGCTCCGATGGCGGATCGGGTCATTCGGATTCATGATGCAAAGGTTCAAGAAATCACTGAGAACAAGACGCCGACACCTGTTGAACAGATTGAGTGGTAGGCGCCATGAAAAAAACAGCATTACGAAAGATTGGCTTGAAAGAAATTTTCCAGTCACCCACGCGGTTTCTCTCAATCGTGGGAATTATTTTTATTGGGGTCGCAATTTTTGCTGGGCTCACTATTTCAAGCACGGATTTATTGCTCCGGGCTCAGCATTATTTTCAACAACATCAACTCGCTGATGTTCGCTTGAGTTCACAATATGGATTTGCACAAGACGATGTGAAACAGTTAGAAAAAACTTCAGGCGTTAAAAAAGTTGAACTCACCAAAGAAATTACCCTGGCAATCAAAGAACATAACGCCGTCGTTGATTTT
This sequence comes from Lactobacillaceae bacterium, assembly GCA_031289615.1. GTDB lineage: Bacteria > Bacillota > Bacilli > Lactobacillales > Lactobacillaceae > Weissella. Next base: position 2,332 of record JAITPD010000002.1, on the reverse strand, counting down.
TTACCTGACACGACTGCCAAACACTATGCGATTTTGGCGGGGCATTTGCCAAAAAATGAACATGAAATTGCGCTTGATCAGATTGCAAAGTCCAACTTTAACTTCAAGCTTGGGCAAACGATTTCGATGACTCCTAATTTAGCGCAGATGAAAAATGCGCAAGGAATTACAAGCGATATTTTAAAAGAGCAAAAATTTAAGATTGTTGGTTTTGTTAATTCGCCGCGGTTCATTGATAATAAAAATCGTGGAAATGCTAGTGTTGGTAAAGGTGTCATTGATTATTTTGCGGTGGTTCAGCCCAAGGTGATTAATCTAGCATCAGAGACGACTGCTAATGTTTATCTGAAGAATCCGAATGATTATGCGGCCTTTACGAGTTCGTATAATCGTTTGGCGAAAAAAACTGCGCATCTGACGAGTAAAGCTGCTGAAAAAACTGTTTCTGCTAGGATTTCAGCGGGCCTCCCAATCACGCTGCAAAGCAAGATCTACACGTTTATGCGCACCGACAATCCGGGTTATGACGAATATCATGATAATTCAATCAGTGTTGAAAAAATCGCGCTGGTCTTTCCATTATTCTTCTTATTAGTGGCGGTGTTAATCGTGATGACGACGATGACTCGCATGGTTGAAGAAAATCGTTTGCAAATCGGGACTCTCAAGGCTTTGGGCTATCAAAATTTTGATATTGCGAAAAAGTATGTCTTATATGCGGTGCTGACTGGCTTGTTTGGTGCTGGTTTGGGCGTGGCCGTTGGTGAATCAATGTTGGCCTACACGATTGTCGATGCTTTCTCGGGCGTCTACAACGTGAGCGAATTCATTTCGGCGCATTCGTGGACTCTGACGCTCATCAGCGTGGTGGTTGCGCTCATTTGTACCTTGGGTGTCAGCATGCTAGTATTGCGGATTGATTTGGCTGCGAATCCGGCAGCGTTGATGCAACCGAAAGTGCCCAAATCAGGAAAGCGGATTGTGCTTGAGAGAATCGGGTTCATTTGGCGCCATCTAACGTTCTTGCAAAAAGTCACGATGCGTAATTTGTTCCGTTACAAAACGCGGATGATTATGGTGATTGTCGGAGTAGCGGGCTGTACGGCTTTGATGGTGGCTGGTTTTGGTCTTCGTAATTCAATTGGAGATATTTTGAATTTACAATTTAAGGACGTCTATCATTATCAAGCGGCAGTGACGACAAATGGCATCACACCACAAGTTAAGACCACGTTGAAAGCGACGAAGGATTTTAAATCGTTTACGCCAGTTAGTGTGGGTAGCCTGGAGAAAAGTTCTAAGCAAGTTGCAACTCAATCGGCAACGCTCATGGTCACGGATCAGCCAAAAGAGTTTACAAAGTATGTGATTTTGCGCAATCGCCAGTCCAAAAAGGCATTGCAGTTGAATAATCAAAGTGCGATTGTGACAGAAAAATTTGCTAAGTTATTTAATTTGCAAAAGGGTCAAACATTTACTGTTAAAACAATTGATGGAAAAAATCATCAACTTAAGGTCGGAGGAATTACTGAGCAATATAGTGGACACGCAGTTTATATGACTGGCCAATATTACACGAAAATCATGGATAAACAGCCGACTTACAGTACGGCGCTGGTGAAGTTCAAACAGCTCACCGGGAATGCATCCGATCAGATTAGTAGTGACTTGATGAAAAATCCTAATATTTTGAACGTTAACTTCATGAGCAAAAACCGCGAAATTATGAAGGTCACACTGGACAGTATTAATGTCGTCGTGATTGTTATCATTGTATTTGCTGGCTTGCTGGCGTTTGTCGTCTTGTACAATCTGACTAATATTAATGTGGCTGAACGAATGCGCGAGTTGTCCACGATTAAGGTGCTTGGCTTTTATGATCAGGAGGTCACAAGCTACGTCTACCGAGAAAATTGGCTTTTGACGATTGTTGGAATTGTTGTTGGCTGGTTCTTTGGAATTGGCTTGCACCATTTGATCTTGGCGACGACGGAACTAGATGCGATTATGTACAGTCCGCATATCCATTTGCTTAGTTATGTGTATGCTGGCTTGCTGACAATCATTTTCTCATTAATTGTGATGCTGATTATTCATGTGAAGCTCAAGCATATTAACATGATTGAGGCACTTAAAATTAACGAATAAAAAATTGTTGCGCTAGTAATATGCTCTTTGGTTGATCAGCTTCGCAATAGATTCTTTACGTTCGGATTTGCCCTGCACGATTCATTATGCGTTTTGTTAGCGATTTATCGCTTACCAAAACACGATCCGCAGTACTTAGTTGGGCAGCTGTGTCATACAGCTGGGCCACTTAGTAACGGAGGTG
>JAITPD010000051.1 GCA_031289615.1 Lactobacillaceae bacterium | reverse complement strand
CGAATCAAGGCGAACCTTTTCACGCGGGCTTTAGCACCGTGAAATTGGCAAATTATTTTGCCATTCGCCGTGACTCGTGCAGGGCCATCCGAACGTAAAGAATCTTTAGCGAAGCTGATCAACCAAATCACAATGTTATAACTCAACCGCCTTACGTACCAGTGTTCCATGCTCTATTTAAGCAAAAAACGATTGAACCTAAATCCAATCGCTTTATCAACTAATTTGAATGAACTTCTTGTTCAACTAAAGCTTGAACTTCTTCGTTTGTGTCAAGGTTCAAAGCCTTTTCAGCCAATGCTTCCATTTCTTTGGTGTCCAAACGCTTCATCAACGCCCGGGTTTGCAAAACAGAAGTTGAAGACATTGAGAACTCGTCCAATCCCATTCCCATCAACAATGGTACGGCAATTTGATCACCAGCCATTTCACCACACATTGCGGCAAACTTACCGTACTTATGCGCTGAGTCAATGACCATCTTGATAATCCGCAAAATTGATGGATTATATGGCTGGTAGAGGTATGAAACGTGTTCATTTCCACGGTCAGCCGCCATCGTATAGGCAATCAAGTCGTTTGTTCCAATTGAAAAGAAATCAACTTCTTGAGCAAAACGATCAGCCAAAAGTGCCGCCGCAGGGATTTCAATCATGATTCCAAGCTTAATATTGTCAGCCACAGGAGTTCCTGCATCAATCAAACTTTGCTTTTCATCTTCAAAAATCTTGCGGGCAGCCCGGAATTCGTTAATCGTGGCAATCATTGGGAACATAATCCAAAGTTCACCATAAACTGACGCACGCAACAAAGCTCGTAATTGAGTCTTGAAAATATCCGTCCGGTCCAGCGAAATCCGAATCGCACGGTAACCCATAAATGGATTATCTTCCTTAGGCAATGGCAAATATGGCAGGTTTTTATCCCCCCCAATGTCCATTGTTCGAACCGTCACAACCTTGCCTTCCATGCCTTCTAGCACAGCCTTGTAAGCTTGGAATTGGTCTTCTTCGGTTGGAAGTTCAGAAGAATCCATATACAGGAATTCTGTTCGATACAAACCGATTCCTTCAGAACCACTCTCGACTACACCCTTTAAGTCCTTTGGCGTTCCAATATTTGACCCGACCACAAATTCTTTGCCGTCTGAAGAAAGTGACTTTTCATTACGCAACTTAGCCCACTCTGCTTTTTGAGCCTCGTACTTATCACCTTGTTCTTTAGCAGCATTTACTTGATCATCAGTTGGATCAACAATTCCAACGCCATCCAAACCATTTAAGATCAACAAATCGCCATCATTAATCAATTCAGACGCATTTCCTGTTCCAACAACTGCTGGAATTTCTAAAGTCCGCGCCATGATTGCAGCATGGGCTGTTCGTCCGCCAAGATCGGTAATGAAACCCTTAACAAACTTACGATCAAGTTGCGCTGTATCAGAAGGAGTCATGTCCTTAGCGACAATTACAACTTCTTCAGAAATCAATGCTGGATTTGGTAGAGTCTTTCCCAAAAGATGAGAAAGAACACGTTTTGTCACGTCACGAATATCGGCAGCACGTTCGGCCATGTATGGATTATCATCCGCCATGCCTTCAAACATTGCAATATACATATCTGTAACGTTCTTTAGTGCAGATTCCGCGTTAATCTTGTCGGATTCAATTGCGTTTCCGATTCCCCCAATTAACTCTGGATCTTCCAACACCATAATGTGAGCCGTAAATACTTCGGCCTCTGCTTCACCCATATTTTGGGCAGCCTTTGCCCTAATTTGTTCCAAATCTGCCTTAGATACAGAAAAGGCCGCGTTAACGCGGTCCTTTTCTGCTTGAACATCATCAATTGTGACTTGATCAAAAGACAAATCAGGATCTACCAGTTTATAGGCTTTTGCGATTGCTACACCATTTGATGCGGCAATCCCTTCAATAACTTGCGCCATCTTGGATTCTCCTCATTTGTGTTCATGGTATTAACAAATAAAAATATTTTATCAGTGTACTTTACGGAAAAATTTCCACAAAAATACCCAATCTACTTTATTATGCCAATCCTTCTGCTGACATTGTCTCAGCAATTGCAGAAATTGCATCCGCTGCATCGTCACCATCAGCTGAAATAGTTACATCAGCATTTTGACCAACGCCCAATGACATTACACCCATGATTGACTTCAAGTTAACATCCTTACCTTGATATGACAAAGTAACGTTTGATGCGAACTTTGACGCAGTTTGTACCAACAATGTTGCTGGACGTGCGTGGATACCTGTTTCTGCTACAATGTGAAATTCACGTGATTCCATGATATACGTGCTCCTCTGATATTTGTAATTTATACAATTTTTTTATAAAACTAGAACCGAAGCTCTATTTATATCTTTTATTATACCGGTAACATTCCTTATTTGCAAACGGTTACAATGTTTATTCCATAATTGTTCATGTTTCCTAAATTAGATTTGTTCGTCCGCTTTAACGTAGGTGACTTTTCCACCCTGAGCCGCAATTCCGCGAATCGTATTTTGATATGGGTACCGCCGCCAAATTTCATAAAACTCTTGAAAATCGGTGTGTTCTATCACAAATTTATCCAATTCACCGAGCCGAACCTGCTCTAATAATGCATTATAATCCATCATGCCCTCCTTAGAATTGAAGTAGCAAACTGCCATACGTAAAGCCTGCTCCGAACCCTGTTAGCAAAACTTTCTTGCCAGTTAAATCAGTCTTATGATTCAATTCATCAAAGGCCATCGCGATTCCAGCAGATGAAGTGTTTCCATAATAAACCACATTGGCTGAAAACTTATCCATTGGTTGCTTTAGCGCCAAGGCAATCTGCTCGATAATTCGTAAATTGGCTTGGTGCGTGATAAAGAAATCAATATCATCTGGCACTAATCCTTGGTCCGCCAAAAAATTCGTGACGTGATCTGGAATCAGCTCAACAACTTCCTCAAATACTTGGCGCCCATTTTGCTCAAACGCGTCCACCTGCGGGTAATTATCAGCTGACAACTGGCGCATTGGTGCGATTCGCCCAGAGTGCACGACATCTGCATCCCCGATTGTCCGCATGCGTTCGCCAACTATTTCAGTTTCCCCATTTGATGTAGCTGAGACAATCACTGCTCCTGCTCCATCACCGAAAAATACTGAAGAAGTCCGGTCCTTGAAATCCATCATCTTAGAATTAACTTCTGCTGAGATGACCAAAGCATGTTGATACTGACCTGAACGAATAAATTTGTCAGCCGTACTCAAGCCAAAAACAAATCCAGAGCAGGCAGTTGAAATATCATACGCCCACGCATTTTCTGCTTTTAGATTGCGTTGAACTAGAGCGGCCGTTGAAGGGGCCAATCCATCCGGCGTAAACGTTGTCACAATAATTAAATCAATGTCTTGTGCTGTCAAATCAGTTTGTGCCAAAGCCCGGCGCGCTGCTTGCGTTGCCAAATCAGAGGTATTCTCACCCTGCAAAGACATTCGCCGTTCTTTAATACCAGTATGTGATTGAATCCATTCGTCACTGGTGTCCATAATGGCAGTTAATGCATCATTAGTGATAACATCTGCAGGTACATAATGGGCTGAGGCAACAATTTTAGTCCCTTGCATCATGATTTGGACTCCTTTAACATTTTTACTTTATTTTTGTGCTAATTTAGCCATTTTAACACTTTCTGAATAAGAAAAGGCATTCTGACCCGCAATTGCTGCGTCACCAACAGCTGTTGTAATCTGACGCAACTCTTTTTCGCGCACATCACCAATGGCAAAAATCCCAGGCTTAGCAGTCTCCATTTTACCATTTGTTTGTACCCAACCGAGTTCATTGGTCACATTTAGATCTGCAAACGGCTCAGAAACTGGTAACAATCCGACATAAACGAAAACGCCAGCAGCATCAATCACTGAACTTTCATTTGTTTGGTTATTTAAAATCCGAACGCCTGTCACCTTATTGTCATCACCCAAAATTTCTTGTACTTCTGAATTCCAAATAAAATTAATTTTTTCATTGGCAAAAGCACGGTCTTGAATAATCTTTTGTGCACGCAATGATTCGCGACGGTGAATGACAGTCACTTGGTCAGCGATTCCGGCCAAGTAAGTTGCTTCTTCAATGGCAGAATCTCCGCCACCAATGACAACCACGTGTTCGTTACGGAAAAACGCTCCGTCACAAACCGCACAATATGATACGCCTCGTCCTGCATATTTTTCTTCGCCAGGTGCACCAAGCTTTTTATACTGTGACCCAGTTGCCAGAATTACAGAATCAGCCGTGTATTCGTCCATGTCGGTCTGAACACGCCACGTCAATGCATCTTCGGCAATCACGTGTTCGACGTTCCCAAATGCGTACTCAACTCCTAATTGAGTAGTTGACTCATACATTTTTTCAGCCAACTCCGGTCCTTGAATCGAAACAAATCCGGGATAATTTTCAATCTCAGCAGTGTTATTCATCTGACCACCATAGATTCCGCGGTCAAGCATTAAAGTCGACATGTTAGCGCGCGCCGTATAGATAGCAGCAGTCATTCCGCCAGGTCCAGCACCAATTACGATTGTGTCATAATGTTGTGTCATATTTATCACCCTTTCTATTAGTTCTTATCTTCAGAAATTAAATTAACATACCCTCTATTCTACTAACATTTTATGCAAAAGTACATAATACATCGGTGGCAATCCCGTGACAGTTATTAAACAGAGTGTGACAAAAGTTGTTTTGAGCTGTCGGGATAAGGGGTGTTTTCTGGTTTGCTACCAAAGCGAAGCGACGTAGTGAATTAGAAAATAGGCCTTATAACCGAAGTTCAAACTTTTGAAACACGTTTATGAGAGTTTGACAAAAGTTGTTTTGGGCTGTGGATTGTAAAATATATCAGCAAACTTTGAAGAAATAGCTAAAAAATCATCCTAACCAGAATTTGTGTTTGTGGTCGGGATGATATTTTTCATTTAGGTCAATTAAATTCGTCAAAATCAATAATCTGGTCGAATTTGTTTTTTGTCTCATCATGATACGTGTGGCTGACCATTATTACAGTCAAATCAGGTTCATCAAGAAGTTTCGTTTCAATTAAAATCGCCGTTTGTGGATCAATCGCTGACGTACCTTCATCCACCAAAATTATTTTGGGCTTCCTCAATAATCCGCGAGCCAACGCCAAACGTTGAATCTGACCACCAGAAATATTTTTACTCTTACTCTTCAATGTGACATCTAATAATTTCTTAGCTTCTTCAACATTTGATGCTAGTTCAACATAAATTAGCATGTCAATTAACTCTGCTTCTGCATATGAATAATTAAGCGTCAAGTTGTCTCGAACCGTCCCACTAAACATTGCTGACTTTTGATCTAGATAAAAAATATTTTCTCGAATATCTTGGCCATTAATTTTTTCATAATCAATTCCATCGAGGTGAACACTGCCGTTCAAAGGCTTAATATAGCCAGCAATAATTTTCAAAAATGTAGATTTACCACCACCACTTTTACCAATGATCAAATATTTATTATCTTTAGCAAAGTTAATGCTGACATCCTTAAAAAGTAGGTTAGCGTTGTAGCCAAAACAAACATGCTCTACTGTTAGCTTATCTTGAAATTCTAAATTAGCAACTGGGAGAATATTATTTTTTTCATTATCGATTCCCTTATTGAAAAATGGTTTAACTCCGCGAATCATTCCAATATAGGTACTCATGTTGCCAAGATTATTGAACACATTTCCAGATAAACTTCCGACCGCCACAATTACACCAATTGCGACCTGGCCATTCAACGCAAGGTATCCACTCAATCCCATTAGCAAGATTTGAGCAATCACGTTTAGCAAGAAGCCAGAAATTGAGACATTCGTTTGTTCTCGCACGCGTTTAACATTCACAACACCCAGTTTGTCACTAGCACTCATGATTTTTCCAACGATTTGAGTTAAAGACTTGAGAGCAAATAATTCATTAAAGACTGATAGCGAATCTTCAGTCACACTAACAAAATTTTCATTTTCATCACTCTGCCTTTGATTGGCCTTCTCGAGTCGTTTACTAAATAATTTTGGAATACTAATAATTAACACCGTCATAAACAGCGATAGTAACGCTAAAGACCAATGGTACCGACATAGTGCAACCAATGCAAAAACAGTGCCAAAGATGCCTTCGATCACAATAAATAAACTTTGGAGTCCCTGTTCATCGATGCTTTTTATATCATTATTTAGCCAGGAAACATATTTTCCAACAGAATTTTCATTGTATTGAAGATAATTTAAATTAGTTAATTTTCGTGTTATTTCTGAACGCAGAGTCCCATTCATGCTTTGAATCACATGTTCAGAAAAAATATCTTTAACGTATGAGATAACAGCAACCGTGATCCAAACAATCATAATGATCATTGTCTTGTAAAAAAATAAGTTCACATTATTTTTAACAAGTGCATTCACCATGTCAGCGCTTAACAATGAACCAACCACAACAAAAAGCTGCCCGATGCCCATTAGCAAGAGTAGGATACTCATCTTATATTTGTGCGTAATAATTAAATTTTTCATATCTCACACCCTCTCTACTCAAGAGCTAAAATCGCTTTGACGGCAAAATTTGTAATATGAATATCATTATAAGCACTATCATAGTTTGATGTGTGAATTTTTCAAGTATAATAAGAGAATTATGTCATTATGGTTAGAACTACGTGGTTTTATTGAAATGTTACTATATGACTGCATTAAAAAAGAACCAACGCAACGTCGATTCTTTCAATTCCTGTCAATTAATCGGTTCTATAATATTTGGGACTGATGAATAACATTTGTTTGTTATTCATTGGTTCCATTTTTGTTTTTGATTAGCCAAATGGCTAATCTATAATTGTTTAAGTCAACGTCAATG
>JAITPD010000050.1 GCA_031289615.1 Lactobacillaceae bacterium | reverse complement strand
CATTGACGTTGACTTAAACAATTATAGATTAGCCATTTGGCTAATCAAAAACAAAAATGGAACCAATGAATAACAAACAAATGTTATTCATCAGTCCCAAATATTATAGAACCTGATTTCATAACTAGCACAACGCGTTACATCTTTTCAATAATCTCATCAGTCGTAGAAATTGTGCTAAACTTAGCCATCTCGGCGAGCGCGTCATCATGCGTGCTTGCTTTTCTAGCGGCAGCTGCATCGCGTGCGACTACAATTGAGAAAGCATTGTTAGCACCATCACGAGCAGTTTTTAACACACCGTTTGATGTTGAAACACCGGTCATGATTAATTCTTCAACACCGAGTTCTTTGAGTTTGGGCAAAAATTCATCAATTGTAAATGCTGAAGGAGCGTGCTTGATGAAATGAAAAACATGCTCATTTTTTTGATATTCGGCAAGTTCAGGAGAGACACTGGCCATCTTATCAGTGAAGAGCGGAGATTTAACTGTGATCAAGAACACAGGAATTTCGTGAGCAATGGCTGCTTCGACCAATTGCTTGTTATTATACAAAATTTCATCTAGATTAACACGCAGGAGAGAGCTAACTCTGATAATAGCGTCTTGCAGGTCGATAACGACTAGTGCTTGTTTCATTTGGGGCCTCGTTTTTTAAATTATGATTAAAAATAGTATACAACGCTTTGACCATTTTGACTTGCATTTCCTCCCTTAGATGTGTAAAGTATAGAAAAATATCATTCAAACAGGGGGAGTTACAAAATGGGATTTCATCAGTATTTATCAGGGTTAAGCGAGCTTGAGATGATCAATCGCGCGCCGGGGTATTTTAAATATTTTCCGCATTCAGTCGCATCGCATTCATGGAAGGTGACTCAGGTTGCGCAGTTTTTAGGCGATGTCGAGGAGCAAAACGGTAATCCAGTTGATTGGCGCTTGCTATATGAAAAGGCGTTGAACCACGATATTAGCGAGCGTTTTATCGGTGACATTCGGACGCCAGTGAAGTATGCTTCGTCAGAGTTGCGGCACATGCTAGCGGATGTTGAGGAGTCGCTGGCGGATAATTTTATTCGTATGGAGATTCCAGAAGAGTATCGGGATTCGTATCATCGCCGGCTGACTGAAGGCAAAGACGATACGCTCGAGGGCCGGATTTTGTCAGTGGCGGACAAGGTTGATCTTTTGTATGAAGCGTTTGGCGAGTTGCAAAAGGGTAATCCGGAGCCGGTTTTCATGGAGATTTATAAGGAAAGTTTGGAAACGATTTATGCTTTCCGCGATATGCCGAGCTCAGCTTACTTTATTCGGCAGGTTTTGCCAGAAATGTTGGCAGAAGAGTTCCCTGGTTCGGAACGCTTGCAACGGATTTATATCGGTATCTTCAATAGTGGTGCAGCTGAATAACGTTAAACGTGGGGCTTTTGGGCCCTTTTGTTTTGTCGTGAAAATATTTTTGGTTGATCAGCTTCGCTAAAGATTCTTTACGTTCGGATGGCCCTGCACGATTCATGGCGAATGGCAAAATAATTTGCCAATTTCACGGCGCTAAAGCCCGCGTGAAAAGGTTCGCCTAGATTCGGCAAGGGCTGGTCATCCGACGACAGAATCGCTCCGCTGATCAAGTGAAGGGAAACATTTTAACGGAACACCTTGGTCATTTTATTTAAGGCGTGGTGGGTTGAAATGATGATAGTAGGTGAAAACGCGAGGTAGCGGCACCAATTCGACTAAATTTCGGTTCAACGAAATTAAAAGTCGAATGGGACCGTGTCGCCACTTACTATTATTATTGAAAAACCACCACGCAATTGAAAAATGAACAAGGTAAACGCATCAATAAAGTTTATTTAGTTTATTGTTGACAAAACTAAATAAGTGGTTTATTATTTATTTTGTTAACGAATATATAAACTAAATAAATTTTAGAAGAGGTAATATAATGAACAATCGAGAATTATTTGATGAATTAAATGAAATGGTGCACCAACCAGGAATCTGGTTTACGGCAATGAGCTTAAACTCTGGTCGCAATCCGCAGCAACGACCTGATAATAGTCGTCGGTTGCTACGAGTGTTGAGCACAACTAAGGATCCGTTGACAGCAGGAGCAATTGCAGATATTTTGGATGTTCGGCCTGCGTCAGTGACTATGATTATTAAAAAGTTGGAAGCTGATGATTACGTTCAACGTGTCAAGGATGAAAATGATGCGCGGGTGGTCCTAGTACAAATTACAGAAGCTGGTCTAGAACATTTGCAAGAACTTGATGAAACGCGTGAAAATTTTGAGAGCAGTGTTTTTGATGTTTTTGATGAAGACGAACGCGAACAATTCGGAGCAAGCCTTCGTAAGTTGAATGAGCATGTTTCTTCAGATGAATTTATGCAACAGATGACTGACAAAATGGGCCGGCATCAAAAGCAAATGTATGAGCATCTTCAAAAGAGCCGTAATCAGATGAACAATCATTTAGCTCGTGGACTTCAGCATGCTGCCAAACATAGAGATGAGGCGGATGGTAATCCATTTACGGGATGGTTTAAATAATTAGTGGTTTAAAATATTAGACCTTGTTTGATCAGCGTAGCGATTCTGTCGTCGAATGTAATTTCCTGCCGAATCGGGGTGCAGCATTTCAATAACACCAGGACCCAACAGTTAGTGAAATTGGCGAATTATTTCGCCTTGCACCTCGATTCGTGTAGGAAAATCCGAACGTAAAGAATCTTTAGCGAAGCTGAGCAAGCAAAGCCCAATATTGTACAATTAGTACAACATATTTATTTTTAAATTTAGAAATCAAAGAAGGTACAGATAATGGCAGAAAACGGACACGAAGACTTTAGCTTGGCTGAAAAGAACGAGCCAAAAGCAAAAGTTGCAGGACTTTGGAAAATCATCAAGATGGCACACCCTCAATTCAAATTAATGATTCCTGGATTGGCACTGTCAATCGGTGGAGTAGTTTTGAATTTGTTTGCTCCTAAATTTTCGGGGAAATTAATTAATTCATTTACAGGTGGACATAGCCTCGACAAAGGTTTGATTGCCATTGTGCTCGCTCTGTTTATCGGTGGCGCAATTGTTTCAGCAATCGGAAGTTTTCTAACTGGGGTCGCTGGTGAACAGTTGGTGCGCAATCTGCGTAAGATTGTCTGGGACAAACTGGTCGTCTTTAAAGTTAAATACTTCGATCAAGTTAAATCAGGTGAAACCACTTCACGGTTAACGAGTGATACCACCCAAGTGAAGACTTTGGTGGCCAACGCTTTGCCTGGTTTCCTCACGAGTTTGATTCAAATGGTTGGAGCAGTCGTTTTGATGTTTACAACTGACTGGCATTTGGCAATCTGGATTATTATTGCTGTTCCAATTACAGCTGCATTAGTGGCTCCCGTGATGATCCTTGCGATGAAGGTCGGTCGTGGAACGCAAGATGCAATGGCTGATTTCACTGGAACTTCACAAGAAACGCTAGCTGAAATGCGTTTGGTCAAGTCTTCTGGTGCTGAAAACTTTGTGTTGAAGCGCGGGAATGGGTTGATTGATAACCTCTTTAAGTTTGGTAAGCGTGAAGCAGTCGTTGATGGAGTGATTGGCCCTATTATGACGATGGTAATGATGGCGTTGTTCGTGATGATTTTGGTCGTTGGAGCCCTGCGTGTTTCAAAGGGTGAGTCAACGATGGGGACGCTATTTAGCTTCATCATGTACCTCTTCCAAATTATGCCGGCATTGGCTTCGATCGGGACATTCTCAACGACATTTTCAAAGACGCAAGGTGCTACTCAACGCTTGATCACTTTGTTGGACGAGGATGTAGAAGCTTTGGATGAAGGCGCAACTGTCGATGTTGAAGGCCAGACTCTTTCTGCCGATCATGTTGATTTCCAGTACGAAGATGATAAGCCAATTTTGCGCGATGTTTCATTTGAAGCAAAGCCAAACACAATTGTGGCGTTTGCAGGTCCTTCAGGTGGCGGGAAGTCAACGGTCTTCCAGTTGCTGGAACGCTTCTATACGCCAACTGCTGGTTCAATTAAGATTGGTAATACGGATATTGAAGATGTCGCTTTAAGTAACTGGCGGGAGCAAATTGGGTTCGTGTCACAGGATTCAGCAATTATGGCCGGAACTATTCGTGAAAATTTGACGTACGGGTTGGCTGGTGATTATTCAGACGAACGCTTGTGGGAAGTTTTGAGATTGGCATATGCTGATCAATTCGTCCACGAGATGCCAGATCAACTTGATACGCAAGTTGGTGAGCGTGGAGTTAAGGTTTCAGGTGGTCAACGGCAACGTTTGGCAATTGCGCGGGCGTTCTTGCGGGACCCAAAGATTTTGATGTTGGACGAAGCAACGGCCTCATTGGATTCGGAATCAGAAGCAATGGTGCAAAAGGCTTTGGAGCAATTGATGCAAAACCGGACGACTTTGGTGATTGCACACCGGTTGTCAACGATTGTAGATGCTGACAAGATTTACTTTATTGAGCACGGGTCTGTGACTGGTTCTGGAACGCATCAAGAGCTGTTAGCTAGCCACGAGCTTTATGCAGAATACGTGAACGAGCAAATCGTGACGAATTAGTTTAAACTTAATATAAAATAGCGTATAATGGACGATAGAGATATCGTTCATTTTTTTTGACGGATAGAGGGTGCCAAATGATTATAAAAAAAGAAGATCGGCCATTTGAAGTGGTTTCAAAATACGATCCAACGGGTGATCAGCCAAAAGCCATTGAGAAGTTAGTTCAAGGTTTGGCAAATGGTGTGAAGGAGCAAATCCTTTTGGGAGCAACAGGAACTGGAAAAACATTTACGATTTCAGAAGTGATCGAAAAAGTAAATAAGCCAGTGCTCGTTTTGTCGCATAATAAAACGCTGGCGGGACAGCTTTATGGTGAGTTTAAAGAGTTTTTCCCAAACAATGCGGTGGAATACTTTGTTTCTTACTATGATTATTATCAACCAGAAGCGTACGTGCCATCGTCTGATACGTTTATTGAAAAGGATTCTTCAATCAATGATGAAATCGACAAGTTACGAAATTCTGCCACGTCTTCACTCCTTTCGCGTAATGATACGATTGTGGTGGCGTCAGTTTCTTCAATCTTTGGTTTGGGGGATCCGCATCAATATCAAGAGCATGTGATTAGTTTAAATATTGGTGATGAAATCGAGCGGAACCAGCTTATGCGTGACCTGATTGATATTCAGTTTCAACGTAATGATATTGATTTTCAGCGTGGTCGTTTTCGTGCGCGTGGTGATGTGCTGGAAATTTTTCCGGCTTCATCTGATGCAAAGGCGATTCGGGTCGAATTTTTTGGCGACGAAATTGATCGAATCAGAGAAGTCGATAGCTTAACGGGCGAGATTGTCGCTGATTTGGATACGATTACGATTTTCCCGGCCACGCATTTTATGACCAACGAAGACATTCGAAATAAGGCGTTGGTGTCAATTCAAGCGGAACTAGATGAACGGCTCAAAGAACTTGAAGATAACGGTAAACTGCTTGAGGCACAACGTTTGAAGCAACGGACCGAATACGATATTGAGATGATTCGTGAAATGGGGTTCACGAGCGGAATTGAAAATTATTCACGGCATATGGATGGTCGAGAACCGGGAGAACCACCGTTTACGCTGCTGGATTTCTTTCCGGATGACTTTTTGATTGTCGTTGATGAGTCGCATGCCACGATGCCACAAGTGCGTGGAATGTACAATGGTGACCGGTCCCGCAAGCAAACTTTGATTGATTTTGGTTTCAGGTTACCATCAGCGCTGGATAATCGCCCGTTGCGTCTGGAAGAATTTGAGCAACACGTCAATCAGATTGTGTATATGTCTGCCACGCCGGGAGATTATGAAACTGAGCGTGTTCCAGAAAGCGAAGTGACGCAACAAATTATTCGACCAACTGGATTATTGGACCCAGAAGTCGAAGTTCGTCCTGTCAATGGTCAGATTGATGATTTGCTTGGCGAAATTAAAGAACGAGCTGCTAAGGATGAACGCGTCTTTATCACGACGTTGACCAAAAAAATGGCGGAAGATTTAACTGATTATCTGCAAGATGTTGGCGTCAAGGTGAAATATTTGCACTCAGACATTAAGACGCTGGAACGAACGGAAATTATTCGCGATTTACGGTTAGGTAAGTTTGACGTGTTGATTGGAATTAATTTGTTACGAGAAGGAATTGATGTGCCAGAAGTTTCGTTGGTTGCCATTTTGGACGCGGACAAGGAAGGCTTTTTGCGTAACACTCGTTCATTGATTCAAACGATTGGACGTTCAGCGCGAAATGAGAATGGTCACGTGATTTTATATGCTGATCATACAACTGCTTCAATGCAGGCTGCCATGGACGAGACGACACGCCGACGTAAGACACAAATTGCATATAATGAGGAACATGGAATTACTCCGCATACAATTAAAAAAGCAGTCCGTGATTTGATTTCAGTTTCACATGAAGTTGATGATGGTGAGAAGAAGGCTTCATTTACAGATATTGCGTTCAAAGATATGGCACGTAACGATCAGGAAGCGATGATTACTAATTTGGAAGATCAAATGCGGGCGGCAGCGAAAAGACTGGACTTTGAAGACGCAGCCAATCTGCGTGATACGGTGATGGAATTGAAGTTGCAGGTGGGAAAATAGCGAGATTAAAGCGAAAAAAATCATCCAAACCACAAACATAAATTCTGGTTAGGATGATTTTTAGTTACTTCTTTAACGTCTCTTTAAGATGATCCAGTGTTTCTTGCATGCGCTCAATTCGTGGTTGATTTTTAATTTTCATTGTTTCAAGATTTGCTTGAAGTTCAGTCGCTGCCTCTTTGGCAACAGGGATTTCAGCTTGAACTCGCTTCTTGGCCTGATTCGTATTTTTTACCGCATGTCCCAGATCGCTAAAATCTGACTTTAAACCATTAAATTCAGCCTTAATCCGGTTGATAAATTCATTTTCACTCATGGGTGTCCTCCAAATACTTCTTGATTGAAGTGGCAATTGCTTGATATTTATCTGAATCATATTGATCAGCGTTATTAAATTCAGTAATCTTAAAGCCGTCATCTTTGTAACGTGGAATCAAATGAAAGTGGGAATGAGGCACGATTTGTCCGGCACCAGCTTCGTTATTTGAAACAATGTTTAAGCCAATGATAGTAGGGTTTGAAGCTTTAATGGCTCGGGCGATGAGGGGCAATTTTGATAGGACCTTAGCCGCAGTTTCTTCGTCGTAAGCATAAATGTCTTGAATGTCAGCTTTTGGAACGACCAGCGTATGACCTGGCGTGATTTGCGAGATGTCTAAAAATGCCAAGACGTCATCATCCTCGTAAACTTTGTAAGATGGAATTTCACCTGCAATAATTTTATCGAATACATCACTCATGATGGTGCCTCCTAAATTGATGTTTATACGTTCATTATAACGTAAAATGATTCCGATAACCTGAAACTAACCTAGGCAATGCAAGAAATATGTGCTGAGATAGTGTAAAATTGTTATTATCAAACATTTAGTGCTAACTGTGTAATATTGTCCTTTGATTGATAAGCTCCGCTAAAGATTCTTTACGTTCGGATTTCCCTACACAAATCTATGCGTTTTGTTAGCGATTTATCGCTTACCAAAACACGATCCGTAGTACTTGGTGGTCAGCTGTGTCATACAGCTGAACTGCTTAGTAACGTAGGTGGTTGTGCAAGGCGAAATAATTCGCCAATTTCACTAACTGTTGGGACCTGGTGTTAGTGAAATGGTGCACCTTGATTCGGCAGGAAAGTACATCCGACGACAGAATCGCTACGCTGATCAAGCAAAGGACAATATTTTAATACAACATCTTGGTCATTTAATTTAAAGCGTGGTGGATTGAGATGATGATAGTAGGTGATAACGCGAGGTAGCGGCACCAATTCGCCTAAATTTCGTGGAGACGAAATTAATAGTCGAATGGGACCGTGTCGCCACTTACTATCTTTATCGAAAAGCCACCACGCAAGTGAAAAATGACCAAGATGTTTCACAACTAGCACTACGCGTTATCAAACATTTACGAAAGCGAGAACCAAACATGGCATTAGAAGTTGAACATGTCTCAGGCGGATATGGCCATCTAACAGTTTTGGATGATATAACATTTACGGTTGGTAACGGTGAATTGACAGCGTTAGTGGGATTAAATGGTTCAGGTAAGTCAACGACGATCAACCATATCATCGGGTTGTTGGCACCAAAAAAAGGTTCAATCAAGATTGATGGGATTGAGTTGCAAAAGGATCCGATTAACTATAAAGCAAAGATTGCCTACATTCCAGAACAACCCGTTTTGTATGAAGAAATGACTTTACGCGAACATATTGATGTCACAATTCACAGTTATCATCTTGATGCAAAGGAAGCTTGGGAGCGGGCCGACGAGCTGTTAAAGATTTTTCGCTTAGACAACAAGCTCGAGTGGTTTCCTGTACATTTTTCAAAAGGAATGCGCCAAAAAGTTATGATTATCATGGCGTTTATCACTGATGCGCCTTTGTTTATTATCGATGAACCATTCTTAGGCTTGGACGTGGTTGCCGTCAAGGATCTATTGGAAATTATCGACGCTCGCAAGCAAACAGGGACGTCATTTTTGATGACCACTCACGTTTTAAATACGCTAAAAGAGCATGCTGACCAATTCGTTTATCTAAAGGATGGTCAAGTCGCTGCTAGTGGGACTGTGCAAGAGTTTGGCCAGTTGGTTCCTGAAATGGCGAGTGAGGAATAGCAATGCAAGATTTATTTCAAACTAGATTAGCTAAGCAATGGCAACGTTATTTCAAACTTGGTCGCTATGTGTTCAATGACCACGCAATTTTGGCATTGTTGATTGCTTTAGGTGGCGGAGCATTGGCTTATCGACAATTATGGATTACTGCTCCGATTAATTGGTTAACGCAGAGTGTGTTGGCAGTAATTATTTTATTGACTTTGCTAGTTAACAGACGGCCAGCCAACTTTTTATTGCCAGCTGATCCTCTGTACCGGTTGGCGAATGAAACAGAATTACGAATTTTACGTAAAAAAGCCACGTATTATTCGTTTGTGGTTGCATTCGTAATTGAAATTATTTTGTTGTTGATCCTGTGGCCAATGATGTTGCGCTTGTACACGACAAATCTCACTTTGATTATTGGCGGAACACTTATTGTAGCAGTCATCAAGGTGCTCTTATTGCAAATGCGCATCAAGCATGAAGGTCAATGGCAAGGACAGACTTATGGTGATTTAGCAAATTGGAAAGCATTGGTTGTTGCAGAAGAAAATCGCCGGAGTCAAATTAATTCGTTCTTCAATGCGTTTATTGATGTGCCAGGATTGAAAAAGCAAATCAAACAGCGCAAATGGCTTGAAAAAATTGTGCGGGTAAATCGCGGTGATATAGAGCAACTTGCCTTTTTGCGCCGACCAGAATTTCTCAGCGCGTGGTTGACCGTGACTTTTTTAGGAATGTTTATTGCAGCAACGACGGCCGGCTGGTTGCGAGTATTATTGCTTATTTTAATGGTCTACATGATTGTCATTCAATTTCTGCCACTAGCACAGGTCCACGAGCAAATTGTGTTTAAGCATTTGTATCCAATTTCAAATGACGAATGGGATCAAAAATATGTTAAAACGACAGCCCCATGGATTGGTGCAACCGGAGTTTTGTTCTTTGTAACAGCCCTGCTTGCCGGTCGTGGCATGACGTTAATCGAATTAATTGGATTTGTCATAATCACAGCTTACTTGATGGTGATTTATCCCAAAACAATGTTAAAAAACAGGAGAAAAAAGCATGCGTTTAAGAAATAAAAAATGGGCGACGAGTTGGTTGGATGAACATGATGAACTCGTGATTACACAAGATCACGCCACGGGAATGCAAGGAAATTGGCAATCAATCTTTGAGCAAGATGCTCCTTTGCATGTCGAGATTGGGACAGGGAAGGGCCAATTCATTATTGGAATGGCCAAAAAATATCCAGAGATTAATTTCATTGGAATGGAAATTCAAGAATCAGCAGTTGCAGTGGCTGCACGTAAAGCGGATGAAGACGAGCAAGATTTGCCGAATCTGAAGTTTATTTTTGGTGATGGGGCTGGAGTTGAAACATATTTTACAAGGGGTGAAGTAAGCAAGATTTACTTGAACTTTTCTGATCCTTGGCCAAAGACACGGCATGAATCACGGCGTTTGACGTACAAGTCATTCTTGGAAGGCTACAAGACCGTTTTGCCAGCTGGTGGTGAACTTGCTTTCAAGACTGATAACCGCGGTTTGTTTGAGTATTCACTGTACAGTTTTGCAGAATTTGGAGTGCATTTTCAGCCCAATGGAATTTCTTTAAATTTACATGATGACGAAGATAAAATGATTAATAATGTTGAAACTGAGTATGAAGAAAAGTTTTCAGCAGCCGGTTTCCCTATTTATCAATTTTTAGGATCGTTTGAATAATTCGTGAAATTAATTTGAATTTATAAAGTTGAAAATAATCAAAATTGATAAGAGTGTGAATTAACTTCCACGCTCTTTTTTTGTCTGATATTATGGAAAGGTTATTACAACTATATTACCGAATGGAGATTGTTCTATGAAATTGATTAAAGGGCTAATGGCCGCCGTTTTGGTAGCTGGGGCATTTGTTTCTGCTGTGCCAGCTGCATTTGCAAGTGATGCTGAGGTCGCCGTTGATTACACAGCGAAGATTTTATCTGATGCCAGCAAGAAAATTTATGCTGAGCCATCTGAATCAGCAACTGTAATTGCCAAAACGACTGCTACTGATTTTAACAAGCATGATGTTGAGATTTTGGCTGAAGAGAACGCTGATGGTCAAGACTGGGCTAAGTTTGAATACAAAGGTTCCGATGTTTGGATTCAAAAAAATGTTTTGTCAGTGATTGCGGATGTGACGACTGTTGCTGAACCGTTTAAAGTCATTGTTGATAACTCACAAGGTCGCGATGATGGGATCTATAAGGTTGCATCTTGGAATTTCGTTTATGCAAACTTCCGTGAAACGGTTCAAGGAGCTCATTGGGGTGGTAAGATTGGTAATGTAACCAAGATTCTCCAAGGTAGCACTGCAACGTGGTATCAAATGACAATGGATAATTATACTAACACTGATTTCTATTATCTTGATGCGAATGCAACACAACCGATTTCTAACATTGTGAGCGTTGATTATACTGCTCAAGTAGTCTATGATGAAACACGCCCTGCTGAGGGTGATGGAGTATACAAGGATTACCCTTGGGGACTCTCAGGAAATCATTTCCTTTGTTCAGATAAAGAATATAATGGCGCAAACATGGAAGTTACCAAGGAATGGACTACTGCAAACGGTCTTGTTTGGGTTGGATTCTGGATTGGTGGCCAATATTGCTACATGCACAAAGATGGAGTTGTTAAGATTGCTGACGCCCAAATTGTTGGTGATTCTGTGGACTTAATCGATGATGCAACCGCTTATATTGAAGAACCATCATTGTTCATTAACACTGAAGGATCAGATAATATCGAAGGTGGTGTGTATGACTTTGATAAGATTTTGACTGATTCAAACTATACAGACTGGTATCGCTTGTCTAACTCTGATTACTGGGTTGCTGATGACCAAGTTGTTCCACTCGAACCAGTGCCAGATCCAGAGCCAGAAGTTCCAGTAGAAGTACCTGTGAACTATCATGCATCTGTTTGGCAATATGCATGGGAAGACCGTGTTGATGTGTATACAGGACTTCCTTCACAAGGCGGACAAAGTGTTGGTTATGGACCAAGTTTCACTCACGCGTTAGTAACACCAATTTCTGAAACGGTTGTTGATGGAATCACTTGGGTGAAGTTTATTGCTTCTGATCTAAAATTTGGTAGCTTGCAAGGACAAACTCTTTGGATTGAAAAAGACAAGGGCTTGAATGTTTCTACAACAGTAAGCTATGACAAGATGGTGATTGATCCAAATTACCAATACGGTTTCTTTACAATGCCGACGGTCTTCTCAGGACGTTGGATTGTGGCCGGTCATGACTTAACTGGTCAAACTGTGCACGTGATTTCAGAATGGAAGACGATTGACAATGCAACTTGGGCAGAAGTGCAAGTTGCTGGTTATGCGCAACCATTGTGGGTCAATATTTCGGCTTTAAAATAAGAGCATGAAGCACCGGTTTTGAGCGAAGCGAAAAATTGAACTAGCGAGCTAAGAGCATTACGTTCGTTGCGTGAAACGTGACGATAAGTAATACACTTAGATTCGTCTAGGTCAAAGATGCGGAAGGCGTTTATATAGAGCATGAAGCACCGGTTTTGAGCGAAGCGAAAAATTAGGTATAAAAATAAACTCAATGTTTAGGGATTAAATTCTTTAAGCATTGAGTTTTTTAAATTGTGAAGTAAAATCGAACATTGTGAGAACAGTCTTTTAAAATGGATTAAAATGCGACCGAATTGTGTATACTTGAATGATTGTTTAAAATACTTAGAAGAACTACACAGGGGAAAATGGAAATGAAAATTAGCAAGATAAATCGAGTAATTGGGGTCTTTGTGGCCTTAGCCTGGGCCTTTCAAATGAGCTTTACACCACTAGTGGGACATGCTACTACTACGATTGATTACACAGCCAAGATTGTTCAAGATGGAAGAAATGATCTACTTTATTTGGACCAACCTGGATCATTAGGTGGAACCGCTTTGGCTGGCAACGCTTGGAAGTACCAAAAGTTGTTTATTGAAGTTGTTGATGAAAAGCAAACTGCTGACGGAATAAATTGGATTAATTTTGAATTGGGAACCCAAAGCGTTTGGATGAATGCTGCCGGTGTTCAAAAAATTGCTGATGTGCTACCTGTAGCAGTTGATCAACAAGTCTTTCTAGACAATTCGCAAGGACGTAACGATGGATTGTTTCATAATCAACCAAATTATTTTGTGAATAATAAATATTATCGTCAATTAACTGGTTGGGGTGGAAAGATTGGGACTGTGCTTAAGCAAATGCAGTCTGAAGACAATGGGAAAAATGTAATGTGGTCTTTGGTTGCAATAGAAGGTCAAGATACTCCGGTTTGGGTTGATGCGCTTGGAACACAGTCAACTTCAAATATTAAAGATGTTAATTATACTGCAGAAATTGTGCAAACATCGCGTCCTGGTCACCGAAGCGATAGTCTTTTCTTAAACTATCCATGGGGTCTTTCACAAAATCATTTCTATGACTACGCGAATAAATACGAACATGTTGGAATTCACGTGACCAAAGAGTGGACGATCGCAACTGGAGTAACTTTTGTCGGGTTCCAATTTGGTGATCAAATGCTTTATTTGGACAAAGACGGAACTCAAGAGCTAGCAAATGTTGAACAATTTGAGGGGCTCACTAACGTCGATGAAACCACTGTTGGGTATGTGACTGAGCCAAAGAATTTCTTTAACAATGAGAAATTATTGGAAGCTAACAATCTCCATGGTGCGCTACAAAAACCAGTTATGATTGTTGAAAAAGGTGAAGCATACAAATATGATCAAGTGTGGGCCGGGATTGA
This sequence comes from Lactobacillaceae bacterium, assembly GCA_031289615.1. GTDB lineage: Bacteria > Bacillota > Bacilli > Lactobacillales > Lactobacillaceae > Weissella. Next base: position 832 of record JAITPD010000050.1, on the reverse strand, counting down.
AAACACTACTTGGTATCACCTTGAGGATAAGGATGTCTGGATTCAGTTAACTAATCCGTTAGTTCCTGTGCCGTTCCCAACACCTGGGCCAACGCCAACACCAACGCCGACACCAACACCAACGCCGACACCTGCACCAACGCCGACACCAACGCCGACACCGACACCAGCACCAACGCCTGCACCAGTTCCAGCACCAATTCATGTACCTGGAAATCAAGTGCCAGTCGTTCCGTTGATTGGTAGTTTACCAGTTGTAAGTGGATTGGCACCCGTTGCTAACTCAGTAGGCGGAAGTGCAAATTCTGCAGCTGCAGCATCCACTGAAACTAAGGCTTTGGTTGAAGATTCAAGTGATGGATTTGATGCTACGACTTCAAGTGAATTGGCTGCGAAGGATCCAAAAGTTTATGGAGACTACATGGGTTGGTTCTTAGCAATCATTATGGCAATGCTTGGAATCGTGTTAAATTGGTATTTGCATAAGCGTGAAACTTCTAAAATGTAAAAATTAAGCTGGAACAAAATTCAATGAATAATTGAGTTGATGTTTCAGTTTTTTGCATAATAACTACAATGTTTTATAATTATCACAGCTTATAAATATGTAATGGTTGATAAATCTGCATTAAAAAGTTATAGTAATTTTTAGATTAACGTTATATAGTAGAAAAAACGTGTATTGCTAGTTGTGTAATATTATTTTTTACTTAATCAGCTTCGCTAAAGATTCTTTACGTTCGGATGGCCCTGCACGAGTCACGGCGAATGGCAAAATAATTTGCCAATTTCACGGTGCTAAAGCCCGCGTGAAAAGGTTCGCCTTGATTCG
>JAITPD010000025.1 GCA_031289615.1 Lactobacillaceae bacterium | reverse complement strand
TACGTTCGGATTTATGCGTTTTGTTAGCGATTTATCGCTTACCAAAACACGATCCGCAGTACTTAGTTGGGCAGCTGTGTCATACAGCTGGGCGACTTAGTAACGGAGGTGGTTCGAATGGTAAAATAATTTGCCAATTTCACGGCGCTAAAGCGCGCGTGAAAAAGTTCGCCTAGATTCGGCAAGGGCTTTGTCATCCGACGACAGAATCGCTTAGCTTATCAACCAAGAAACAATAATATATATGGAACACCTTGGTTATTTTATTCAAGGCGTGGTGATTTGAAATGATGATAGTAGGTGATCAAGCGAGGTAGCGGCACCAATTCGACTAAATTTCGGTTTGCCGAAATTAAAAGCCGAATGGGACCGTGTCGCCACTTACTATCATTATTGAAAAGCCACCATGCAAGTGAAAAATGACCAAGATGTTGCATAACTAGCACTTACGCATCAGATGTACTTAATTTAAGTGACGTGTTGTGTTGGTTCAGCATTTTGATTGACCTGTGCAGAGCCAGTACAACACGTTAGTTACCAAAGATGGAGGAGTAATAAAATGGAACATCAACATCACCGTAGTATGGAAGGTTCAACTAACGCACGTTTTTTGACAGCTAGCATCATGAATATCGTCATAACGATTGCTGAATTAGTGGGCGGGATTTTATCTGGTTCACTCGCTTTGATTTCAGATGCCGTGCATAATTTCACAGACGTTCTTTCGTTAATTATCGCATGGGTGGCACAATGGATTTCTGGTAAACCAACTAGTGAACGAAACACTTTTGGCTTTCGACGAGCTGAAATCTTAGCAGCATTTGTAAATTCAATCTTTTTGTTTGCTGTGACATTCTTGCTGGTCATTGAATCAGTCAAGGGTTTCCTCGATCCACATCCAATTAAAGGCCTTTTGATGTTAATAATTGCCGTGATTGGCTTAGTCGCGAATGTAGTAACGGGGTTAGTTTTGCTCGGGGGGCACAAGAATCTTAATACAAAGGCAGCGCTGTTACATGTGCTGGGTGATACGTTATCCTCATTGGGTGTCATCGTTGCTGCTGTGTTGATCTATTTCTTTAACTGGACTTTCTTGGATCCTTTGATTACATTGGTCGTTGCGCTTTACATCATGTATGCAACTTGGCCAGTGTTAAAGGCGTCAACTCAAATCTTGATGCAGTCAAATATTAGTTTGGATTTCGATGCCATTAAAAATGATGTGCTGCCTTGCCCACACGTTAAGGGCGCTCACCATTTCCACGCTTGGCAGGTCGACGAGGACCGAGTGATGTTGTCATTTCACGTGACGATGGATGACCAGCCTTTATCGGAGGTTGAGAAGAGTAACCAAAAGATGCGTGAGATTATTCAAAGCAAGTACCATGTGGATCATGTGACGATTCAGCCTGAAATTGATCACGAAAATGCAGACCTGATTGAAAAGGACGAATAGCTGTCTGCAAAATCATTTCAGAATTTTGGTGTTAAAAGCAAGATTGTAGTAGGATAGATACTAAGATGTTTAAGCGTCTGTGAATGGGCGCTTTTTAATTTGAGGGTGAAGGAGGTAAAAATGGATGAAAATTGATCGGTCAAGAGTCATGATTGTCGTGCGAGCAGCCATCATTGGTTTATTCGTAGGCATGGTTGTCAGCGCATTTCGATACTTAGTAAGTTTAGTTTTAACATTTTGGAAAATAACATATTTGCAAGCTCATCAGACTCCTTGGCTGATTATTTTGATTATCGTTGTAATGCTTATAATGACAGGCTTGGTTGGTTGGATTATTAAACCGGATCCGATGGTGAACGGCTCTGGAATTCCCCAAGTTGAAGGGCAATTGATGGACGCGTTGGAAGTCAATGCGTGGTCAGTGCTGTGGCGTAAGTTTACGGCTGGAATTTTGACGATTGGATCAGGAGCATTTTTAGGACGAGAAGGGCCTTCAATTCAATTGGGTGCAGCTGTCGGACAACTTTGGGGTGAAAAACGCGGATTGTCAAAGCAAAATCAACGCTTATTAATTGCGACAGGAGCAGCGGCCGGACTATCTGCTGCATTTGGGGCACCTGTTGCGGGAGTCTTGTTTATCTTAGAAGAAGTTTATCGTAACTTTGCAGTAGCGACCTGGATTAGTGCATTGACTGGAGCACTCGTAGCAGATTTAGTCGCATCAGAAGCTTTTGGATTGGCTCCGGTGTTACAACTGCCACATTTAAGATTGGTTCCGCTCCAAGATTACTGGTATTTGGTTATCTTTGGCCTATTATTAGGCATCTTTGCGGTGTTATATCAACGGGCCACGCTTTGGTCACCAAAACTATACACACCATTTTCTAAAATTCCACGGCAGTTTCATTTTGGAATCATCTTGCTTACTTTACTGGTGATTGGGTACTTCATCCCGCAAACATTAGGCGGAGGAGCTGAGTTAATTACAGGCACGGCTAAAATTACGCCGGCCATTATGATTCTCTTTGGATTATTATTCTTACGCTTCTTTGGATCAATGTTGGCCTTTGGTTCAGGCGTACCGGGTGGAATTTTCTTGCCAATTTTAACATTAGGAGCATTAGCTGGAGCATTGTTTGGTCAAGCTTTGGTCGGAATGCACCTCATGGAAGCTGGATTGTTGCCATCGTTAATGGTGATTGGCATGGCCGGATATTTTGGAGCGATTTCTAAGGCGCCATTTACAGCAATTGTGTTGGTCGCTGAGATGGTTGGCTCATTAGACCACCTCGTATCAATGGCCTTGGTCGTATTGATTGCATACTTAGTAGTTGATAGTCTAGGTGGTGCACCAATCTATGAATCGCTCCTTGTACGCATGCAATTACCAGCGATGTTAGCGAAAGTGACAGGCCATTTGGAAGAACATATCCTCGTTGTGGCACCAGCAGGTCAATTGGGCAATCAACAAATTCGCGCAATTAATTTGCCAAATGAGCTTTTAATTACTCGGATTGTGCGACATGGGCAAACAATGTTGCCAAAGGGTGATTTTGTGCTTCAGGTGGGGGACGAAATTCATATTTTGATTGATAGTGGTCAGTTTGGTTCGATTTGGGCCAAGATTCAGGATTTAAACAGGTGATAAAATGCAAAGTGATTTTTGGAAACGAATATTAGCAGTTGGCGTCGGTGGTTTTTTTGGCGGAGCAGTCCGGCAGGCAATCGAACTTTTGATGAAAGATCAGTTTCCAGCTGGAACGGTTGTGATTAATTTATCAGGGACGTTTATTTCAGCGTTTTTAGTCGTGATTTTGGCCAAGAAGAGTCGTTTTCCTCAGTGGTTGGCAGATTTTATGATGGTTGGAGTGTTGGGGGCGTATACGACATATTCAACGGCAATTTTGGATCTAGTTAAATCAGCTCCAGTTGTTGCGGTCATTTATTGGATGATTAGCATTGTTGGTGGCGTTTTAGTTGTCATTTTGGCTCGCTGGTTAGCACGAAAGCTGGTGGCTTAGATGATTATTTTAATGGCAGGATTTGGTGCAATATTTGGTTCGATATTACGATTTGCATTATTAAATTTGGCCCCAAGAGTGTTTGGTGCCGCGAGTGCATGGATGGTCATGGTGATTAATTTGAGCGCAGCATTGTTGATTGGGATTACATTTGGGTTACATTTATCAGAATTAACAAACACGTTTTGTGCGACAGGAATATTAGGTGGATACTCAACTTTTTCGGCCCCCATTGTGGAACTGGCAGACAGTTTAAGTGATCCAAGTCAACGGTGGCGCGCTTTTTGGAAGACTATCTTAGCATTTATCGGAGGAATTCCAGTGCTATTAATTGGAATGTGGCTCGCCAGTGTAATGTAAAATAATGAAAACAGTGAAATAAATTAAAAAGTTTTAAATTTTTTTGTAAAAGGATAGGAAACAACTGTCTAATTATCGTAATATGTCTGTCACTTACATTTGCTATTATTAGTTCTATAGTAATTCACGTAGAGAAAAATTGCGTTGATAAACACAGTTGATGAAGGTGAGAGAATATAATATGAGTAATGCAAAGAAAATTTTTGGAACAGCAATTGCGGCAGCCGCAGCAACTATCCCATTTTTGGGTGGACATGCATCAGCCGATCAAGCACAATCATTCCGCGATACATCAGTTGATGACGCAAAAAAAGTTGCTGATGAAGCTGCTAAGACACCAACTTACACAGTTCAATCTGGTGATACTTTAGCAACTATTTCGCAAGTAACTGGGGTTGCAGTGTCTGATTTGCAAAAGTACAACAACTTAGGATCAGCTAACTTGATCGTAACTGGTTCACAATTAAAGTTGTCAGATGGAACTACACCAGCTGCAACACAAACAACTTCTGCAGCTACTACTACTGCACCTGTTGCTTCAAATGATGCTACTTTGGCAGCTTTGAATGCAATGCGCGCAAGTGCTGGTTTGCCACAATTAACTTGGGATGCTAACTTGGCAGCAACTGCTCAAGGCCGTGCAGCTTTGGTTGCCGCATCAGGAATTCCTGCTGATCACTTTAGCAAGAGTACTGAAGTCATTGCCATTGGTTGGGCAGCTGGTTCATCAGTTATCTCAGCATGGTACAACGAAACAAACATGATTGGTGCAGCAAACGGTCACCGCAACTGGGAAATGAACGCATCATTTACTCACGTTGGGTTCGCGTATGTCAACGGTGTTATCGTTGGTGAAGCTTACTAAGATTGTTAAAATTTAATATTATTTGAGAGTTAGAACAGATGTAATAATTTGTTTCTAGCTCTTTTTTAGTTGATAACGGAAGATAAACGCGGGAATTCGGCTTAAGGTTTTAAATTTTGTTACAATAGATATAGTTCAATGATTTTAATAAAAATTAGTATTTTAAAGATTATAAATAAGAAGGTTATATGCAAAATGGCATACCAATTTACAGAATTAACAGCAGCCGAATTTACGAATTTTGAACAACAAAGTAGCGCAGGAACGTATGTGCAATCAGCGAAACAAGTTGAGTTGTTAAAGCGACGTGGTTATCAAACTTGGACAGTAGGCGTCAAGGATGGGAGCGAAGTTGTCGCTGCTGCTTTGATTATGCACGAAACTGTTCGGTTAGGTAATGTACTTTCAATCGATCACGGACCGTTGCTGGATTTTAAACAACCTGACTTGATGCAATTTTTCATGGCAGGTCTCATTAAATTTGCGCAAGAACATAATACACTGTACCTGGAAGTACGTCCAAATGTTACCTATCAATTGACTGATGATCATGGTGCTGCTCTTAGTCCTGTGAATGATGAATTTATGCATCAAATGAATCAATTAGGATTCGTTCATCAACCGTTTGCAGAAGGCATGTCGACATCGGGTTCACCAGAATGGGAATATGTGAAAGATTTATCGGCAATTACGGATGTGGCAACACTGCATGCTTCATATGATAAGAAGGCTTTGTATTATCTGAAAAAGAATGCGCAGTTTGGGATCAAGTTGCGTTATTTAAAGCGCGCAGATTTACCAGACTTCAAGCAATTAACCCAGACTACGGCAGAACGATTAAATTATCATGATAAAAATCTTAATTTCTATGAAACAGCGTATGATGTTTACGGCGATGGTGTGACTTATGTTTTTGCTGAATTAAATTTTGCTGATTATCAGGCTGAGGAACAAAAGAAGGTGGCGGAACTTGACCAAAAGTTAACGCAGATTCAAGATAAAATCACAAAGTATCCAGACAATGATAAGTTTAAGCGTCAATATGCTGAATTTGATAGTCAAAAGGATGCTCATGTTAAGCGTATCGAACAAGCTAACGCGCAACAAGGAGCGGCGGGTCAAGCAACAGTCGTCGTTGCGGGGGCAATGTTCATTCAAACGCCACAAGAAATCACGTATCTATACTCGGGAACGTATGCTGAGTATATGGAATATTATGGTCCTTATCAAATTCAAGATGCAATGCTGACAAAGGCGGTTAAAGCTGGAATCAAGCGGTTTAATTTTTATGGAATCGCCGGAAAATTTGACGGTAGTGATGGCGTATTAGGATTTAAGACTGTCTTTGGTGGCTATGCACGCCAGTTGGTGGGGAATTTTGTCTTGCCCGTCCAGCCAACTAAGTACCGAATTTATCGCTTGTTGAAAAAAATAATCGGCCGTTAAAAAGTTGTATCCGTTTTCATGAAAAAATCAATCTTTTTTGTTGCATTCCTTGTCAAAAGACTTTACAATATTAAACATGATTAAAAGTTAGGAAAATGTCTTGGAGGACAAAATGACAAAGAATACAAACCAAGCATTAGATATTCATGGAAAGCCATATTCACGTGTGACTTTGATCATCATTATCTTGTTTGCAACCTTTGCTGGAATGCTGAACCAAACGTCTTTGGGAACTGCATTGCCAACATTAATGAAAGATTTTAATATTACAATGGCGACCGCACAGCAAGCGACCACATGGTTTTTGCTTGTTAACGGTATCATGGTGCCAGTTTCAGCGTTCTTAATGACGAAGTTCCGTACGAAATGGTTATATCAATCTGCGTACGCACTTTTATTTGCAGGAATGTTAATTTCGGCTTTCACACCTGCCAATAAAGACTACTGGATTATGTTCATCATTGGCCGTGGAATGCAAGCCATGGCAGTTGGAATCACGATGCCCTTGATGCAATTAGTCTTGGTAAATGTCTTCCCACCCGAGAAGCGTGGAGCTGTGATGGGCCTTGGTGGACTTGTCATTGGAATGGCACCTGCGATTGGCCCAACTTTATCAGGTTGGATTCTTGAAAAAAATCATGTGATATTAGGATTAACGCTTTCTAATTCATGGCGTTCAATCTTCGTCTTCCCATTAATTGTTTTGGGATTGGCTTTGATATTGGGATTCTTCTTCTTAAAAGACGTTGTACCAAACAAGTCGACCAAACTCGATTGGCCATCTTTGGCACTCTCGACACTTGGCTTTGGAGTATTCCTTTGGGGCTTCACAAACGTTGCGTCATATGGTTGGGGTGATTTCTTAAATGTGATCCTTCCAATCATGATTGGAGTAATCGTGATTGGTCTATTCATCTGGCGTCAATTAGTTTTGAAAGATCCATTCTTGAATGTTCGGGTCTTTGTCAACAAGCAGTTCACACTGACAACGCTCTCAGTTTCATTGGCAATGATGGCCATGATGGGCGTAGAGATGATGTTGCCGCTGTATATGCAAAATGTGCATGGCTTGACACCACTGCAATCAGGAATTGCGCTTTTGCCAGGAGCGTTGATGATGGGAATCGTTTCTCCGGTTGCTGGAATCGCATATGACAAGGTCGGAGCTAAGCGTTTGGCCCGGGTTGGATTTATGATTTTGGCCATTGGAACGTTACCATTTATGTTTCTTGGAATCGATACACCAGTGCATTACATCACGTTGTTGTATTCACTACGGATGTTTGGAATTGCCATGGTTATGATGCCATTAACTGCGTCAGCCATGTCAGCTTTGCCAGTTGAACAAGCTGCTAACGGAACTGCTGCCAACAACACGGCGCGTCAGGTTGCTTCAGCGGTTGTTGTGGCGCTCTTGACATCAGTTACGCAAAATATTATCTCGAACCAAACTCCTTCGCATGCGTTTGAAGTTGCTAACCCAATTAAATACGCAGCAAAGATGGCTGGAGCTTCATTAGACGGCTTCCATGTTTCGTTCGCGCTTGGTCTTGCCTTTGCGGTGATTGGCTTTATCGTGGCAAACTTCTTGGCAGGAATGCACAAGTCACAAGTAATTCCTATGAATGATCTTAAGGAGGTAAAGTAATCATGATGATTTTAATAGTTGCCGTATTGGCGATCTTTACCTTCTACTCATTCATCTTTGTGAAGCACAGTATCTTGCGGGATGTCCTTGGCTTCATTGGGATTTTGCTATTACTCGGAGCAGTTGTCTTGACTACACTCAATTTCCATTCACATTGGGGAATGAAGCAGGTGACGACTTCTACAACGAAAGAGATTTACTCAGCAGCATCGGCGACATCACCAATTAAGATGGTGATCACGCAAGAGTTGGGAACCAAAGCTAATAATTATGTATTGGTTTATCGCGATAAGCCCACTGACAAGACTGCTAAGGCGCATTTTGTTCCAGACAAGAGTGATATGAATAAATTAATTCATAGTACAGCTAATTATCAAATCAAGAATGTTGATAAGGCTACAGTAACAACTAAGGTTACTCGCTGGCGGTGGAATTCAGAATTGGCCAAGTTGCTCTTTGGCTTTGCGGATGCAGATGGAACACTCGTTAAGCAAGTTGGTGTTGTAACTGTTCCTAAGCAAGGTTGGGTTGCAATGACGGCTCAAGAAGCAAAGGCAGCAGCTAAGAAAGCAGCTGAGATGCAAAAAGAAATGATTGCTGCAAAAGAGGCTGAAGCAAAAACTGCTCAAGGTGAATAAAAATTTAAGTTTTATTCAAACGTCGAAGAGGAATCTTTGGCGTTTTGTGTTATTCTAAAAACATTGGATGATTGACAAGGAGCGACAAAATGGATTTACAAGTTTTATTTGAAGATGAAAATGTGCAGGTCGTTAATAAACCAGTCGGAATGACGCTTGGAGACGGCTTTTTGGGATTGCCAGAAGAAGTGAGTGGAATTGAGATCATCGCTAAAAATACGCTGGCGATGGCTGAATTAGAACGTTTTAAGGAACAAGGAACACTTAAAGTAACTTATTTGGCATGGGTCTGTGCCAATATTCCGGATGAGAGTGGACAGCTAGAGCATTTAAATTGGAAAAAGGTGCATCAGGTGTACCAAAATACGTTAGTGCGCATTGCACCTGAAACGTTTGACTTGGGAATTATTCGGCAAGAATTTAAATATATTGGTCATCCGATTATTGGTGATCAAAAGTATAATCCGCAGACAAATTACACCGGTGGATTGTTAATGCACAGTAGTACCCTACAATTACCGATTCCGTTTACAGATGAAGTGCGTGAAATTGGTGCGCCATTGCCCAAAGCATTTCCGCGCAATTTACGGAAAGATTTTCAATAAAGATTCTTCACATTTGTTTGCTAAACTTAAGTAAGGAAATGGAGGATGTTTAGATGCGCAAATTTAAGAAAATAATTTACGGATTGCTAGTTGTGCTGTCATTAGGACTGATTTTTAATCAACAATTGACGGCGTTGCTGCTAAAAACCATCAATCCTCCAGTCACGATCACTAAGCAAAAAACGCCAGCAAATTATGACTGGCAAAAAGTTAATAATGTCAGCGCTTATGATTTGTTGAAAGCTCGTTTGAATTCAAATAAGGCTAAGTTCATTGGTCTAGTTGCGATTCCTAAGCTAAACATGTCATTGCCAATTTCAAATGGTGTGGCAGATCTGAATTTAAGTTTAGGCGCCGGTACGCTTTTTAAAAATCAAAAAATGGGTGAAGGAAATTATGCATTGGCGAGTCACTTTATAGCTGACAATTCGATGAAAAATTTATTATTTACCCCGATTTATTATAAAGGCGCGGTGGGACAAAAAATTTATCTCACTGATTTAGAAAAAGTATATACGTATCAAACAACTAAGTATCAAAAAATTCCGGCGACAGACCTCTCTGTAGTTCAACCAGTCACCGGCAAGAAGCTAGTCACGCTGATTACTTGTAACTACACAGAAGAGGCTGGGCGTGTTATCATGCAGGGTGAATTGGTTAAGACGCGCGAATGGAAGGAAACACCAAAGAAAATTCAGCAGTATTTTAGTGCTAACGACACACGTTGGGTGAAATAAATTTATATAAATGGCTTCTCACTTTTAGAGTGGGAAGTTTTTTTGTAACAGTTAGCGATTTATTTGGTTCTTACTTGTTAGATGGAAAGATGAACTGAGTTTTATACTTGACAGGTATATACTCATTGGGTACTATAGAGATTGGAGATTTGCAGTGGAGTATATTGGGCACACGAATAAATTGGCAAAAATATTGAGCAGTGAACGACTGTTGAGAAAAGAATACGGCAGAGTCAAAACGAAGGCAATTATTCAAAGGTTGTCTGAAATAGATGCTGCAAGGACATTGAATGATGTATCAACGATTCCACCCGCAAGATTGCATGGGTTACATGGCAAATACGAAGGGCTCTTTGCTGTGTGTATCAGTAAAAATTGGCGAATGTTGTTAGCTGGATTTGATGAAAATGACGTTCAAATTATTGATAAAAAGAAGGTTGTAGTTGTTGTGATCGTGGGATTTGAAGATTACCATTAGGAGGCAAAAAAATGTACCAAGTCAAAATTGATCGAAATAATAAAATTGATTTACCAAAGTACACATCCGCAGCAGATTCATTGAAGGAAATGATGGACCATTTTTCAATTAATCAGACTGATTTTTCAACGCATATTGGAATATCACAAAAGCACCTGTCAGAGATTTTGAGGCGCAAGGTGTTTATGAGTGCAGATGTGGCAAATCGAATTGAGGAAGCAACCGGCATGCAAGCTATGATGTTACTACAATTGGATGCAAAGTATCAGCTCGAAAAAAGCAGAAAGAAGCGTCAAGAACAGCCACTAAATAAGGTAGTGCAACGCTATGATTGGGCCAAGGCTTAATTGATAAAACGGCTGACATAGATTTATTTTCATATTTATACCGCTTTTATTTCAAAAACGAGGTAGATAATGAATATTATAGTAAATATTTTGCGGCATACGAGGGACACATAGGATGATAATGAAGCTTGGACGGATTTTAGGAATTATTTTCACAGTATTAATGGTTTTGGTGATTGCATTTAATATTGCCACAATGGTGATGCGCCACAATGGGAATCAGTTTCCGACGGTTGGTGGTTATGGTGAGGCCGTGGTCATGACGGGATCAATGGAACCCAAAATTATGACAAATGATATGGTCATCATTCACAAGCAAGTGACCTATCAAAAAGGTGATATCATCGCCGTTAAAGGGACTCATTATTCATTTACGCACAGAATTTATGCAGTAACAAAGACTGGGTATATCACGAAGGGTGACGCGAATAATGCGGTTGATAGTGAGACCTTAAAAAAGAACGTCTTTGGTAAAGTCATTCTTATCGTGCCTGGATTTGGTAAAGTTATTAATTGGCTGAAATCACCAGTGGGAATGATTATCGCCACGTTGATTGTAATTGCAGCATGGGAAATTCCGGGCTTTTTGCAAAGGCGAAAAAGGTTAGCAGAATATAAAAAATAAATTTATAGCAAGTTAGGGCTTCTAGGGTAAAACCAAGGAGCCATATTTGATTGAATAAGATAAAAATCACAAAACGAACAATGTACATTCTAGAATGAAGTCGTTATAATTGAAACTTGTATAATAAGTCTAATATTTCGGACGTTTTACACAGGGTAGAGATTTACGCGTTAAGTGCCTCAAAAACGGAATGTGAGTTGAGGACGAAAAGAGAATGTTTGAAATTTGTTTGATTGCTGGGAAACGATACCAGTGATTGGGCGAATTTGGCAGAACATTTTCTTGCGGTGTAAATTTCGCATTCACTGTCATGGTGATAACCCTCCAATTTTTTAGGAGGTGTTTTCAAATGAAGACATTAGCATTTACTTTTCCACGGTTGCGGGTGCAAGGAATTGCATTATTAGGCGTCTTGATGGCTTTGGAGTTCGTGATTGCGCGATTCACGGTCGGGACTTCATTTTTAAAAATTAGCTTCACATTTATTGTGATTGGGTTGATTGCAAAATGGTTTGGGCCACTTTGGGGCGTGCCAGTTGCATTTGTTATGGACTTTCTGACTAATTTTATGGCAGGGCAACCTTATATTTTTCCGTTTGCCTTGATTGCATTATTTAACGCTTTCATCTTTGGGGTCTCATACTATAATCGCGAAAAATTGTCGTGGCAGCGCTTGATTATCACGCTGTTCTTGCAACTTTTGATTTCCAATGTGATTATGAATACGCTGTTGCTCAGTTTATACGGTTTCATTCCAATTCACTCATTTTCTGAAGCACTGTCTTCGCCAATTGTTTGGACGCGAATAATCAAAAATGCCATCATGTGGCCAATTGAAGTCGTGATTAGTTACGTATTTTTAAACAATGGAAGTCTAGAAAGTTTGCGCAAACGAATTTTCTAATTGAATTTTAACTTAAATTCTTGCATTATCAAAAAATGTTTGGTAGTATAAAATCATTAAATCTAATACAGGTAGGAAATTATGATGAAGATTGTGAATGTACAATTAAATGGTTGGTGGCGTTTCTGACGCGACCGAACTTGCTGATGCAGATTCGGACGTGCACTTTTCTAGTGCAATCGAATCTGCGAGCATGATAATTTTCTGAAAAAGAAAAGTCTGCACGGGGAACGATTGCCTGGGCGGACTTTTTATTTTGAATGTAAATAGATAATGGAGAAGATTATGAATAAGAAAATTATTGGTGCAATTGTTGGATTGGCAGCGATTTTAGTTGCTGCAGGAGTACAAAGTGGTATGCAAAAGGCCGCCAAGAATAAAGTTCCAACCGTGGGAGTCATGCAATTCATGTCGCATCCGGCTCTGGATCAAATCTATCAAGGAATTCGGGTTGGTTTGGACGAAGGTGGATATAAGGTTGGTAAGGATGTTAAGATTGACTTTCAAAACGCGCAAGGTGATCAATCTAATTTGAAAACGATGGCGACTAAGTTTGCTAATGAAAAGACGGCGGTTGCAGTTGGAATTGCTACGCCAGCTGCAGTGTCAATTGCGAATACAATTAAAACTTCACCAGTTGTTTTCTCTGCTTCGACTAATCCAATTGGCGCAAAGTTAGTTAAAAATTACGCGCATCCAGGTGGCAACGTCACAGGCGTTTCAGACCAAGCTCCTTTGGCTGAACAATTGGCGATGATGAAAAAATTCATGCCAGATTTGAAAACTGTTGGAATAATTTATACGTCTTCTGATGACTCAGCCACAACTGAGGCAACAAAGTTTGAAAAGTTGGCTAAAGCAGCTGGAATAACCGTTAAAATGTATTCAATTGCATCTTCAAATGACTTGAACCAAACGTCATTGCAAATGGTTGCAGATCACAATGTCCAAGCAGTATTCGTACCAACAGACAACACAATTGCTGGAGCGATGACGACCTTGATTAAAAATACAGACGAAGCCAAAGTGCCAGTTTTCCCAACGGTTGATACGATGGTCACAGATGGAGGAGTTGCTTCTGAATCAATCAATCAAAAGCAGATTGGTGTTGAAACAGGTAAAATGATTGCAAAAATTTTGGATGGTTCAAAGCCAGCCACTACTCCGGTTGAGTTTATGAAGCACGGCGATTTGGTCATTAATAAGGCTCAAGCAGATAAAATGGGTCTGACGATTCCAAGTGATATGATGAAAACAGCTAAATTTGTAGGAAGCGAAGGAAAATAGCATGGGAATTTTAGTTTCAGCAATTGGACAAGGTTTAATTTGGGCCACATTAGGAATTGGACTGTTCTTGTCATTTCGCATTTTAAACTTTCCGGATATGACGGTCGAAGGAACTTTTCCGCTGGGAGCAGCTGTTTCGGTGACGTTAATAGCATCCGGAGTTGATCCGTTTATTTCGGCCATCGTTGCGGCGCTTGCTGGTGGTGTTGCTGGAATGGTGACAGGCCTTTTGTACACAAAGGGTAAGATTCCAATTTTGTTAGCAGGAATTTTGACAATGACGGCGATTTACTCAATTAATTTGCGCATCATGGGACAGGCCAACAAGTCGCTCCTCGGTGATAAGACCTTGTTTAACGCCAAGTTCTTGAACTTCTTACCAACTAATTTTCCAACGGTCATTGTTGGTTTAGTTCTAATCACAATCATAACTGGTGGAATGGCGCTGTTCTTGCAAACTGAACTGGGACAAGCTTTTATTGCAACAGGTGATAATCCAGCAATGGCGCGTTCGATGGGCATTAATTCCGACGCCATGACTAATATGGGGCTTGTGATTTCAAACGCTTTGATTGCCTTTGGTGGAGCTTTAGTGGCGCAAAATAATGGCTTTTCAGATGTAAATATGGGAATTGGAATTATCGTTGTCGCGCTGGCTTCGATTATTATTGGTGAGGTGGCGTTTAGTGATCAAATGACTCTTGGCGAACGGCTAATCACAATTGTAATTGGTTCGATTTTGTATCGTTTCGTATTGGTCGCAGTTTTGTATGTCGGATTCAATGCTAATGATTTGAACTTGTTTAGTGCTGTAATTTTGGGCTTGGCATTATTGCTTCCAAAGTTGCGAAGTGCTTTGAATTTAAACAAAGTCGTAAAGAACGGAGGATCAACCCATGCCTAAAGAAATATTGAAACTCGTTGATGCAACAGTAATTGTGAATCCTGGAACTAGCGAAGAAAAAATGATTCTTGATCATGTTAATTTTAGATTGGCAGAGGGCGAATTCGTCACAGTTCTCGGGTCAAATGGTGCCGGTAAATCAACATTGTTTAACGTCATTGCAGGCTCGTTAATGCTCACGTCTGGACAAATACTGGTTGATGGTAAAGATGTCACTCATTTGAGCGAAACGCAACGCACGGCATTCCTAGCACGTGTTTTTCAAGATCCTAAGGTTGGGACGGCTCCTCGAATGACAGTCGCTGAGAATTTGCTCTTGGCAGAACGACGCGGACAACGCCGGCGGTTACGTAATCGTGGCTTGACGGAAGAGAAGAAGGCGGAGTTTGCTAAGGTCGCTGATACGATGGGAAATGGACTGGCAACGCGTTTAGACATGGATACAGGTGACCTGTCTGGTGGGCAACGTCAGGCCTTGAGTTTTTTGATGGCAACGAGGCAGAATCCAACACTTTTGTTGCTAGACGAGCATACAGCGGCCCTTGATCCAAAGACCAGCGCACAGTTAATGCAAGCGACGGATCAGCGAATTCAGGCGGATGGGTTGACGGCATTGATGATTACCCATAATTTGGAAGATTCTCTGAAATATGGAAATCGTTTGCTAATTATGAGTGCCGGTAAGATTGACGTCGACGTGACTGGAGACGAAAAAATGCATCTTACCATTCCTGAACTATTGGAACACTTTAATCGCTATTAAAAAGTGACATAGATCGGCAATTTTTGTACCAAAATCGAGCCCTTTGTCGATAATCTCACAAATTTTAAAAATGCAAGCGATTACAATGTAAAATCGTTTTACAATTTTCGTGAAAACGGGTAAAATATAGGCAGTTAGGTAATCAAACCTATACAAGACAAAAGGAGATTTTTCTTAAAATGAAGAAGACAAAGATCGTTTCAACACTTGGTCCTGCATCAAGTGACGTCGAGACAATTGCTAAGTTGATTCAAGGTGGAGCAAACGTTGTGCGCTTCAACTTTTCACACGGTGACCACGAAGAACAAATGGGTCGGATGAACGCTGTCCACGAAGCCGAAAAGAAGACTGGAATCAAGGTTGGATTCTTGCTTGATACTAAGGGTGCTGAAATTCGTACCACTGTTCAATCAACTGGTAAGATTGAATTCAACATTGGAGATGAAGTTCGCATCTCAATGGATGATTCACTTGAAGGAACCAAGGAAAAGATCGCGGTTACTTACCCTGGATTGTTCGATGACGTCAAGGTTGGCGGACACGTTTTGTTTGATGACGGTAAGCTTGATTTCTTGATTACTGGTAAAGATGATGCAAATCGCGAATTGATTACAAATGTTCAAAACCATGGTTTGTTGGGATCACGTAAGGGTGTTAACGCTCCTGGTGTTTCAATTAACTTGCCTGGTATCACTGAAAAAGATGAAGATGACATCAACTTTGGTTTGACACAAAACATCAACTTCATCGCTGCGTCATTCGTACGTAAGCCTGAAGACGTTGAAGACATCCGTGCTTTGTTGAAGTCTGCTGGTAAAGAAGATGTTATGATCTTCCCTAAGATTGAATCACAAGAAGGAATCGATAACTTCCCAGCAATTTTGGAAGTTTCTGATGGATTGATGATTGCCCGTGGAGACATGGGAGTTGAAATTCCAGCCGAAAACGTTCCTTTGGTTCAAAAGGATTTGATCCGCATGATGAACGCTGCTGGTAAGCCAGTTATTACTGCTACTGACATGCTTGATTCAATGCAAGAAAACCCACGTCCTACTCGTGCCGAAGCTTCTGACGTTGCCAACGCTGTGTTTGACGGAACTGATGCAACAATGCTTTCAGGAGAATCAGCTAATGGTGATTACCCAGTCGAAGCCGTTCAAACTATGGCCCGCATCAATGAAAAGGCTGAATCAGCTTTGGCATTGAATGGTCGTCACTTGAACGAATTTGATTCAGCTGATACAACTGAATCAATCGCTGCTGCTGTGGCTGAAGCTACTAGCAAGTTGGATATCAAGGCTATCGTGGCTTCAACTAAGTCAGGTTACACTGCTAAGTTGATTTCAAAGTACCGTCCAAATGCTGATATTTTGGCATTGACGTACGACGAGCGCGTTGAACGTGCCTTGAAGATTTACTGGGGTGTTCAACCAGTTATCGCCGAGACACCAGCAAGCACTGACGAAATCATCGCCTCTGCTAAGAAATTGGCAGTTGCTGAAGGTTTGGCAAAAGCTGGAGATTCAATCATCGTTGTTGCTGGAGTTGCCCAAGAAGTTGGTTCAACTAACTTGATGACAATCCAAACAATCTAATTGAATTAATTTTGATGAAAAAATGGATGAAACTACGAAAAAGTGGTTTCGTCCTTTTTTTGTAAGGAATATCACATTATCGTATAATTTAAAATAGCTGTGTCACTTTCCCTTGAGCGTGATAAGATGGAATAAGAGGGACATCACGCTAGGCCAATCACCTGACGCAATTTAGTCGTGGAGGTATGAAAGATGTCACAAAAAAATCGGTTGAAGAAGTTATTAGAGAAAAAGGGAATTGACAGCATTACTGTGAAGGGGACACCAGTTCCTGTGCAGGCTGCTAAGGAACTTGATCTGATTGAGGCTGCTAAAGCAAACGGCATTATGTAAAAAGTTTTTGTTGCAATACTGACAAAAAGGGAGTATAGTTATTTCTGTTGTAAAGACATGGACAGCTAGCTCAGTTGGTAGAGCAACGGACTCTTAATCCGTGGGTCCAGGGTTCGAGCCCCTGGCTGTCCACTAATTGAAAATGAACGTCATCTCTGAAAATGAGGTGGCGTTTTTTGCATGTGTTCAACTTGTTTTTGTTAGTGATAAAAATATCTTTTGAAAGTTTTTCGCAGGAATATTTTAGGATATGCAGGTCAGATTGGTTGGTAAATGTGCGAAATTATGAATAAATTCATACAATGTTTTGTGAAATAAATATCGATTAAAAACGGCTATATACAGGCATTGCAGAGCATGTTAGACTAGTTTTTGTAAGATATTTTGAACTGTCGCAAGTCAATGCAAAGAGGAGGAATGTCAATGAAAATGTTTAAGTTTGTTACTACTGTGTTTGTGACTATTTTGGTAGCGATTGTTTTTCTTCAACAGTCAGCAACGTTATTTCAGCTGATCGATTCAATGAACCAGCGCAAGTAGTTAGTTATGAGGATGATGAAGAACCAGATCTTGATTGTTTAAGTGACTACGGTAAATCTGTCTATTTAGGAAACGATGATTCTCACAGGCGAGTGAAGCGAGGAATTCGTAAATGGGTTGTTGTTAAAGCGCTTCGCCATGGGGGTTCAGCGTTTGCTCGTATAGCTGGATATTTAAATAGAGATGCCAGAATTTATTTAGACCAGCATTCAAAATTAATTGCTAATACTATTGACAGAATATCAGGTGGCTTTTATGGGGCTATTTATCAAGCATTACTTCGTGTTGGCGTGCCTGGAAATATTGCTCGTACCATTGCGTGGGCAGTCGAGAAGGTGCTATTGTAAAATGATCAACAATAATTCATTCAGAATACCAATGGTTCAAAAAAATAAAGAAAATTATTTGAAAGCACAATTTAATTTGGAACAATATTTAAATGACATAAATCGCCTTGATAAAAAACAAGAATTAATAAATTTAATTATGTCACTACCACTCTCGACGAATAGTTATAAAATTAGTAATTATATTTCTAAAGTTTTGAAATTTAAATTGTCACCAGTTGAGTCAGATCAGATTATGGCAAAATTGATGGCTGAAAATGATATCCTTTATTATAAAATATTAGCTATTTTAGGAAGTGGAAAATATACAATGGATCAACAGTTGGAAGCTCAGAATATTTTAAAAATCTAAAGAGTAATCAATTATTTAGAGAGACGTTTAAAACGTTAAAGTAGGTAAGACACCAAACATTGTAATGTATATTTTAGCTCCAATTGATGTGTATATTAGGAGGATTGTTTGTGAGATGATTGGTTATGATGTTTTTAGAGTCCCGATGATGCCTGATGATATTGAAGCTTGGAAGAAAGAATATTTTAATTTAGACCAAACGTTAAAAGACCTAAATCGATTTAATTTAAAAGAAGAATTAATTGAGTTTGTCATGAAATTACCGATTCCGACAAATAGCTATACAATGCGTCGCAAACTTTCTCAATTTTTAAAAATAAATCTTTCCAAGCAAGAATCCGCCAAAATTGCGAGTAATTTAATGGCAGAAAATGACATGCTTCATTACAAAATAATGGCGGTCTGGAGTTCTGGTCAATATTCAATGGAACCACTAGATAAAAGTGAAATTAAATTTGACATTATTTTAAAAAAGCAAGATTAAATATCTCATGTTGATTACCAAAAACCGTAAACCAGATAAAAGGGTTACGGTTTTGGTTTAAAAGGAATTAAAAGAAGTTCGCATAGATTTCTTGCACAGCACGTTCTACCTCACTTGCTGGTAATCCTAACATAACTGAGATTCGTGAAGCACCTTGATTAATCATGTGCAGATCAATCTTGTTTTTGGTTAATGGATCCAAAATATCTGTAATCGCAGTGGGGTGGTTAATCATACCCTCGCCAACCACCATGATTAGAGCATAGTCATCAATCCATTCCATAATGTCAGGCTTAATTTCACGTGCTATGTCAGCCTGCATTGCTTCAAATTGAGCTGGAGTAGTCAACGATTTATCAAAGATGATGGAAATATCGTCAATTCCGGTGGGCATGTGTTCGTATGAAATCTGGTGGCGATACAAAATTTTGAGCAATTTGAGCGTGATACCAGTTTCAGAATTCAGCAGATAACGATGCAAGTAAAGCGCCGCAAATCGAGTGTCACTCGCAATTCCAGTCACGGGTAGATTAGTTTCTTTTTCACTTTCAGGAACAATGAGGGTTCCTGGTGCATCTGGTTCGTTTGTGTTTTTAACGTTGATCGGAATACCATCCCGAATTACTGGAACAATGGCCTCGTCACTCAAAACTGCAAAGCCAGCATAGGCAAGTTCACGCATTTCTCGGTAAGTCATTTTGTAAATTGGAGCCGGATTATTAATAATTTTTGGACTAGCTGCAAATATTGAAGACACATCTGTAAAATTTTCATACATAGCTGGTTTAAAACCGTGCGCTAAAATTGCACCAGTAATATCAGAGCCACCGCGCTTAAATGTCGTCATATAACCAGCTTCGTCGTAGGCAAAGAAACCAGGCACGACAATGATTTCGTCCTCAGCAAGATTAAACCAAGCCATTTGCCGATAAGAAATTTCATCCAGTACAGCAGATTGAGGGGCACCATTTGTAATCATTCCCAATTCTTTTGGAGAAACAAACCGTGCATTCATCCCTAATTTTTGCATAATATACGCAATTACGTAGGCGTTTAAATATTCGCCATGTCCAGCAAATGCAGCTGTGAGATATTCAAAGTTTGGATAATGTTGATGACTCAAAGTTTTAAGTTTGTCTAATACAAAAAGCTTTAAGTCAGTTGTATCAAACTCAAAAAAATTAGCAATTTCTAAATAACGCTTGCTTATTTTTTCAATAATTTCCGAATTATTTCCACCAACAATTGTCACTTCTGCATATTCTAAGAGTAAATCTGTGACTTTAACATCATCTGTAAAGCGTTTACCAGGTGCTGAAACGACCATAATTTGTCTAGTTGAATCAGCTTGCATGATATTAATTACTTTTTGAATTTGTGCTCCGTTAGCGAGGGAAGACCCGCCAAATTTAACCACTTTCATCACGTGTGCTCCTTAATTTGGATCGTGCTTTTATTTAAGCGGAAATCCAATAGAATGTCAACCTTGACAACAGCTTCATAAACTAACAAAATGAAAGTCATAAAATGATTAGAATTGTCTGAGATAATAGAAAGAATTATAGATAGTTCTCAGGGGGATTGAAATGGTAGTAGCAATAACACGACCAACTAAAATTAAAATTTCAAAAGCGGCAGTCAAACATAATATTCAAGCTGTCCGAAATAACACGCAGGCTCGCCTAATTTTTTTGGCGGTCAAAGCTAATGCATACGGATTTGGGTTAGTTGAAATGGCCCAAGCATCCGTGGCAGGTGGTGTGGATGGATTTGGAGTTGCAACACTTGATGAAGCATTGGAACTACGTAAAGCGCAAATCGATGTCCCAATCTTGGTTATGGGGATCGTTCCAGCTCAATATGCACAATTGATGGCTGAAAATCATATCATGGCAACGGTTAGTGATATGAAATGGCTCACCGACGCGCAAAAGCAACTTCAAGGGACAAATCCTTTGCTGATTAATATTGGTGTTGACACAGGCATGGGGCGAATTGGTTTTCGTGATGAGCAAACAATCTTGGAAGCAATTAAGTTCATTCAGGATCATCCGCAACAATTCACTTATCAAGGTTTGATGACGCATTTTTCAGATGCAGACTCAACTAGCGATGAATATTTTCACAAGCAATTAAAACGTTGGCATGCAATGACAGATCGTTTGCCACAACCGCCAATGGTCCACGTTGCTAACTCTGGTGCTGCGATGTATCACGCGGATGAGCTTCCAACTAAAATGGTGCGCGTGGGTTCTGTTGTCTATGGGCAGGAACCATCACGTGGGGAAATTAAGCCGTACAATTATCTACTCCCAGTTTTGGAGTTGGAGAGTGAATTGGTTTTTGTGAAGCAGCTTCCAGCTGATGAAGGAATTTCTTATGGGCATAAATATTTGACGCAAGCTGGTGACTGGATTGGAACGGTACCGATTGGCTATGGAGATGGGCTGAACACAAACTTGGTCGGCTATGAAGTCTTAGTTAACGGCGAGATTGCAAAAGTTGTCGGCAAGATTGCGATGGATCAGTTGATGGTGTTATTGCCACACGAACTGCCGGTCGGAGCTAAGGTGACCTTCATTGGCAAATCCGGCGATCAAGAACGAACGCTTGAAGATATGGCAAATTATACTGGAATTGATCCATGGTACTTGACGACTGCCTTCCAAGAGCGAATTAAGCGAGAACTAGTAGATTAAACTGTTTCGTAGGCGCGACTGACCAGTTAGCAAAGAGGAGTAAATGATGACGAACAATTACGATATGAATGAGCAAGGTGAATTGATAATTGGTGGGATTACCGCAAATGCATTGGCGCAAGAATTTAAGACACCACTTTACGTGTATGATGTGGCAAAAATTAGGCAGGCAATGCGCGGATTTCAACAGATCTTTGCGGATGCGCAGACGGACGCAGTTGTGAGTTTTGCTTCAAAGGCATTTTCGACAACGGCTATGTATGAAGTTGCCAAGCAAGAAAAAATTCATCTTGATGTTGTCTCAGGTGGCGAAATTATGACGGCTTTGAATGCTGATTTTCCAATGGAACACGTTTCATTTAACGGAAATAATAAATCGCTTGAAGAACTTGAATTGGCACTAGATCACGGGTTAGGAACAATCATTGTTGATAATTTATATGAATTAGAAATGCTGACTACTTTGTTGGACGAACGCGAACAAACACAAGATATTTTGTTACGTGTGACACCAGGTGTTGAAGCACATACGCATGACTTTATTTCAACGGGGCAGACTGATTCGAAGTTTGGGTTTGATGTGCAAAGCGGTCAAGCTGAAAAGGCGTATCAAATTGCATCTGCGCATCCACGCGTCAACGTTTTAGGAGTGCACGCTCATATTGGTTCGCAGATCTTTGATGTGAAGGGATTTGAAGCGGTAGCAGCTCGGCTAGTCGAAATCGTGCATAGCTGGGGGTTCGCGCCAAAAGTGATTAATACTGGTGGCGGATTTGGGATTCGTTATACTGATGACGACGATCCTAAGCCGATGAGCGAATTCATTCTGGCGATTATTAAGACGATTCGTGCTGAGACTTTAGAATATGGAATGCCAATGCCGGCGATTTGGATTGAGCCTGGCCGTTCAATTGTTGGGCCAGCGGGAACGTCATTGTACACGATTGGAGCCCGCAAAGATGTACCTGGGATTCGTTCGTATTTATCTGTGGATGGTGGAATGGGTGATAACATTCGGCCTGCGTTGTATCAAGCGCAATATGAAGCGGTTTTGGCGAATCAACCAGGTGCAGCAACGCAAGAAGTTGTACGAGTGGCAGGTAAGTATTGTGAATCAGGCGATGTCTTAGTTTGGCAACAAGCACTTCCAGCCACGAAGCCCGGTGATGTCTTAGCCGTTCTTGCAACGGGAGCATATGGATTTTCAATGGCTTCAAACTATAATCGTAATCCGGTACCAGCCGTGATATTTGTTGAAAATGGGCAGGCACAAGTTGTGGTAGAACGCCAAAGTTATGCAGACTTGTTGCGCTTAGATCGCCATTATGAAAATTAACATGAATGCAACCAAAGAGGAGATTAAAATGACGCAATTAGATGCACAAAGTATTATTAATTACATTGCCACAGCACCAAAGAAGACGCCAGCACGGGCTAATATTGCTGGTGATTTGACGCAATTGACAAAGGTACCAGCTGGAATTGAAGCTTTTTTAGAAACTCAAACAGGAGTTCTCTATGGCGACCTAACAGAAATTAAAACCTGGGTCGCTGAAAATACAGGAATTACGAAAGTTCATTACGAATTAACAGCCCGTAACTCAGGCGTGCCATTGTTAGACTACACAGGTATTAACGCGCGGATTGAGCCTGGTGCATATATTCGTGAACAGGTTCAAATCGGAGACAATGCTGTTATTATGATGGGCGCTGTGATTAATATCGGAGCTGAAATTGGTGCCGGAACGATGATTGATATGGGTGCTATTCTTGGTGGTCGAGCAATCGTTGGTAAGAATGCGCACGTCGGAGCTGGAGCAGTGCTCGCTGGAGTGATTGAACCAGCATCGGCGACACCGGTAATTGTTGAAGACAATGTTTTGATTGGAGCGAATGCCGTTGTGATCGAAGGAGTCCGAGTTGGAGAAGGTGCAGTTGTGGCGGCGGGAGCGATTGTCACAAAGGACGTGCCAGCGCATACTGTGGTTGCTGGCGTGCCGGCAAAGGTCATTAAGGAAATTGATGCACAGACGGAAGCAAAGACGGCTTTGGTGGATGCGTTGAGGAATTTGGATTAGACTATTTTAGATTGATTTTTAATTATCAAAAAACTACAAAATCGTAAAACAGGAGGGGCTCAACAATGACATATTCAAATGAACGGTTAATTGAAATTCGCCGGGATTTGCATCAAATTCCAGAAATCGGGATGCAAGAGTTTAAGACGCATGCGTATTTGTTAGAAACGATTAAGGGCTTAAATCAGGCTTGGCTTGAAATTAAACTCGTGCCAGAAGTACCCACAGCCATTTTGGTGCGCTTGCAAGGAAGCCAGCCAACTAAAACGATTGGTTACCGGACGGATATTGATGCGTTGCCCATCGAGGAACAAACTGGCTTGCCATTTACTTCTTTGCACACTGGACGAATGCACGCGTGTGGTCATGATTTTCATATGACGGTGGCACTGGGTGTTTTGGCTTATTTTGCCGAACATCAACCAAGCGACAACATGGTCTTTTTCTTTCAGCCGGCCGAAGAAACGATTGGTGGCGGGATTCAAGTCTATGAAGCTGGTGGCTTTGATGGCGAATGGCAACCGGACGAATTTTTTGCATATCATGATCAACCAGCTTTGCCAGCCGGTGTCATTTCAACGCGGCCAGGAACACTTTTTGCTGCTGCTGCGGAACTTCACGTTGAAATTGTCGGTCTCGGTTCGCATGCTGCATATCCGCAAAATGGAAAAGATGCCATTATTGCTGGAACAGCCTTTGTGCAACAATTGCAAACGATCGTGTCACGGAGTTTAGATCCAATTAATAATGGGGTCATCACGATTGGCACATTCCATTCTGGTACGGCTGGAAACATTGTGGCGGATACAGCTGTTATCACGGGAACGATCCGGGCACTTCGACAACAAGACATTGAAATTATGTTTAAGCGAGTGCGTGAAATTGGCGCCGGAATTGCAACAATGTATGATCTCGAAGTTAATATTGACATTGAACAGAGTGGTTATTTGGCGGTTGAAAATGATTTGGATTTGACCACTGATTTTATGAATTTCATGAATGCGAGTGAGTTTGAATTTGTTGAATCTGAACCAGCGATGACGGGTGAAGATTTTGGCTTCTTGATGTCGAAGTTTAAGGGCATGATGTTTTGGCTGGGTGTTGGCGATTTAGAACATCCGTTGCATAATGCAAAGATGAGTCCTGATGAAGCTGCTTTACCTGTTGGGGTCAACGCATTGGTTGCTTATTTACAACACCGGATGGAGGGTTAAAGTATGTATGAAAATATTAATCTAATCACCGCGATTATCACTCCTTTTACACAAGACAATGACATTGATTATCCTGCGCTTGATAAACTGACTGATCGATTGCTCACAGAAGGAACGCAAGGCTTTGTGATTGGCGGAACGACTGGTGAGTCACCAACTTTGACGCATGACGAAAAAATTAATCTGTACCAGCACTTTGCTGCATATGTTGGTACGCGTGGACCAGTGATTGCCAATGTCGGTGATAATAATACAGCGAGTTCAGTTGCACTCACCAAAGAAGTTACGCAAATTGCAGGCATTGATGGATTGCTCGCCGTGACGCCATATTACAATAAGCCTTCGCAAAAAGGCATGGTGGCTCATTTTACAGCGATTGCAGATGCAGCAAAAGTTCCTGTCATGCTTTACAATATTCCGGGACGTTCAGCTGTTGGCATGTCGAATGAAACGGTGTTGCAACTAGCGCAACATCCAATGATTAATGCTGTGAAGCAGGTCACAACAATTGACGACATTGCGCAACTAGTCGAAGCAGCGCCAAATGATTTCTATGTTTACACTGGTGAAGATGCGCAGACTTTAGCAACCAAGGTGGTTGGAGCAGCCGGAACGGTCAGTGTGGCAAGCCATTTTTATAGCAAAGAAATGAGTCAACTTTTCACAGCGCTAGAAAAGAGTGACGTCCAAACTGCAGGCAAATTGCAACGGTGGTTATTACCAAAAATGCAAGCTGTCTTTGCTTACCCATCACCTGCGCCAGTTAAGGCTTTATTATCAGAACAAGGTAGCATCGAAAATATCACACGTTTGCCAATTTTGCCATTAGATGCAGATGAACTTGCGCATGTTAAAGCGTTACTGGGGGATGACAAATGAAAAAAATAATCTTAGCCGGTGGTTTCGGTAAAATGGGTCAAGCAATTCAAACAGCAATTACAAATGAACCTGATTTAGAATTGGCTGGAATTTTGAGTCACACATTACATGAAGCCGACGTTCCAGTTTTCACAGATCTACAAGTAATTGACGTTCAAGCAGATATTTGGGTGGACGTCACTAATCCAACTGGAGTCTTTGCCAATGCAGAATATGCTTTAAAGCATGGCATGAACGTGGTGATTGGGACTAGTGGTTTGGCTGAAGAACAAATTGAACAGTTACGACAAATTGCAAAAGCCACAAATCAACATGCCATCATTGTGCCTAATTTCTCACTATCAGCAGTTTTGTTAATGCAATTCGCACAAAAGGCCGCTGCATTTTTCCCGAATGCCGAAATCCTTGAGATTCATCATCCTGGAAAAATTGACGCACCAAGTGGAACGGCCAAAGCAACAGCAAAGTTAATTGCTGAAGCACGGAAAACCGCACCAGTGGAAACTAATCATGCGGATCAAGCGCGCGGTGTAGAAATAAATGACGTTCCAGTTCATGCAATGCGCTTGCCAGGTTATGTCGCAGAAGAAGAAGTTGTCTTTGGTGCGCCTGGTGAAACTTTGCGCATTAAACAGACGAGTTTTTCACGCGAATCATTTATGGGGGGCGTGATTTTGGCAATTCGTGGTGTCGAGCAAATACATGGCGTTCAAGTTGGCTTAGAACATTTATTATTTTAAAGAAAAGAGTAGCAGATGAGTAAAGAAGCATACAACGTGGCCATTTTGGGTGCTACTGGTGCGGTTGGAACTAGAATCTTAGAACAGCTAGCATTATCAACAATCCCGGTCGCTAATTTGAAATTATTAGCTTCAGCAAAGTCAGCCGGACAAACGCGCGAATTCCGTGGCAACACTGTGCTTGTAGAAGAGGCTATTCCAGAAGCATTTACTGGTGTAGATTTAGTGCTCGCATCAGCTGGAGGAACAGTTTCACAAGCGTTGGCACCAGAAGCAGTCAAACGTGGAGCAGTCGTGGTCGACAATTCATCGTATTGGCGGATGGATGATGTGGTGCCGTTGGTTGTACCAGAAGTCAATCCAGAAGCGTTACGTCAGCATCAAGGTATTATCGCTAATCCAAATTGTTCAACAATTCAAATGACGGTGGCATTGGCACCCATTCATGCGAAGTTTGGGCTGGAACAAGTCATCGTTTCAACTTACCAAGCTGCGTCGGGTGCGGGTCAAAATGCTTGGAACGAGCTTTTAAAGCAAGCACAGGAATATTTGAACCAAGAAGCTATGTCAGCAGAAACTTTGCCGGTTAAGGGCGAGCCACATCATTTTCCGCTTGCATTTAACTTGTTACCGCAGATTGATGTCTTTGAGGGCGATGATTATACTCATGAAGAATGGAAGATGATCAAGGAAACTAAGAAAATCATGCTTGGTGATAAGGACGCAACTGGAATCAAGGTCACTGGAACGGCAGTACGTGTGCCAGTTGTGATTGGACATGGCGAGGCAGTTTACTTTGAGGTCGCTGACAAGCAAGCAAATGTCGCTGAGATTCGCAAAACGCTAGAGCAAGCAGCTGGAGTGATTGTACAAGATGATCCGGCGAATCAAGTTTATCCGCAACCGTTGAATGCAGAAGGCCACCGTGAAACGTTTGTTGGAAGAATCAGGCGCGATGTCGAAAATCCTGGGAGTTTTCATATGTGGGTCGTGGCTGATAATTTGTTAAAAGGTGCTGCATGGAATACAGTGCAGATTGCTGAAAAATTAGTCGAGATGGATTTGGTTCGAGTTCCTTAAAATATAGAATTAGCTATACGCACAATTAGTAAAAAATTGGAGGCATTGACAATGAAAATTGGATTTATCGGTACAGGTGTCATGGGCAAAGGAATTATTCACAATCTTTTGGCTGCTGGACATCAGGTAGTGGTTTATAATCGAACAAAAGCACATGCAAAAAGCGTTTTGGATCAAGGTGCAACGTGGGCGAATTCGCCACGAGAAATTGTCGAACAAAGCGAACTTGCGATTACGATGGTCGGGTATCCTAAAGATGTTGAGGAACAATATTATGGAGATGATGGTTTGTTTGCTGGTGCCCATGATGGCCAAATCTTTGTGGACATGACTACTTCAACGCCAACATTAGCCGAGCAGTTGGCAGAAGATGGTGCAAGGGAAAATGTAGTTGTCGTGGATGCTCCTGTTTCTGGTGGAGATATTGGTGCAAAAAACGGCACGCTGACAGTGATGTTTGGCGGTGATGAGCAAGCGTATGCTAAATTAGCACCGATTTTTGATGTAATCGCTAAAAAGTATAACCGTTTTGGAAATGCTGGACGTGGTCAACACGCCAAGATGGCCAATCAAATTATGATTGCGGCAACTATGCTGGGGATGTCAGAAACATTGGTCTATGCAAAAAAAGCTGGATTAGATTTACAGATGGTCTTAGACACGCTTGGAGCTGGTGGTGCACAAAATTGGTCGCTAGATAACTATGGTCCACGTATTTTAAAAGGTGATTTCGAGCCTGGATTTTTTGCTAAGCATTTGTTAAAAGATTTAAAAATAGCATTGGATGAAGCAGCGAAGTTAGAAGTTCCGTTACCAGCAACTGATTTGGCGGAAGCTTTGTACACGAAGTTAGTGGATGAAAAGCAATTAGGAGATGCTGGAACGCAAGCACTCGTTAAACTTTGGGCAGAATTTAGCTAACTGGTTGCATAAACCATTGTGCTTGTTCAGCTCCGCTAAAGATTCTTTACGTTCGGATGGCCCTGCACGATTCATGTCGAATGGCAAAATAATTTGCCAATTTCACGGCGCTAAAGCACGCGTGAAAAGTTTCGCCTAGATTCGGCAGGGACTATCATCCGACGACAGAATCGCTCCGCTGAACAGCAAACTTGGTCATTTTATTCAAAGCGTGGTGGATTGAGATGATGATAGTAGGTGATCATCGTGTTTACAAAGGCTGAGCTTCGGTTATAAGCTTTTTTTCCAAATCACTACGTCGCTACGCTTTGGTAGCAAATTGGAAAATAATCGCCTGCCCTGTGTTTCTGTTGCAACTTGTTGCTTACAGAACGGGTATCCCGACAGCTCAGGACGCCTTTGTGCACACTCCTTAAAGCGAGGTAGCGGCACCAATTCGACTAAATTTCGGTTCAGCGAAATTAAAAGTTGAATGGGACCGTGTCGCCACTTACTATCATTATTGAAAAGCCACCACGCAAGTGAAAAATGACCAATCTTCTCACAACTAACCTCACCGCGTTATCGATTAAATTTGCTATAATCAAATAAGATTAAACTTAGAATTGAGGAATTAACTATGCCACAAGTCAGTGCAGCACTTGCAACAATGAAAAACAACCAATTAGCAACTATTTTGCCATCACCAATTCGCGAGGTTGATGCGAAATTTTCAACGATTCCAGGAATCTTAAAGTTGACCTTGGGAGAACCTGATTTTGCTGTTCCAGAGCATATCAAGGAAGCAGCTAAAAAGGCGATTGACAATGATGATTCGCATTACGCTCAAGCATGGGGACATTTATCATTGCGCGCTGAGATTTCTAATTACCTCAAGCGTAGGTTTAACTTGGATTATGATGTGCAATCCGAAGTACTCGTGACAGTAGGAGCCTCTGAAGCAATTTATGCAACTTTGAATGGTTTGTTTAACCCTGGTGAAAAGATTATCATTCCAACGCCGACATTTCCAATGTATGAAGCGATTGCCCAAGCGATGGGTGTTGAAGTCATCGGTATCAATACGGCCCCAGACTTTATCTTGACGCCTGCAATGTTAGAGGCAACTCTTGTTGAACGTCCAGATGCCAAGGGTGTTTTGTTTAACTATCCAAGCAATCCAACCGGTGTGACATATACAGCTGCACAGGTGAAAGAAATCGCCGAAGTTCTACGCAAGCATGAGTTACTGGTCATTTCAGATGAGATTTATGCTGAACTAGTTTATGATGGCGAGCACCAATCAATTGCTGAAATTCTACCAGAACAAACAATTTTGATTTCAGGTTTGTCAAAGTCACACGCCATGACTGGTTACCGTTTGGGTTATGTTGCTGGTCCGGCAGCGTTGATGCGCCATGTTGGAAAGATGCACCAATTTTTGGTAACTACTGCTCCAGGTCCAATGATGGCAGCAGCCGAGGAAGCTTTGAAAAATGGTCAACAAGATGCAATTGAAATGCGCGATATTTACAAGGAACGCCGTGATTTGCTAATTAAAGGCTTGAAGGGTCTTGGGTTTGACGCGCCAACACCTGGTGGAGCATTCTATATGTTCGTTAAGATTCCTGATTTTTTGAACCAAAACGATGTCGAATTCATCTATGACGTTGCAGACACGGTTCAATTGGGAATTGTGCCAGGTTCAATGTTTGGCGCCGGTGGAGAAGGATACGTCCGTTTGTCATATGCTGCTTCATTGGAAAATTTGCAAGAAGCAGTTGACCGTCTTGGCAAGTATATTGAGTTAAAAAAATAATTTAAGGTTCGTTTAGGGTAATTTTAAAACTAGATTAAGGTTGCGGCGTTATGATTATTTATGTTGAAAGGGATGATAAACCAATCAGCACACTTATTCATAATCAATAAACCTACTCCTTAAAATCAAATGAGCTCTCGTCTAACCAGCGAGAGTTTTTTTGACGGCTAAATCAAATAATATTGCACTTTGTTTGCTCTGCTTCGAACTTGAAAAGCCACCACGCAAGTAAAAAAAACAAGCTGTTACATTGCTAGCATTACACATTACATAAAATGTCTTTAAAATACCTGTATAATAGATAAAATGATATGTATGAACGAAAGGAAGACAAGATGAAGCATGTTTTATTTGTTTGTTTGGGCAATATCGCGCGTTCAACGATGGCCGAAGCAATGTTTACAAAGATGGTCAAAGAAGCAGGATTAGAGCATAAAATAGAAATTGATTCAGCCGGAACTTCAAATGAAGAAACTGGCAATCATCCGCATCAAGGAACACAAAATGTTTTACAAGCACATGATATTCCATTTGACTGGATTCGGGCGCGTCAAATTAAGACGGCTGATTTTGCTTGGGCTGATTATATTTTGACGATGGATCAAGGAAATGTCTGGTCTTTGAAAAGAAAAGCACCGAAACCTGAGGACGCAAAAAAAATTAATCTGATGTATGACATTTTGCCTGACCGAGCCGGAGAAGAAATTCCTGATCCTTGGTATACGCATCGTTTTGATTTAACATTCCAACAATTGAGTGAGACTTTACCAGCGTGGTTGGAGCAAATTTCAGCAGAATTGTAATAGTATTTTTATCCAAATTAAATCTAAACTACGGTATAATCATAGAATGAATTAAGAACTGAGGGGTTTGATAGATGAAGAAGATTATTTTAAGCATACTTGCTTTGATTGTGGTTGGTGGCGCGCTTTTTGGTGGGTTCACATACATTACAAATAACAGGTCAGCAGAAGAAAACGTTAAAGCTGCACGTCAGGCCGTTGATCAAGGTGACTGGCTGATGGCCAAGAAGTATTATCAAAAGGTGCAAAACAAAAAGCCATCTGTTGAATCACGAACAGCGTTGCAACAATTGAATTTATTGGTGGCTGGAGACAAAGCGGTTCAGGATAAAGATTATGAAACGGCTGTAAATCAATACAACGCGGCACTAAAGGTTGATGGTGGATTAGCGAGAATCAACAAGAAGATTAAAGAAATGCTACCTGATTTGGAAGCAAAAAAGAGTGATCAAAAAGCAGATGCCAAGAGTGCCAAAAGTGCGGCCAATGGTGAAGTCAGTGGAAGTAGTAGCGTTACTAGCGCTTCTGCATCTAAGTCAAGTTCGTCAGCTGTATGGGGCGATGCTTCTTCATCAAGCTCTGCGATTGCAAATGGCGACTTGGCTAGCGCATATGATTTCTCTACTGCGGATGTTGCGGCTGCGCGGGCTGAGTTGAAGAGTAAGTTTAGTAACGTTGATCAATATGATGACAACAATATTAAAAAAGTGATGGCGATGAGTTTGTTAAATAAAACATCGCTTGAAGAAGCCTATACGAGTGGTGGATGGGGAAAATAAAGAGCATGTAGGACCGGTTTTTCTGCGAGCTAAATTTTTTTGCTGAGCGTCGAATTTTTTGGCGCTTTTTTTACTGAATTCAATTTTTCCAACGATTGTGAATAAAGTAACAACAAACCATGAAGATAAGGTGACACTACTTGTTATCGCTTTCAAAGACGGTTAAGATAATTCAGTAGTGTATTTTAGCTCAGACAATATTTTGGGTTGATTGATTCAATCAAAATATCAAACGACTTTTACTAAACATTTTTAAATTATTAATAGTCAATATTGGAATATTTTAACTAAAGGATGGACAAAACGATGTCATTAATAAAGGGAATTAGTCACGCCGGTTTTTGGGTGAAGGATCTTGATCGCGCGCTGGATTTTTATTGTGGAAAGCTTGGCGGGAAAGAAGCGTTTAACTTGCTAAATGAAGATGGTAGCATTTGGATTCAATACATTGAGATTGCTCCTCGTCAGTTTATTGAGTTATTTCCAGATCCAAATACTGGTCAGGCAACTGATGTTAAATTGCATGAGGATCAAAGTTTTTTCCACATCGCACTAGAAGTTGAGGATCTTGATTCAACGATTACGCAACTCAACGCAAAGGGTATTTTAGTTTACGATGGTCCAGATGATGCACATGCTGGCAAGAATCCAATTGACCATGCTGGGATTGCCAAGTGTAATTCTAAGACTGCTTGGATTGTTGATGCCGATGGAAATAATATTGAATTTATGGAGTTCAGGCCTGATAGCTTGCATTTGAATTTTGAGGGCCACGCGGAATAATGAAAAAAATCATAATGGATATTGATCCGGGACACGAAGATTTCTTTGGATTAATGTTGGCAATTGCGAATCGAGAAGAGCTCAAATTAGCAGCAGTTGTGACGACGGTTGCTTATCAAACGCCAAAAAACGTTTTGAACAATGCTTTAAAAGCTTTGACATTGTTGGGGTGCAAAGATATTCCAGTGGCGCAAGGAGCTAGCAAGCCATTAGTAGAACCACTTGTTTTGGCTGACAATTGGCGAACGACAACTGGATTAGATGGCGCTGATTTTCCATCGCCAAACTTTGAGGCGAGCTCGTTTACAGGTCTGTCATTGATGGCCCAAGTGTTGAGCACAAGTGTGGAACCGGTGACGATTGCTGTATCAGGTCCATTGACAAACACGGCGCTTTTGTTGCAACAGCATCCGGAAGTTCATGATAAGATTGCAGAAATTGTTGTGATGGGTGGCGGAATTGATGCGTGGAATCGCCGGCCTGGAGTTGAGTATAATTTCTCGATTGATCCAGAAGCCGCAGAAATTGTAGTTAATTCCGGTGTGAAGGTCACATTAATTACGCGTGATCTGACTGAGCAAGGTGTGATTTCGAATTCGACAGTGACAAAAATGGCGTCATTAGGCAATCCGGTTAGTGATGTGGCTGCAAGATTGATGAAGCATTATGGAGATTTTGGTGCAACAGTTGTCCTAAACGATCCAGAAGTTCAGGCATATCTGATCAAGCCAGAATTGTTTAAAGGCTATCTGGCAAATGTTTCGATTGACTTGGAAGATGGGCCTCAACGTGGGCACATGACCGTTAATGATGACTTGGCGGCGAATGTGACGTTGTTGACTAGCATGGACAATGATGGATTCGTTGAGTTGTTGTTGCGGTCATTGCGCAAGTTTGGGTAGTCTAGAGTTGCTATTTAAAACTTAGTTGACAGGGAAGGGAATAATCATGCAATTATTAATCATTGGCCTTACAACTGTCATGTTCTTTGTCATCTATTCGTATGAAACATGGTTGGCGCACAAATCGTTGACGGATGCAATTAAACAAAAGCAAAAAGTATTAAAATGGTGGATTGCCCCAATTGGAACAGTATTGTTGATTGCGCTAGTTTTCTTTTATTTGGATCTCGGCCCAGACGAAACCAGACGTAAAGTAATTGTGAGTTTAGTCGTAGTTGCACAAGTCCTCGCAGAATTCATCAGCGCATTATTTGTACCGCGAGCATTTGCAAATGATGGTAAAAAATTGATGCTAACTGTTTATGCACGTAACATTATTCTGCTAGTGGCGATTATTTTAGAACTAAATTTAATTGGGTAACTGCTTAAAAATTTTGAATATTCCATGAATTAACGATCAAATTAGACGATTTGGTCGTTTTTTTGCGGCCAATATTACAATGTAATTACAAAAAATGATTTTTTTCATCAAATCATCTAAAAAATCAGTTTCATTTGCTAGAAAAC
The DNA here is from genome assembly GCA_031289615.1 of Lactobacillaceae bacterium. GTDB lineage: Bacteria > Bacillota > Bacilli > Lactobacillales > Lactobacillaceae > Weissella. Next base: position 39,371 of record JAITPD010000025.1, on the reverse strand, counting down.
CAAAAATCCCGTTCTGATAGGCTTTGTGAAGAAATGAATATTTCCGAAAGTAACAGAGTGTTATTTTATTCCTCGATTTCAAAATCCTTCTCATTTTTAGTCTTCAAATGGGGCCAAAATAACATTCTTATTAAGTAAATTAGCTTTATTTTGTTACATAGATGTGATATAAAGAGATAAGAAATTTGTTAAACTTAACGTAAAGATAATTAAGAATTCGTAAACTCATAAAAAGAAAGTAACATTATGGCAAATTTAGAAGAACAAATTAAGACCCGGCGGACATTTGCCATCATCTCTCACCCTGATGCGGGAAAAACGACTATTACGGAGCAGATGTTGCTTCTAGGTGGCGTTGTACGGTCAGCGGGAACGGTGAAAGGGCGGCAAGGAAACTTTGCCAAGTCTGACTGGATGGAAATCGAACAAAAGCGTGGCATCTCTGTGACGTCATCTGTTTTGCAGTTCGATTTTGATGGAAAGCGCATTAATATTTTGGATACTCCTGGCCACGAAGATTTTTCGGAAGACACATACCGTACACTGATGGCCGTGGATTCGGTTATCATGGTCGTTGATTCTGCAAAGGGAATCGAGCCACAGACAAAGAAGCTGTTTGAAATTGTTAAAGAACGGCATATTCCAATCTTTACATTTTTCAATAAGTTAGATCGTGATGGACGTCCAGCCATGGATTTGGTGGATGAGTTGGAATCAACGCTTGGAATTGGCGCATACCCAATGAACTGGCCAATTGGTTCAGGACAGGTTTTGGCTGGATTGTTTGACTTGTACCACAATAACGTCGAAGTTTATCGGCCTAAGACTCCAGAAGGTCGCTTCCTAGCTTTGAATGAAACTGGAAATGATTTAGCTGAGGCAAATGAGTTGCAAGACAATGGCGTTTGGACTGAGGCGCGGGATGAAGTTGAATTAATTCGCGATGCTGGAAATCAGTTTAGCGAAGACAAGGTGCTCAAGGGAGAGCTTACTCCTGTGTTCTTCGGTTCAGCCCTAGCAGGGTTTGGTCTTGAGACTTTCTTGCAGACATATTTGAAATATGCTCCTGCACCTTCAGCAAAGAAGACGGTTGATGAAATTGAGGTTGAGCCAGAAAATCCAGAGTTTTCAGCATTTGTCTTTAAGATTCAAGCCAATATGAATCCCAATCATCGTGATCGAATTGCGTTTGTCCGGATTGTCTCTGGCGAATTCGAACGAGGAATGGATGTCACGTTGAACCGGACTGGCAAAAAAATTCGTCTGTCAAATGTGACGCAATTCATGGCTGATTCGCGTGAAAATGTCGAAAACGCCGTGCCAGGTGACATTATCGGAGTCTATGACACTGGTAATTTCCAGATTGGCGATACCATTTATGCTGGTAAGAAAAAAGTTGAGTTTGAAGAGTTGCCAACGTTTACGCCTGAATTATTTATGCATGTGCGGGCCAAAAACGTCTTGAAGCAAAAGTCGTTCCATAAAGGTGTGACACAGCTGGTGCAAGAGGGAACGATTCAAATGTATACGGCGTGGGATTCTGGAGATTATATTCTCGGAGCCGTGGGACAGTTGCAGTTTGAAGTGTTCCAGTTCCGGATGGAAAATGAGTATAACAGTGAAGTTGTGCTTGAACCAATGGGGCCAAAGATTGCGCGGTGGATTAGCGAAGAACAGCTGGATCCACGGATGGCTTCATCCCGGAATTTGTTGGTGCGTGATCGTGCGGAAAATCCGGTCTTCTTGTTTGAAAATATGTTTGCGGAACGCTGGTTTGCGGATAAGTATCCTGATGTGAAATTGGAGGCGAAATTATAATGGTAGCTTTTATTAATACGTTTACTCAATCGAATTCAGTTGCAATGATTGGCTTTGCGCTAGTCTTAGTCTTTGGGGTCCCAACTGGAATTTACCTGACAGGGCATTCTGTTTTACGTCCATTTCCCAAGTTATTTAATGCTTTACACTGGTTGTTTGGTACTTACGTTGCGTTTGTGTTCGTGAGTGGCTTGGCAACGTTGATCGGCATGTAATAACAGAGCATGGATGACTGGTTTTGTGTGAAACACAAAATTAAAACGTGATTTTAGAATATTTGGAAGGCTGAGGCAATCTGTCTGAGCCTTTTATACTATAATTAACTTATGCTGTTTAATGATCAGCTTCGCTAAAGATTCTTTACGTTTCGGATGGCCCTGCACGAGTCACGGCGAATGGCAAAATAATTTGCCAATTTCACGGCACTAAAGCGCGCGTGAAAAAGCTTTCGCCTTGATTCGGCAAGGGCTGGTCATCCGACGACAGAATCGCTCCGCTGATCAAACGAAGGGTAACACTCCTTGGTCATTTTATCGAAAGCCACCACGCAAATTAAAAATGACTAAAGTGTTTAATAATCAAGCACAATTCAGCAAATTAAACCACATTCATAAAAAACATAAACAAAGTAAAGGAGAATCAGACGATGGCACAACAACCACTGGCATTTCGGATGCGCCCCCGTAACATTGAAGAAGTTGTCGGGCAGCAGCATCTAGTTGGCGAAGGTAAAATTATTAATCGAATGGTGAAGGCTAAGATGCTGTCATCAATGATTTTGTATGGCCCCCCGGGAACTGGGAAAACTAGTATTGCGAGCGCGATTGCTGGTTCGACTAAGTACGCATTTCGCATGTTGAATGCTGCGACAGATAGTAAAAAAGATTTACAAATTGTGGCAGACGAAGCAAAGATGTCCGGCACCGTTGTATTGTTATTGGACGAAATACACCGCCTTGATAAGACTAAGCAGGATTTTTTGTTGCCTCATTTGGAAAGTGGTCAAATTGTGTTGATTGGTGCCACGACCGAAAATCCGTATTTATCAATTAATCCAGCCATTCGTTCGCGGGCCCAAATCTTTGAAGTCAAGCAATTAAATGAAGATGATATGCTGGTTGCTATTGATCGCGCTTTGACCGATCAGGAACGTGGATTGGGAGAATATAATGTTCAGCTAGATGCAGATGCTCGCAATCAATTGGTGTATGCGACAAATGGTGATCTGCGAGCTGCATTGAACGGGTTAGAGTTAGCAGTTAAGTCGACGGAGCCAAATGCTGATGGCGTGATTCACATTGATTTGCCAATTGTTGAAGAAAGCATTCAGCGCAAAGCATTGACGGCGGATAAAGACGGTGATGGCCATTATAATGTCATCTCAGCATTGCAAAAATCAATTCGTGGTAGCGATGTTGATGCGGCTTTGCATTATGTTGCGCGTTTGATTGAAGCTGGCGACTTGCCAATTATTGCGCGGCGGTTGCGTGTGATTGCGTATGAAGATATTGGAATGGCCAATCCTGCAGCAGCGGCCCGTGCGATTACAGCTATTCAGGCGGCTGAACAACTTGGCTTTCCGGAAGCACGGATTCCGATTGCCAATGCTGTTATCGAGTTGGCGTTGTCACCAAAGTCAAATTCTGCGTACACAGCCATTGATCAAGCACTTGCAGATGTTCGTAAAGGTGGAAATGGTGATGTTCCAGCACATCTTAAAGATTCGCATTACTCTGGAGCTGAAAAGCTAGGGAATGGCGTCGGCTATATTTATCCGCACGAATTCCAAGGTGATTGGATTGCGCAACAATATTTGCCGGATCGGTTGGTTGGCACGGAATATTGGCAACCTAAGGGTAATTCAAAAATTGAACAAAGTTATAAAGAACAATATGATAAGTTACGCAAGGCCCAAAAGGATGGCTTAAAGTAGCAACAGGAGAAAACCATGAAACGCATTGAATGGCTGGATTTTGCCAAAGGGGTGACAATTTTATTTGTCGTTATTGTCCATGTGATTGAGGGGATGTATAAAACGGGGAGCTTTGCACAATACAATGGATTTACTCATCTGGCAATGGGATTACTCTTTACGTTTGTCATGCCAGTCTTTTTTGCTCTATCTGGCTATTTGTATAAACCTGTCGCAAGTGGAAAACAGTATCGCCAGCGGATTATGAATAAAGGCATCAATTTGTTGGTGCCATATGTAATTTTTGCTGTGATTTACGTCACGTTGCAACATTTTGGTGGTGGCAATGTGCACGACATGATTTCGTGGACAAATCTATTACTGATGTTTTGGGATCCAATTGGTTATCTGTGGTTTCTAGAGATTCTATTTTTGATTTTTGTGCTGGTGGGTGCGTTGGATTTATTGCGCCTGAACTGGAAAATACAACTGTTGGTTTATACAATTTTGTTTGGAATAAGCTTGTTTGTCGCAATGCCGTGGGTGCCTAGGTTGGTATTGATGTGGACGCTCAGTTTTTATCTCGGGTATGTCTTCAAACAAGTTCCTAGTTTGCTAGACAGTCGAATTTTATTTGGCTTAAGTGTCATCTTGTTGATTGTTAGCTTTGTTTGGCAAATGCATCTGGGTGGTCAATGGTTTGAAACGAATATGTTTAGTAAATTGAATTTTGTTTCAAAGCTGGCTAGTTTGTATGGAGTGATTTATTTGTATCAGCACGCAAAGACTAGCAGAGGTTATCAGTATTTTATCAAGGCTGGGCAATGGTCATTGGTAATCTATTTGGTTCATTCGCCGGTGACATCAATTTTACGAACGCTCTTAATGAAAGTCGGGCTAACAAATTACGTTGCTTTGTTGATTATCATTTTGGTTGCAACATGGCTGATTTCAATGTTGGCTGCACATTTGTCAGAACGTTGGCAGATTTTGCGGATGATTTTTTACCCAACGCGTTGGTGGGCAGAAAGAAAGTTTAAAACCTTATAATTCAAACGACAAAAATCATGGTATAATTTTAGAGAAAAGTTCGTGGCGTGGGCCGAGAAGAAGGAAAGTTATGCAAGATAGTCGTTTACCTCGTGAGGGTGACTATATAACGATCAAAAGCTACAAACACGATGGTAGTCTCCACCGAACTTGGCGTGAAACGATGGTTCTAAAAACCAGTGAAAATGAAATTATTGGTATCAACGATCACACAGTTGTGATTGAAGATGACGGACGGCGCTGGGTTACTCGTGAGCCGGCAATTGTTTTTTTTCATCGGAAATACTGGTTTAACATCGTCGCGATGATCCGTGATAATGGTGTGTCTTATTATTGTAATTTGGCGACCCCATTTGTTTTAGATAAAGAAGCGTTGAAGTACATTGATTACGATTTGGATGTTAAGGTTTATCCGGATGGTGAGAAGCGGTTACTTGATGCGGACGAATACCAAGCTCATAGCGAAAAATGGCATTATCCTGAAGATGTAGATTTCATCTTGAGTGAGCACGTCAAAATTCTCGTGGATTGGATCAAAAATAAAAAGGGACCATTTTCAGACGCATACGTTGATTTGTGGTATCGCCGTTACATGGAGATCAAGCATCGAACTGATCGCTAATGATAGTTGTTCGAGCACATAGTTAAAAACCGTTTTGGGAGACCAGGGCGGTTTTTTGGTGTCTAAAATGATTTTCAAAATCATGATTTACTGTAAAAAGATGGATTTTATGATTTTGAGAAGTGGTATTTTGGTAATAAATTCAAAATAATAAGATAACTTATTAAAAGTAATAACGCTTAAATGCAACCATATCAAGAGTTCGGGGCAAGTCATAATCTCTTCTTAGAAAGTTCATTGTATTTTGGGTGATTCTGTGTTGATACTTATGTTTATGCTATCAAGGGTAGCAAGAAAGGAAGTAATATGGGTAAAAGAACGATTAAGTTAGTTGTATGTATTTTATTGACTCAGGTTTTTATGGGGGTTAATGGTGTTTGTGCGGATGATCTTGCAAACTCTTTAAGTGTACGTCCAGAGAAAATGTTTCTGAGTACAGAACAATCGAATAATTTTAATCATAATACAGAGATTGCAGTTCGTTCAAAAGGCTTTAGCGACTTTGAGGATTTAATAAATGGGTCGAAAACTTTTAATGATGATACAGCATACAGTGCAGCGGTTTTAAGTCAAGCTACATATTCTCGAAGCAATAATAGTGATACTGCAGAAGGATGGACTACGGATGACTTGATTAAGCTTGGATACATTGGCATTGAAAATTATAATTATGAACTACCAGATCGAAGTAATGCAGATAAGGTTAATTCAGCAACCAATATCGCTTTCACAATTGCGCATAAGAAGCTTCCTAAAAATGGTAATGCTTACGCTGGAAATGCATTTATTATTATCTTACGTGGAACACCCACTAGTAAAGAATGGAATGGTGATTTCCAATTTGAAAAAGGAAAAGATGTTAATAATCCAACCAATTTTGTTTGGGAGGACAATATTTATCATCTAGCTAATGAAGTTCATGAACAATTTAAAGGTTATTGTATGCAATATACAAATTCGGAAAGTTGTAGTGGAGAAACGAAAATTGAACAAAAGCCTGACAATAGAATTTTAGTTGCGGGGCATAGTCGTGGTGGAGGGACAGCCGAGTGTTTAGGATTTATGTTTGATAATGATATTTTGAAGCCATTAGGTACGGTTTTTCAAATCGGAAAATATTTTACAAGCCAAGCTTTTAAAACCGACGAATTGCAAGTATATGCAATTGCACCGACACAAGGATTTTATAAAGATGAGTTTAAGAAATTAGCAAATAAATTTTCAGGACAAAATTTAAGTGATTACTATAACATATTTGATATTATTAACCCGTATGACTTTGTACCTACAACACCAATGTCCGGCTGGGGTTATAGTCATATTGGGAAAAAATATGAATTTATTTTAAATGATGGAAATTATGTTTCTGTACAAAATTCGTTGATAAATGATTTTAGAGCAATTAAAAATGGCGGGTTAGTAAAAATATACGAACAAGCAAGTATCAGTAATATATTTAAACCATTCAATGAAGTAGATAATCTTAACAAACAAGCAATTATCAAAATGTTAGGAAGAATGCTACAAATCAGTCCTAATGAAAGTGATTTCAATACAAAAGTACGAATGTTGGTTTCGTATGGAAATACTTCTAGGTATGAGAGTATTTCACTTGCAATGTATTTGCAACAACTTGGGAATCGTTTGGCTGGAGATAAGTGCGAAGATTGGTTTGATGCATTAAATAAAAATATACAAACCATCCCAGCAAATGATTTTTATAATTTAGGTGAATACTTACCTATTGTTGGTAAAGATGGGCCTAACGTTGCTCACCATCTTTGTTCAAATTATATTGCTTGGATCGATTACGTGAAGGTTGATAGTAAATATAAAGTTGAATTTATTACAAATTAGACTTATAAAGGATATGGAAATTAGAATGTATAAAATACTAAAGAGTACGATTGCCGCTATTTTTATAATCACCCCGTTGTTTTCGAGTGTAGGAGCTGTTAAAGCTGATACAACTAAGACAGTGATAGTTCCGTTTGAATGTCATAATATACCCGATCCAGGATTTAGAGATTATTTTATTGCTAAGGACACTAAAACAATTACAAGTAACATGAAAAAAATAATTTTTGATGTAACTGTAAAAGCTGAAAATGTGGATTTTTCAATCATGAGTGGTTCAATTCCTCCATTTCAGTGTAACGCTGGATTTGAGCATGCTACTAAAAATTATACTTATATTGTTAAAAGTAATTATGATTCAGGATATGAGGAAAATTTTTGGTCATATTGTTTTTCTTCAAAGTATAATAGCCCTATAAGCAATCATGTGACTCTTGAATATGATCTTGATGATGTACGTAAATCATTTGATATTAACGGTACTAAACCAGTTTTCATGTTTGTTCGTAATGGGCATATTGACTATGATGTTGTAAAAAATAACTTCACTTGTAAAATTACAACAGTGTCAAAGTAAAGGAAATAAGAATGAATATTAAATTTGCAAAAAGAGTTGTTGGATTTGGAGCAGTATTATTGTTGATTTCAGTTTCTGTATTGATGTTAAATCAGAAACTTGCTAGGGCCAATCATTCAGAAACAAATAATAATAGCGTACTTGATGAGGACGGAGCATATAATTTTGGAAATGATACGTATAAAACTGAAATTATAGAAGATAAAGCGACTACTGGACGTGGGTTGAATTCATTTGAGAATTGGAAACCGAATTTTAAGTCGGACTACCAGTATAAGGCCTCATATCAGTTTGTCTTTTCTAGTGAAACGGCTGTTGATAAGTGGAAAAAATTAGATATTCATAATAATAATACTGATAGTACGATTTGGATTGCAGTAATTGGACGTACAAATGAATCTACTAAACCGTACCTATATAACTCACATACTAATAATTTCGAAGAGGTTATGGATGATGTAGCAATTAACAAGAAAGTGAATGGTTCACCTATGGAAGATGATTTTTCATATTGGAATCCAGTTAAAGGTGGTGAAAGTAAACTCTTTGAGATTAAAAATAGTGTTACAAAAATTGAAAAAAATGATATTAGAGCGTTGACTTTTATTGTTGGAATGCAACCCAAAAATTCAACAATTCCAGCAAATGCGAATCAGGTACCTTGGTTGAAGATTAATGATAATTTCACTGTTAAAGAGTCATTAATTGATTCGATTAATTACGAGTGGGCAACGGCACCTAAACAGCAATCATAATTCACAAAAAAGCCGTAATTTAAACCGGCTTTTTTATTATTTTTGTGAAACAATAGAAGATAAGGAGAAAATCATGGAAGATTACATTAGATTACGCGTGAAACCTGAAAAGAAGTACATAAGTTCGACATTGAAAAAAAACAACGGATCATTTATAGCGACAGCGACATTGGCAGATTTTGAAAATCTCGAAAATGAGTTGCGTACTTTTAATGTGCAGATTGCCCATACAGCCGCAGTTTTATGCCAGTCAACTTATTCAGATAGTGCAGATAGTGACATGGTCGAAGGTTATGCGACTGAAGATTTGCAGCGTCTCGGATACGTTGGTGTGGAAAATTATAATTACGAATTAGCAGATGGCAGTAATCGGCAACAGGTTGATTCACCAACCAATCTAGCCTTTACGATTGCGCATAAAAAATTGCTAAATGCTGATGGATTTTATGCTGCCAACGCGTTTGCCATTCTTTTGCGTGGAACTCCAAATAGTTGCGAATGGAATGGTAATTTTCGCTTTAATAAGGGTGATGGCAGCGATGGGCCGACGCATGCTGTTTGGGAAAATAACCTTTATGGGCTAGCCAAGAATGTCCATGCTGAATTCGTTAAGTATTGTGAGAAATATAGTAACGATTTGATTGATGGCGAGTTAAAGATTGACGCACAGGCTCAAAATCGGATTTTAGTGACTGGTCATAGTCGTGGTGGCGGGACAGCTGAGTGTCTGGGATTCATGTTTGATAATGACGTTATGCAACCAACTGGAACGATTTTTGAGCCAGGTGGCATAATTGCCAAGACTGCGATGAAAATCAATGACGTTCAAGTGTACGCGCTTGCCCCAACTCAGGGATTTTATAAGCGTGACTTCGCAAAGTATTTTCCAAATCGCGATTTGAGCAATTATCACAACATCTATAACGTAATCAATACATATGATTTTGTTCCAACTACGCCATTGATTAAATGGGGTTACAGTCACATCGGGCAAGAGTATACGTTTAATGCTTCTGATGGTAATTATGAGAAAATGAAAAAGACTTTGCTGAATCATTTCCAACAAAGTCTAGATGATGATGCGTGCCAAATGTACGATTGCGAAACAATTCAAAACTGGCTGCATGATTTTGAAACAGCTGAGCAAGTTGATAAAACCGCCATTAAAAATATGAACAACGACATGTTTAGCATGTGTAAGACTGCCCATGATTTTAATCATATTTACGACATGGAAGTCAATAACGGTGTCAAAACTGAGAACGTTAAGGTTTCAGTAGCGATGTATCTGCAAGAGTTTGCCAGTTACTTGGCTGAAAATAATCCGGCTGAATGGTTTGGTTGGCTTGTTAAACACCCGCAAAACGACGCCATCGCACAAAAGTTTCACGAAGGTAGCCGCACCTTGCCGTACCTTGCAAAAACAGGGCCTAACGTTGCTCATCATTGGTGCACAACCTACATTGCATGGCTTGCGACGCTGGGTAAAGAAAATTATCAAGTTAATGAAATTCGGTAATATGGGCATGCTAGTCTGATTTGTAGTGCTGTTTATGCAACACCTTGGTCATTTCTCACTTGCGTGGTGGCTTTTCAATAATGATAGTAAGTGGCGACACGGTCCCATTCGACTTTTAATTTTGGTAAACCAAAATTTAGTCGAATTGGTGCCGCTACCTCGCTTGATCACCTACTATCATCATTTCAAGCCACCATGCTTTTACTAAAATGACAAAGGTTTTTATGATCAGCGAAGCGATTCTGTCGTCGGATGACCAGTCCTTGCCGAATCTTTAGCGAAGATGATCAACTTCAAAAGATGTTGCATAACAAAACAGTGAGTTAGTCTAGAATCGTTGCCCACTGGAATTGAGGCTTCGTGGCACCATAGATTGCATTGTCAGCACCTGAACAAGATGCCCAGTTTTGATTTCCATAATCAAAGTGCCACCATTCATTTGAATAGTTCGTGAATCCGACTGCGCGCATGATATTGTAGAGAAGACGGCGATTATCACGAGCAATTATTTGTTTCTCGGTCAAATCATCCCGGCCTTCTAAAAAGTCTGATTCAGCATTTGTTGTTATATCGTCAAATGGCGATTGCATATCCAAAAGCAAACCAGTTTCGTCAACAATTGTTAAATCAATTGAGCCACCAGTATTATGTGGAGATGGAGCGTTTTCATCACGCGAAGGAAGCGCCACAGTTTGCAAAGTCAATTTGCGAATTTGCTCGTCTGTCCAATCGGGATGTTCATCAGCAATTGTACGGTTGAGTGAATGAAAGAGCGCTGCTTGGGTCGAAACTGAACGCCAAGCATCAAAAACAACAAATTTATAATTTTCTGGCAAAAGAAGAGTGGCTTCGTACAGCTTTTTTTGCAATGAACGGCGCGCATAAATTTCAGGAAGAGCACCAGAAAGACCTTGAATAAAATAGTCCGGCTTGATCAAAACTTTGTCAATAAAGCTTAGTGGAACTAGTGGATCGTTGGATTCGACAATTGGAACTGATAGAGCTGTTGCCCAATCCCATGCTGGTAAATCAGTTGGGATGGCTTTTTCTTTGAAATTTTCCATTTTCTTAACCTCGACTTAAGACATTTCTGCTGTATAATTGATATAATTTAACTTAATGCGTTGTTTATGTAACAATTAATCATGTTTTTAATCATAATATAGAAAATTACAAAAACAGAACATTAACTATAACTAATTTTAATATAGATATTGAAAAAAATGTTGAGAAATTTATGAGGATTGTAAAGATGAAAAACGATTTCGTTCAACCGCTGAACCCAAGTGTGACAAATATGGCCGTGGATGGCCTGACAACTTTCCAAAATTCGGTGTCAAATATCGAAGGAATTGTTCGGCTAACTTTTGGGGAACCCGGTTTTAACGTGGATGATGCAGTGAAGAATGCGATTATCAACAGTGTGGAAGATAACAATTCTCATTATAGCGTGGCTGAAGGTGAACCGGCTTTACGGCAAGCGGCTGTAGATTATTATAATGAAAAGTTTGGGATGAATTACGCAGGCATTGAAAATGTACTGGTCACGTCTGGTGTATCTGAAGCAATTTATGACACGTTCCAAACGTTGCTCAACATTGGTGACGGAATTGTCATCCCTGAGCCAGCGTATCCTCCTTATTTCGCAGGGATTGACTTGGTTCACGGAACTTTGGTGAAGGTTGACACAAGCAAGACAAATTTCAAGTTAACCCCTGAGTCGTTGACAGAAGCCTTGCAAAATTCAAAGGTGCCGGTTAAAGCTATTCTGTTTAATTATCCAAGTAATCCAACTGGTGTGACGTATTCACGTGCAGAACTAGAAGCGCTGGTTGAAGTTTTCAAGGAATTTAAGTTGTGGGTAATCTCGGATGAAATTTATGCTGAGTTGACTTATGACGAAGAGCACATTTCGATGGTTAACCTATTGCCAGAACAAACAATCTTGATTACTGGTTTGTCAAAGTCGCACGCGATGACTGGTTATCGGATCGGCTTTATCATGGGAACGACAGCGTTTATTGAACAGGCTGCTAAGGTGCATGATACAATTACGTTCTCATTGCCAAAGATTACACAAGACGGGGCGACGGCTGCATTGACCTTGGCCAAAAATGCGTCAGACAAAATGCGTGATATTTACAAACGGCGTCGTGATTTCGTTGCCAAGAAGATGACCGAATTTGGCTTTGAACTCGTGAAGCCGCAAGGAGCATTTTATATCTTTGCTAAGATTCCAGCTGATTTTGATTCAGGAGATGACGGACTGAAATTTGCGTGGGAGTTGGCGACTGAAGGTGGCGTTGGAATTACCCCAGGAATTTCATTTTCGGATAGTACGGCTGACTATGTTCGCGTATCTTATGCAGCTTCGGATGATGTTTTGGAAATTGCGATGGATCGTCTAGAAAAATGGCTAGCAAAAAAACGTGCATAAAAATTTTAGGAACAACTTTTGACCTAACTTCGCTTGATCAAAAAGGAGCATCAAAATGACGAAGACAAATTCAACCCGCCGACTAGTCTTGACGGCAATGTTTATCGCAATTATTTTACTACAATGTTTTGTCCCTTGGCTGGGCTTTATCCCGATTAATCCAGTTGTCAACGTGACGATCATTCCGTTCACAATCGCACTTGGCGCAATGGTTTTAGGACCGCGAATTGGTGGACTTCTTGGGCTTATTATGGGATGTTATTCACTTTATAATGCATGGACAGCACCGGTTAGTTTAGGTGCCTTGATGTTTCGTAATCCAGTGACTGCGATCGTTCCACGGATCTTAATTGGAGTAATTGTTGGTATGGTGTATATGAAGTTTGTGCAAAATCGCGGAACTGGTTCAAAGGCTGTGAGTCTGTTTGGGTTGGGAGCCTTGGCAGCGATCACGAATACATTCTTCGTGATGACCATCACTTGGGTCGGGTTTAATTTGATGCACACAACATATACAGGCTTGCCAGATAACGTTGGAATTGTGTATCTCTTCACTGGTATTGCAGGTTTTAACGCAGTAATTGAGTTTGTCGTCGATGGCTTCTTAGGTTTGTTGGTTGCAACACCAGTCCTGTTGTTCTTAAAAAAATATACGCACTAGATTTGTCCAATAAATTCGCCCTAAGCAGATTCTACTTGAGGCGTTTTTTAAATATGATTATCGGAACCTATATGGTATAATTTAGGTATCATACAGGTGAGGAGGGAAATCATGGAAAACGTAATTAGAAAGACATCATTTACGATTCGTGTTAACTCAGCAACAAAACAAAAAGCCGATGAAATCGCTGAAAACATGGGCATTACATTGACGGCAGCGATTAATATGTTTGTTGAGCAATTTACGCGTCAGGGAGGCATGCCTTTTACACCAACGACAAAAGTGGTTCCACAATATAATCTGGATGAGTTGGATCCTGAATTTATCAATGTTTTGGTGGATCGAGTCAATGAGGTGCGACAAGAACAAGTGATGACGTTGGAAGAGTTTAAGACGGGGCGGCAATAAGTGCTTATTAAGGGGGGAGTGATGGGGAATATTTTTAGTGTGCAGATTACAAAAAAAGCTGCAAACGAGATTTACAAAATTATTGATTATATTGAGTATGAGCTTAAAAATCCAACTGCTGGAGCCAAGCAATTCTTAGATTTTCAAACTAGGATCGAACAATTAAAAATTGATGCTGAATTATACCAAGTGTTCATGATCTTAGATGAAATTAAGATTAGGCGTATCAATGTAAATAAATATTTACTTCTGTATATGATTGAAGGGAAGGTCGCTACTGTGCTTAGGGCCTTCCACGGAAATCAGGACATTAAGAAGCAAGTTAGGTCCACTCAATAAATTCGCCCCAAGCAAATTGAGTTCTACTTGAGGCGTTTTTAGATTATGTCAGTTACTGAAAGTTTGAGGATGCTTTTTTTCATCGTTGTGCGAGTTTTATCATTGGGGTCGAGCATTCCAAAGAAAAATAGTTCAATGATTTGATTAATAATTTCAACAAAGATATTGGCAGTTTTCTTAAGACTTTCAGGATTTGAGAAATATGATAACCACACATCAATGTAGAGCAACAGGGCTTCGGTCGACATTGTTGGCTTGATTAACTTAGCAGTTCGCAATCGTTGGATAAAGAGGCGCCAAAAATGATCTGTCCGTTCGCGATAAAAATCACTAACTTCATTGTCGCCAAATTCACCAGCAAAATCACGCATCACATCGAAGTACATTTGATCAGAATAATTTGTGGTAAGCGCATGGTGTTCAGTCAATAATGCAGAAAGATTTTTTGCATCAGTGAAGTCTGCCTGTGCAATGTTAGCTTCGGCGTGCGTCAGTTCGTTATCAATATCACGAATGACGATGGCTTTGAAAATGGCATGTTTGTTAGGAAAATACTTATAAAGAGTTACCGGAGACATCGCAGCGGACTTGGCAATCTCTTTGGTCGTCGTTTGATCGTAGCCATTTAAGTTAAATAAATATGTGGCAGTCTTTAAAATATGCTCCGTTGTGAGTTGTTTATTTAGTTCTCGTTTGTTTGTCATTTCACTCTTTTCCCCGCTTAGAATAGGCTTTTTACTTGATTTAAAGTTTTATATTCAGTTTTGTGTGAATAAAAGTGAATAAATTCATGAAGAATGTTCACTATCGTTTGCTATCCTGAATATAATAGCACAAAATAAAAATAGATGATGAACCACTTAAGAAAAATGAGGATGATAGGATGACTGAAGCTGTTTTAGAGCTTAAGAATGTTTCAAAAAAGTTTGGTAAGTTTGAAGCATTAAAAGACGTTAATTTTTCAATTGCACCGGGCGAAGTTTTTGGCTTTATTGGGCCGAATGGAGCTGGTAAGTCAACGACAATTCGGGCGATTTTAGGATTGTTAAAATTGTCGCAAGGTGAAATTAAGTTATTTAACGAATCCGCTGAAAAAGATGTTAAGCACCTGCACCAGCGCATTGCCTATGTTCCTGGTGATGTCTATCTCTGGCCTAATTTAACTGGCGGAGAAGTGATTGATCTGTTGTTGAAGATGGGTGGGCACCAACACACTCAAAAAACTGACGAATTGATCAAGCGTTTTGACTTGGATCCAAAGAAGAAGGCGCGCACTTATTCAAAGGGAAATCGGCAAAAGGTTGCGCTGATTGCAGCCTTTAGCGCAGATGTGGATTTTTATATTTTTGACGAACCAACGAGTGGCCTGGATCCGTTACAAGAACGCAATTTCCAAGATGCAGTTTTGGAACTGAAGAAGGCTGGTAAGTCAGTGTTGTTGAGCTCACATATTTTGTCAGAAGTTGAAAAGATGGTTGATAAGCTGGCAATCATTCGCCATGGTGAGATCATTCAGTCTGGAACTCTTTCGGAACTTCAACAATTAGGTAATTTAAATGTGAAAGCAACTTTGTCTGATCCAGCACTGCTCGATGGATTTGTAGGAATTGATAACCTTAAATTAGTTGAAGAAGAAGCTACTTTCACAGTTAAACGCGATAATTTATCAGCGTTGCTAGCACGTTTGTCGGAAGCTAAAGTTACTGACTTAGCCGTTTCAGCACCAACTTTAGAAGATATTTTCATGGCTTATTATGAGCAACCGTTGACGGAGGCTGAAGCAAAATGATTACACACAAAAATCTTTGGCGGCTAGCTTGGACGGGATTTCGGCGTGATCTTGGGTTAATCGGTTTGTGGGTTGGCTTGACCTTTATGATTATGGTCGAGAGTATTTTGAAATACATTGATTTGTATTCGACAAATGCTCAAATTCAAACATTAGTGAAAACGATGCAGTCACCAGGAATGGCAGCCTTATTTGGAAAAATGCCAGTACTTTCACAGTATAATACTTCGATTTTATTGTCCGTGACACTGACTGTCTTCATTGCAGTGTTTACCAGCGTGATGAACATTCAACTGGCAATGCGCGGAACTCGTGCGGCAGAGGATTCTGGACTAGTCGAATTGGTTCGTTCTTCAGCAGTTTCAAAACAGACCCCGTTGGTGGCAACTTTGATTGAACTTGCGATGAGTAATTTCATCTTATGGGTTGTCTTATTTGGAACCTTACAAGTCACAGGATTATCAGGTTCAACGCTTGCTGGAAACCTGTTGTTTAGCGCAGGAACGGTCTTGTTTGGGGCCTTCTTTGGTGGAATTGCGCTCGTTGCGAGCCAGCTTTTCGACAATGCGAGAAGCGCCAATGTTTTGACATATGCCATCT
The DNA here is from genome assembly GCA_031289615.1 of Lactobacillaceae bacterium. GTDB lineage: Bacteria > Bacillota > Bacilli > Lactobacillales > Lactobacillaceae > Weissella. Next base: position 23,027 of record JAITPD010000025.1, on the reverse strand, counting down.
TTGGATTCGCGTTTGTTTTGCGAATGATGGTCGATGTTAAGGGAATCACTCCTAATTGGTATTCGCCTTTTAACTGGCTTGAAGATATGAAAATTTATTACGGTAATCACGTGACGGGGCTCTTGATCATCATTGTTTTGACGATTGCGTTAGTGGTGGTTGCGGCTAGCATTAATGTTCGTCGAGATGTCGGTGCTGGTGTGTTTGGAGTTGGTTACGGCCGGGCTCGAGCTGGACATTCGTTGCGCGGGTTTGGTACTTTATTTGTTCGTTTGGAAACCTCAGCCGTTGTCACATGGGTAGTTGTTGGTGTTGCAATGGGTGCGATGATGGGATCAATTTTCCCGGACTTACAAAGTCTGTTAACTGATGGAAATTCTGTCATTGTCAAGGCGTTGGGTGTTCAAAAGGTTTTGCACATGCAAGCCATGGTGATTAAAAATTTCATCGCCTTTATTCTCATCATGTTTTTGTTGATGGCGGTCTTAGCTGGAATGTTTGTGATGCAACGCCAGCATAAGGATGCGCGTTCTGGAGCTCTAGACTTGATTGGGGCACAACCTTTGTCGCGGACGAAGCTTTATTTCACTTATTTGCTGGGTGGGTTGGCAACTGCGGTCATTGTTTGGACCGTCACAATCCTCGCGCTCGGAGCAACGGGAAATGCTGTCTTGACACATCCATTAGCAAATTCGGTGTACATTGATACAGCTATTGCTTATCTTCCTGTCATCGCGGTGTACATTGGCCTAGCTGGGTTAGTCGTGGGTGGCTGGCCATCTGGCATGTGGTTACTGTTTGCCTACACCGGGATTGGCTTTATGGTGAACTATTTCAAGGGAATGTTTGACTTGCCTGATTGGTTGACAAAATGCACGCCAATTGGCTGGATTCATCAGGTTCCTATTAACGCGATTGAGTTGGGGCCTTGGTTGGCACTATTGGCTATCAGTATCGTTTTAATTGGAGCAGGTTGGTGGCTGTTTGACCGCCGTGATTTGGTTTAGGATGATTTGATTTAAATATGAGCGCTGACATATATCCGTTGGCGCTTTTTTAAAATTAGAAATCAGCTCACATTCAGCTGACATATTCTGTATAAAATAAAGGATCGATTATTGCCCCGTGAAGGATGATAATCGATCTTTTTTAGTCTAATTTTCCATTGTATAAAAGTTCATGATTATAAATACCAACAAATCTTGCGCTTCCGTGACAGTCATTGATTACATGAAGTAAGAGGACGTCATCTAAGACATGACTTGTTAATAACTATTTTTACGTTTTATTTGTTTTCAGTGGGTAAAAAGTTAATTTAACTAGTTAATTGTTAGTTAATTTTAGTGTTAAAAGCTAATCGAAAACGCTTCCAAAAATCACACAAAATTCATACTTTCGAAACGTTCGGGTTTGGTTTTACAAAATGTACGGAAAACCGAACAGAAATGTGCATATTTTATCTTTATACTTAGAAAAGATATACATGATAAAAAAAATACGGTTTAATTATGAGATAAACCCGAACTATAATTTATAAAATTACGCCTGGAGGGGTTAAATGACGAAAGTAGCAGTTGTGATGGGTTCAATTTCTGATTGGCCAACGATGAAGTTAAGTGTTGATATTTTGCAATCATTTGGAATTGAGGTCGAAAAGAAAATTATTTCGGCTCATCGGATGCCAAAAGAGTTAACTGAATTTGCTGAAACCGCGCGTTCGCAAGGAATTGGTGTGATTATCGCCGGGGCAGGTGGAGCAGCTCATTTGCCTGGAATGTTGGCCGCGAGCACGACCTTGCCAGTTTTGGGAGTGCCAATCCAGAGTAAAGCTTTGAACGGATTGGATTCGCTGTTGAGCATTGTGCAAATGCCAGCCGGGATTCCTGTTGGGACGTTGGCAATTGGAACGGCAGGGGCCAAGAATGCGGCTTACTACGCTGTGCAAATCCTCAGTTTATCAAATCATGATTTGGTGGCTAAGATTGAACAGTTCCGAAGTGCACAAACACAACAAGCGCAAGATAGTGAGGAACAAATGAATGACTAACGCGATTCTACCACCAGCGACGATTGGAATTGTCGGTGGCGGACAACTTGGGCGCATGCTCGCGTTGGCTGCAAAAACAATGGGGTATCGGGTTGTCATTTTGGATTCAACGCCAGATTCACCTGCTGGACAGGTTTCAGATGAACAAATTATCGCTGAGTACAACGATACAAAAGCGTTATTGCAACTCGCTGAAGTCGCTGATGTTTTGACTTATGAATTTGAAAATGTGGATTTACAAACGTTGAATGAAGCAGGGAAGATCGCAGCTTTGCCACAAGGGACTGAGTTGTTGCGTTTAACTAAAAATCGTTTACGTGAAAAAACATTTTTGCAAGCGCAAGGACTGCCGGTCGCAAATTTTGCTGAAGTTACAGGTCCGGATGATTTGCTAGCTGCTGTTGAAAAAGTTGGTACGCCAGCGATTTTAAAGACAGTCGAAGGTGGCTATGACGGACATGGTCAATGGGATATTCCTGATGTTCAGACGGCTGAAAAATTGTTGACGGATGCTACACTGCCTATCAATTTAACTTTGATTTTAGAAAAAAAAATTAGCTTCGATCGCGAGTTGAGCGTGATGGTAACTCGTGACGGAAATGATGAAGTGCGTGTGTGGCCAACTGTTGAAAATATTCATGATAACCATATCTTGAAAACGACTTTCGCTCCGGCTACTGTGTCTGTGGTGTTAGATGAAAAAATTCATGAGATTGCGAGTACGATTGCCAATCAAATTAATCTACGTGGTGTCTTGGGCATCGAAATGTTTGTGCAAGGTGATCAAGTTTATATCAATGAACTGGCGCCACGTCCGCACAATTCCGGTCATTATTCAATTGAAGGGACAAATCTTTCTCAATTTGAAGGACACATCCGCAGTATCTGTGGTTTACCAATTCCAGAAATCGAGTTACGCGAGCAAACCTTAATGTTGAATTTGTTAGGAACTGAATTGACGAGCGCGCGTAATGATTTAATTCATCAGCCGAATTGGCATTTTCATGATTACGGTAAGGCTGAGATTAAAACGGCTCGCAAGATGGGGCACATTACAGCTTTAGGTGCAAAAAATATTCAAGCATTACAAGCATGGGGGACAGAACATGGCGAAAGTTGAAAAGTTGGCGCTACTAGCCGAGGGTAAGGCCAAGGCAGTTTATGCTACGAGCGATCCAGAATTACTGTGGTTGCACAATTTGGATCAGGCCACGGCGTTGAATGGGAAGAAAAAAGAGAGCATCGCAAACAAGGCACATTATACAAACGCAATTTCTGGCCTATTGTTTGAGTATCTAAAGACGCAAAATATTGCCAACCATCTCGTCGAACGGCTTAACGATACAGATTCGTTGGTGCAAAAGTTGACAATGGTTCCAATCGAAATTGTGACTCGTAATTATGCATCGGGAAGTTTCCAACGCAAGTATGCTGTTAAACCGATGAAAAAACTCATCCCGCCGGTGCAAGAATTTTATCTCAAAAATGATGAACTAGATGATCCAACGTTGAATGATTCACAAATTTTAGCGTTGGAGCTGGCGAACGAACAAGAGATTGCGCAATTCAAGCAAATTGCATTAGAGGTGAATCAAGCGTTAGTAAATATCTTTGATCAAGCCGACTTAACTTTGGTCGATTTCAAGATTGAAGTTGGTTATACAAGTGATCACAAACTCTTGTTGGCTGATGAACTTTCGCCTGACAATATGCGCATCGTCGATAAGGCAACCCAAATGTCACTGGACAAGGATGTCTTTCGCAAGGGGACAGGTTCAATCACTGAGGTTTATGAGATTGTGTTGCAACGACTGCAAGCAGTTGTTTAGGAAATATAACACTTGAAACTGTGTGTGAATTGTTGTTCAGCGAAGCGATTCTGTCGTCGGATGGTCAGACCTTGCCGAATCTAGTCGAAACTTTTCACGTGTGCTTTAGCGCCGTGAAATTGGCAAATTATTTTGCCATTCGACATGAATCGTGCAGGTCAAATCCGAACGTAAAGAATCTTTAGCGAAGCTGAATAACCAAATTAAAAATAATCAAGTGTTCAATAAAAATACCAAGTCAATCAAAATTCAAGGAGCAAATCAATGTATTTAGCAAAAATTTATGTCACGTATAAAAAGTCAATTTTGGACCCACAAGGTGAAGTCATCAAGGCTGCCTTGCACCGTTTGGATTACCAAAGTGTTGAAAAGGTCAATCAAGGAAAGTATTTTGAAATTGAGTTGAATGCAGCTGATGAAGCAACGGCTGAAAAAGAAGTCAAGGCCTTCACAGAAGCACTCTTGATCAACCATAACACTGAAACATATCGTTTTGATTTAGCGGAGGTTTAAGCAAATGAAAGCAGCAGTAATTCGTTTCCCGGGTTCAAATTGTGATTTTGATATGTATTATGCGTTGCTTGATTTTGGCGTAGATGCAGAAATTGTTTCAGCTGAGACCGCTGACCTTGACGCCTTTGATGCCATTTTATTACCAGGTGGATTTTCATATGGTGACTACTTGCGTTCTGGCGCAGTAGCTCGTTTTTCACCAGCAATGGATGCAGTGGCTCAGGCTGCTGAAAAAGGTAAGGTTATCGTCGGTGTTTGTAACGGTTTCCAGATTTTGACTGAAGCCGGACTCTTGCCTGGTCAATTGATGGGAAATGCTAATCCTGGCTTTATTTGCGAAGATGTTCCGTTGACAGTGACAAATACAGCAACGGCCTTTACTAGCGCGTATGAACAAGACAGCGAAATCTTGATTCCAGTTGCGCATGGCGAAGGGCGTTATTTTGCCGATGAAGAAACTTTGGCAGAATTAATTGCTAATGATCAAATCGTCTTTAAATATGGCGTGGACGTGAATGGTTCGCTTAATCAAATCGCCGGAATTACTAACAAAGCTGGGAACGTCTTGGGTATGATGCCTCATCCTGAGCGTGCGGTGGATGAATTGCTTGGAAATACTGACGGACGCGCATTTTTTCAAAGCATTGTCAAAAGTATTTCAGAAGGTTTGAATCAAGATAATCAACTAGAAGCGGCAGGTAAATAAAATGACAGAAACTTTAATCAATCCAATGGCGAAAGAGCCAACTGCCGAACAAGTTCGCGACACGCAATTGTATCTCGAGTGGAGCTTGACCAATGAAGAATACGATTTAATTGTCGAAACATTGGGTCGCCTGCCAAATTACACGGAGACTGGTCTCTTTTCAGCAATGTGGTCTGAGCATTGTTCGTACAAAAAGTCTAAGCCAGTTTTGCGCAAGTTCTGGTCAACCAATGAACGCGTTTTGCAAGGCCCTGGTGAAGGTGCTGGAATCCTAGATATTGGGGATGGCCAAGCAGTTGTCTTTAAGGCTGAATCACACAATCACCCATCTGCAGTTGAGCCTTATGAAGGTGCTGCTACTGGTGTCGGTGGAATTTTGCGCGACATTTTTTCAATGGGTGCGCAACCAATCGCAGTGTTGGACTCATTGCGTTTTGGTGAGCTTGACAATCCAACGACGCAATCATTAGTACACGGAGTCATTGCTGGAATTGCTGGTTATGGAAATGCGATTGGAATTCCAACTGTTGGTGGTGAAATCGGCTTTGATGCAGTTTATCAAGGTAACCCGCTTGTCAACGCAATGGCAGTTGGTTTGCTTGATCAAGAATTAATGCACGTTGGTAAAGCTGAAGGTGTCGGAAATTCTGTGATGTACGTCGGGGCTAAAACTGGGCGTGACGGGATTCATGGTGCGACATTTGCTTCGGCAGAATTCAAGACTGACGAAGAACAAAATCGTTCAGCCGTGCAAGTTGGTGACCCATTCATGGAAAAATTGGTCATGGATGCCACATTGAAGGTCATTGCAGAACATGGTGACATCGTGGTTGGAGTACAAGACATGGGTGCCGCTGGAATCTTGTCTTCATCTGCTGAAATGGCAGATAAGGCTGGCATGGGAATCATCTTGCATCTGGATTTGGTTCCACAACGCGAGACATTGATGACACCGTACGAATTGATGTTGTCAGAATCACAAGAACGCATGCTGTTAGTTGTTGCGAAGGGTCATGAAGAAGAAGTTGCGCAAGTCTTTGCTGAAGTTGATTTGGACGCAGTGGTTGTCGGTGAAGTGACTGATGATGGCCGTTACAAGCTTGAATTTGGTGGCGACATTGTGGCAGATTTGGACGTTGATTTTTTGACTTCAGCTCCTAAGCAAAACATGGATCGCATTAAGCCAAAATATTTGGAAGAAGCAAGCGCAGAGCAATATGTTCCTGCAGCGACTGACGTGAATGAAACATTTTTGAACCTTTTAAAGCAACCAACAATCGCTTCAAAGGCTTCATTGTTTAAGCATTATGATTCAATGGTGCGGACAGACACAGTGGTGCGTCCAGGTGGAGATGCAGCAGTTGTTCGAGTTCGTGGAACAAAGAAGGCGCTGGCAATGACGACCGACGTGAATTCACGTTTTGTGTACTTGGATCCATATCAAGGTGGACAAATGGCAACCGCGGAAGCTGCGCGTAATATCGTGGCGACCGGTGCGCTCCCAATTGGAATTACGGATTGCTTGAACTTTGGGAATCCAGATGATCCAGAAATTTATTGGACGTTTGACCAAGCTTGCATGGGCTTGAATGATTTCGCTAAGAAGTTGAACACACCAATTATTTCAGGAAACGTGTCATTGTATAACGAGACTAATGGCTCACCAATTTATCCAACGCCGATGGTTGGGATGGTTGGCCTGAACGAAGATAACCAAACAATTACGACGATTGACTTCAAGGATGCTGATGATGGTATTTTCTTGGTTGGTAAGATGCGTCCGGCGTTCAACGGTTCTGAATTGCAAAAGATGGAAACTGGTGAAATCGCTGGTCAACTTTTGGATTTCGACGAAGAGCGTGAATTGCGTTCTCAAGAGCTGGTGTTAGCAGGAATTGAAGCTGGGTTCATCAAGAGTGCCCATGACGTGGCTGAAGGTGGAGTAGCTGTAGCCTTGGCCGAATCAGCGTTCAAGACTAATTTCGGATTGGCTGTACAAATGGACGCGCCCGCTAGCTGGTTGTTTGCCGAAGATCACGGACAGTTTATCGTTTCAGTTGCTTCAGATCATATTAAAAAGTTTGAAGAAGTGGCCGGCGAAGATGCTCAATTGATTGGGCGCGTAACAAAGCAGACTGATTTGCAAATGACCATGCTTGACCATGATTTGAAGGTCGCAAAAGATGTGGCCGAGCAACAGTATACGGAGGCAATTTCATGGCTGTTGGAACAGTAGAAAATCAAAGTTCATTAAATGAAGAATGTGGAATCTTTGGGGTCTGGGACCGTGAAGATGCTGCCAATATGACTTATTATGGCTTGCACGCATTGCAACATCGTGGACAAGAAGGTGCTGGGATTGTTGCAAATCATAACGGACAATTGTGGCAAGAACGTGGGCTCGGTTTGTTAGGTGAAGTATTTCATGATCCTAAGCGTTTGGAACGGCTTAAAGGTTCGGCTGCAATCGGGCACGTGCGTTACGCCACAGCAGGAAATAGTGGAATTGAAAATATTCAACCGCTGATGGCCAATTTTTCAAACGAACAATTGTCATTGGCGCACAACGGAAACATTACGAATGCCAAGACGTTGCGTTGTAACCTTGAAGATCAGGGGGCAATTTTTCAATCTTCATCAGATACGGAAGTTTTGTTGCACTTAATTCGGCGTTCGAATGCACCGGTATTTGCAGACAAGGTCAAAGATGCGCTGAACCAATTACGTGGCGGGTTTGCTTTCTTGCTAATGACTCCAGATGCGTTGTATGCAGCACTTGATCCTCATGGATTCCGACCATTTGTGTTGGGCCAAATGCCAGACGGTGCCTACGTTGTGACGTCTGAAACTGCAGCCTTGGCAACGGTGGGTGCACGTTTTATTCGCGATGTTCAACCGGGCGAATTGATCACAATCAACAACGACGGAATTGCCATCGAGCATTATACTGACAAGACCACTTTAAATATCGACGTCATGGAATATATTTATTTTGCACGACCAGACTCAAATATTTATGGTGTAAATGTGCACAATGCCCGTAAGCGAATGGGTGCGGCCCTTGCATTGGAGCGCGGAGTGAAGGCGGACATCGTTGTCGGTGTGCCAAATTCAGCTCTGTCAGCGACGATGGGTTATGCAGAAGCTGCTGGTTTGCCAAACGAAATGGGCTTGGTTAAGAATCAATATGTTGCGCGGACATTTATTGAGCCAACTCAAGAACGGCGTGAACGTGCGGTGCGCATGAAGTTAACAGCCAATGAAGCGGTCATCAAGGACAAGCGGGTTATCTTGGTAGATGATTCGATTGTGCGTGGAACGACTTCAAAATATATTATCAATATGTTGCGAGAAGCTGGGGCCAAAGAGGTTCACGTGCGTGTGGCTTCACCGGAGTTCAAGTTTCCAGCTTTCTACGGGGTGGACATGCAAACGACCAACGAGCTGATGGCAGCGAACCACACGAAGGACGAAATGTGTGAAATCATCGGGGCTGACTCGTTAGAATTCCTTTCTGTTGAATCATTGGTTGAAGCGATTGACTTGCCTTACTTTGGAATCGGGAATGGCTTGACCACGGCGTATTTTGACGGACATTATCCGAGCCCAATTTATGATTATGAACCAGAGTTGGCTCAATTTGAGTTGCGGGGCGAAGTTGATTTTGCTGAAGAACCTACGACGATGTATTCGGCTGATCAGGTGACTTCGATTGCGGAACAAGAAATGTTAGAGCATGGAGCACCGGTTTAGAACGGAGTGAGAAATTGAAGTAACGAGCTAAGGATGTTGCGTTCGTTGCGTGCAACGCGACGATAAGAAACATCTTTAGCGAAGCTGACCCAGTGCTAATGACCCAACAAGGAGGTAAGAAGTAACATGACAGAAGAAACAAATGCGTATGCGGCAGCCGGCGTTGACGTTGAGGCTGGTAATCAAGCAGTTGCGCAAATGAGCGCCAAGGTCAAAGCAACTTATAATGAAAATGTTTTAGCTGGCATTGGTGGATTTGGTGCAGCGTATGCATTAGGCAAAGATTATCAAAATCCAGTTTTGGTTTCGGGTGCTGATGGTGTTGGGACCAAGTTGTTGCTAGCGATTGCGGCCCATAAGCATGATACGATTGGACAAGACCTCGTTGCAATGACGGTCAATGATATTCTAGCGCAAGGTGCCAAGCCTCTTTTCTTGCTTGATTATCTAGCGGTTGATAAGATTCGTCCGGCCGTTGTTACCGAAATTGTCGGTGGAATTGCCGCAGCGTGTCAAACTGTTGGAGCTGCCTTAATTGGTGGTGAGTCTGCTGAGTTGCCAGGATTGTATGCAAAAGATCATTATGATTTGGCGTCGTTTGGTGTTGGAATTGCAGAACGTGATGCGTTATTGCAACCTGAAGATGTGCAAGCTGGCGATGTCTTGATTGGTCTAGCTTCAAGTGGAATTCATTCAAATGGATATTCACTGGTTCGAGCAGTGTTAGGCATTAAAGACGAAGATGATTTTAATCATTTGTCAGCCGAACTACAAACGCAATTGTTAGAGCCAACTAAGCTTTATGGGCCAAGTGTTCAGCCGTTGTTAGATGCACGCTTGATTCAAAGCATTGCACATATCACAGGTGGTGGCTTGATTGAAAACTTGCCACGAGCATTTGGTGATAATTTAACTGCTGAAATCAACTGGGGAACGTGGCCGATTTTGCCAATTTTTGATACGCTTCAAGCTGCAGGTGACTTAACCTTGCATGACATGTTGTTGACGTTTAATAACGGCGTAGGAATGGTCTTGATTGTCAGGCCTGAAGTGGTTGATGATGTGTTGGCCAAGCTTGATAATGATGCGTACGTGATTGGAACAATGTTGGAACGCCAAGCAGAAGAAGATCAAGTTCAGTTTAAGGGGGCGACACCATGGGGCAAGTAACCCGATTGGCCGTCTTTGCAAGTGGGTTTGGTTCAAATTTTAGGGCGTTGCAAGAAGCCATTGTTGCTCGGCAAATGAATGCGCAGATTGTGCGTTTGGTGGTTGACCATGACGAAATTGGTGCGCTGCAAATTGCAGAAGAATTTAGGATTCCGGCGACGATTATTAATTATAAAAATTTTGCGACTCGGTCTGATGCGGAAACGAGCATTATCAATCAATTAAAGACTGATGAAGTGGATGGCATCATTCTAGCTGGCTATTTGCGGCTACTGACGGAAACGTTGATTACCCCTTATGACGGTAAGATTATTAATATTCATCCGGCGCTGTTGCCAAGCTTTCCAGGGTTACACGGAATTGATGACGCATATAATTATGGCGTTAAAGTGACCGGCGTGACCGTGCATTTTGTTGATACGGGGATGGATTCGGGCGAAATTATTGCTCAGACACCCGTGCGAATTGAAGATGGCGAAAGTTTGGACGAATTAGAAACTAAGATTCATGCAGTTGAACATCAATTATATCCAGATACATTAGAATTGCTATTAGCTAAAGGAGTGTTTACAAAATGACGCGTGCATTATTGAGTGTTTCAGATAAGAGTGGTTTGGTTCCGTTTGCGCAAGGATTGGTTGAACTTGGTTATGAGTTGGTTTCAACTGGTGGAACGCTAAAGGTTTTGGCAGAAGCTGGGTTGAAGCCAGTTGCAATTGATGAAGTGACTGACTTTCCAGAAATGTTGGACGGTCGAGTTAAGACGTTGCATCCGCGCGTGCATGCTGGATTGTTGGCGCGTCGTGATTTGCCAGAACACATGGCAAAGCTGGATGAATTTGAGATTACACCAATTGATTTGGTTGTCGTGAATTTGTATCCTTTTAAAGAAACGATTCAAAAAGATGGTGTAACTGAAGCTGAAGCGATTGAAAACATCGATATTGGTGGCCCTTCAATGTTGCGTTCAGCTGCAAAGAACTTCGCGTCAGTTCTTGCGATTACTGATCCAACTGACTATGATGTCGTTTTGGAAAAGTTGCAAACAAACACTGTTGATTTGGCATTTAAGAAGAATCTAGCAGCCAAGGTTTTCCGTCAAACGGCTGCCTATGATGCTTTGATTGCGCAATACTTAACGGCCGAAACGTTCCCTGCGCAATTGACGACGACCTTTGAGTTGTTTGATGAGATGCGTTATGGCGAGAATCCTTTCCAACGCGCGGCAGCTTATAAGACAGATTTGCCAGAAAGTTATTCAGTCTTGAGTGCTGAAATTTTGCATGGTAAGCAACTTTCATACAACAACATTCGTGACGCTGATGCAGTTTTACGGATGGCAGCTGAGTTTAGCGAACCAACTGTTGTGACTGTCAAGCATATGAATCCAGCCGGAATTGGGCAAGGTGATTCAATTGAAGTGGCCTGGGATCGTGCATATGCAGCTGATCCAGTTTCAATCTTTGGTGGAATTGTTGCATTGAATCGTGAAGTCGATTTGGCAACTGCTGAAAAAATGCATCAGGTTTTCTTGGAAGTGATTATTGCGCCAAGTTTCACAGAAGAGGCTTATGCAGTTTTGGCTAAGAAGAAGAATTTGCGTATTTTGCAATTGCCATTTACAAATGATGTGCCTCAAAATTACGAATTGACTTCTGTTTTGGGTGGAGTTGTGGTGCAAGATCGCGACTTGGTTAACGAAGAAATAGCTGATTTCAAGGTGGTTTCAGAAGCTCAGCCAACACAAGAGCAATTAGAAGCAATGGTGTTTGCGCAAAAGGCCGTTAAGCACGTCAAGTCAAATGCGATTGTCGTTGCGCGCCATGGTCAAACGCTTGGAATAGGAGCTGGGCAACCAAATCGAGTTGATTCTGTAAACTATGCAATTAATAATGCTTTGCAGATTACGGATGACCTATCTGATGCAGTTTTGTCATCTGATGCGTTCTTCCCATTCTCTGACTCAGTTGAATATGCGGCTAAGCATGGTATCAAGGCGGTTGTTGAACCAGGTGGCTCGATTAAGGATCAAGATTCGATTGATAAGGCAAATGAACTTGGAATCGTGCTGGTCTTCTCGGGTAACCGTCATTTCCGTCATTAAAATATTTGAATTTAAATATATTTAAAGTGATAATACTCAGATGCTCAGCTTCGCTAAAGATTCTTTACGTTCGGATTGGCCCTGCACGATTCATGGCGAATGGCGAAATAATTCGCCATTTTCACGGCGCTAAAGCACGCGTGAAAAATTTCGGCTAGATTCGGCAAGGGCTGGTCATCCGACGACAGAATCGCTTCGCTGACCAGCAAACTTCCTGGTCATTTTATTCAAAGCGTGGTGGCTTGAGATAATGATAGTAGGTGATCACGCGAGGTAGCGGCACCAATTCGACTCATTTTGAAAAAATGTGTAGTCGAATGGGACCGTGTCGCCACTTACTATCATTATTCAAAAACCACCACGCAAGTGAAAAATGGCCAAGGCCCATAGGAATCACAAGCTAATTATTGTGTAAACTAATTTAAGAAAAGGAAAACAAAGATGGCAAAAGTACTTGTAATTGGTTCTGGTGCACGCGAACACGCGATTGCCCAAACTTTTCTCCGAAGCGATCAGGTGGATCAAGTCTGTGTTGCACCTGGAAACGACGGTATGCAGATTAACCCAGAAATTAAGTTGGTTGCAATTTCTGCAACTCAAATTGATGCTTTGATTGACTTTGCACAAACTGAAAAGATTGATTTGGTTTTTGTTGGTTCAGAAGAGCCCTTGACCTTAGGAATTGTTGACGCATTTCAAGAAGCCGGAATTCGGATTTTTGGGCCTAGCCAAGCTGCAGCCCAACTTGAAGGTTCAAAAACATTTGCAAATATGATCTTGGCCGAAAATGATATTCCAACTGCTCAGTCAAAAACGGTGGAATCACTAGAAGACGCATTGGAAGCTGTGCCCGCTTTTGGAATTCCAGTTGTGATTAAACAAGATGGTTTGGCGCTGGGTAAAGGTGTGTCGATTCTTGAGTCAGAAGCAGATCTCCAAAAATTACTTGAACAAATTTATCATGATAATGAGAGCGCTCGGATTGTCATTGAAGAATATTTGGATGGCGTTGAATTTTCTATTTTCTCGTTTGTTGGCGAAAATGGAATTGTGCATGCACCAATTGCTCAAGATCACAAGCGCCTGTTAGATGGTGATCTAGGTCCGAACACCGGCGGAATGGGTGCTTATAGCCCTGTTCGTTGGATTTCAGATGAAGTGCGCCTAGAAGCGATTCAAAATTTGGTGCTTCCAACGATTGAAGGCATGAAGAAAAAAGGCATTCCTTTTGTCGGCGTTTTGTATACCGGCGTAATGCTGACCAAAGCTGGGCCTAAAGTCATTGAGTTCAATGTGCGTCTTGGTGACCCTGAAGCGCAAGTTGTTTTACCTCAGTTGACTTCTGATTTTTATGAAATGTTGAATGAATTAATTGACGGTGTTCAACCAAGAGTGATTTGGCAACATGATGATGTTTATTTGGGGGTCGTGGTGGCAGCACCAGGTTATCCTGAAAGTCCAAAGCATGATATTGAGTTACATGCATACGAAAAGAACGGCATTACAATTAATGCTGCGGCTCTTCGTGAAGTGTTAGGCCGGTATTACAGTAATGGTGGCCGAATCGCAACATTTGTGACCCATGCATCAACTGCGACTGAAGCACAGACTATGGTTTATGATTATTTTGCCGAAGTTGGGATGGAACCTTTGCAATTTAGGACTGACATTGGTTATCAAGCTGTACAATCTGAAGCAAAATAACGTTATAATTAAAGGAAAGCACTTTTGGGAGGAACATTGAAAAATGGCAACAGATATTGAGATTGCACAGGCTGCTGAAGTGTGGCCGATTCAAAAGATTGCAGAGATTGCTGGTATTGAAGAACATGAGTTAGAACCTTATGGACGCGATAAAGCTAAGATTAATTTAGATTCAAATGTTGCACGTAAGCAAGACTTAGGAAAATTGATTTTGGTTACGGCAATGAGTCCAACTCCAGCTGGTGAAGGTAAGTCAACGGTGACAGTTGGGTTAGCGGATGCATTGTCATTTGCTGGTAAAAAGACGATGATTGCCTTGCGCGAGCCTTCTCTTGGCCCTGTGATGGGGATGAAGGGTGGAGCAACTGGTGGTGGTCAAGCACAGGTTGTTCCGATGGCTGACATTAACTTGCATTTCACAGGTGATTTCCATGCATTGACGAGTGCGCACAATACTTTGGCAGCGCTGATTGATAACAGCATTTTCCAAGGTAATCCGTTGAACCTTGATCCTCGTCGCATTTTATGGAAGCGTGCTTTGGACGTCAACGATCGAGCTTTGCGCCATATTAACATCGGACTTGGCGGACCAACTTCTGGTGTTCCGCGCGAAGACGGCTTTGATATTACGGTGGCTTCTGAGTTAATGGCGATTTTGACTTTGTCGCATGACTTGGTTGATATGAAAGAACGGATTGAAAAAATTGTGATTGGTTACACTTATACACGTGAGCCTGTGACGGTCAAAGACTTAGGTGTAGCTGGAGCGTTGACGATTTTGTTGAAGGATGCGATTAAGCCGAACTTGGTCCAAACGCTTGCACATACGCCAACATTGATTCACGGTGGTCCGTTTGCAAATATTGCACAGGGAACCAATTCGATTCAAGCAACTAAGACAGCGTTGAAATTGGCTGACTACGTTGTAACGGAAGCTGGTTTTGGTGCTGATTTGGGTGGCGAAAAGTTCTTGGACTTCAAGGTGCCATTGCTTGGGAAGACTCCAGATACGATTGTGTTGGTAGCAACGATTCGTGCGCTTAAGATGCATGGTGGTAAGGCCAAGAATGAATTGACTGAAGCTGATTTGCCAGCCTTGGAAGCCGGATTATCAAACTTGGGTCAGCACTTGAAGGCTCTGCAACGCTACAATGTGCCGGTGCTTGTGGCTATTAACCGTTTCGTGACTGATACGTCAGAAGAAATGGCCTTGGTCGAAAAATATGTCCAGGCGCAAGGATCTCAAGCCTATGTAGCAAACGTGTGGGAAAATGGTGGAGCTGGTGCACCTGAATTGGCATCCGCAGTAGTTGAAGCTACGAACACACCATCTGAGTTCACGTCTTTGTACAATGCGGAAGATTCAGCTGTTGAGAAGTTGAACAAGATTGTGACCACTATTTATGGTGGAGCCGGAGTTGAATTGTCTGACAAAGCGACTAAGCAACTTGCAACATTTGCCAAATATGGCTGGGACAAGTTCCCGATTATCGTGGCAAAGACTCAATATTCATTTTCGGATGATGCAAAGAAGCTTGGTGCACCAAAGGATTTTACGATTCATGTCCGCGAATTCGTGCCTAAGACGGGAGCTGGTTTCTTGGTAGCGATGACAGGGTCAATCTTGACGATGCCAGGTTTGCCAAAGCACCCAGCGGCGTATGATATTGATATTGATGAGAACGGTCAGATTACGGGATTGTTCTAGACTTTAAATGAGCTGAAGCAAAATTGTTTCGGCTTTTTATAAACACTATACTTGGGGAAATGCGCCTTTAAAATTGGTGGGGTATTTTAACTTAAAGGTACAGGACACAAACGCCCGTGTGAGTTGGTTTAATCCAGGTGTTGAAGAGGGTGCCAATGGTGATGCGGGTGGGACAAAAAAGTAAGATATTATTCTAACATTTACGGTAAAATAGAGATAATACAAATTTTGTTAAGGAGGTTTTGAGCATATGAGCTATCATGAATACGATCGGGAAAAACAACCTGAAGAGTATCAAAAACAGCAAAACTGGGAGATTGGTTTTGGCTTACAAGCAGCTGATCATTTAACGCCTTCAAAATATTTAGTTGAACTTTCAAAAGATAATATCGAAGGTAAAAAAGATTATCAAGAGATAGAAAAGGAAATTCACAAGTATTATGCTGAAAAACAAGAAGACAAAAGAACTATGGAGGCTGATGTTTCAGCAATTAGAATATCAGAAATTTTAGCTTCTGATGCCTTTACATTCAATCCCGGTACGTTGAAGAGTTATCATCGTAGACTATTTCAAGGAATTCCAGAGTTCACCTTCAAGGTTGGTGAATACCGGAAAGTTAACATTACAAAGTCAGAATTGATTTTGGCAGGCAATACAGTTAATTACTCAGATTATCAGGATATTGAAGAAACTTTAAACTGGGACTTCACACAAGAAGCAACGAAGCAATACCAAAACATGAATCAAAATCAAATCGTGAAATCGGTGACGACGTTTATTTCTGGAATTTGGCAAATTCACCCGTTTAGAGAGGGTAATACGCGGACAAGTGCAGTTTTCTTGATTAAGTATTTGCGAAGTTTAGGGTTTCCTTTGGATAATGAACCATTTAGTGAAAATTCACTGTATTTTCGTGATGCATTAGTTTTGGACAATGCAACTTTGCAATATAAGAATTCGGACTTCATTGATAAGTTTATGGCTAACACTGTTTTGGGCGAAACAAACGATTTAAGTGCTCGTGAGATGTTCTTGGATCAAATTGTGAAACGAACACCAGAAATAGCATCGGCTGAATTAATTCAGCAATTAAATGAACTCACAATAAATGATGAACAAAAATTAGCAAAGATATTAGCTCTTGAAGGTGAAAAGAAGGAACAGTTTTTAAAGAGTACGTTTGGCTAATCAAAAACAAAAATGGAACCAATGAATAAAAAGAAATTGTTACTCATCAGTCCTAAATAGTATAGAACCACTTTCAGGGTCCGCCGGTACCAGGCAGTGGACCGTTTTATAGGTTATTAGATAATCTTGATTGTTAAATTTTAAGAGTAATTGAGTTTGATGTTTATGTATTTTTTCATTAATTGGTGATTGGAGATCGTGGACAGACTGATCTCCAGTTTTAATCGATATACTTTCAGCCGCGGTAGTTATATCTGCCTATGTCTACAAAGGTGAGTCGTTCTCTTACTTCTTTGACCAATGATCACGCCAATAAGATACTGCAACGCTTTTGACTACGAGGTCCAACAGACTTTTCGTAATCTCAATTAAAACTAATTCTAAATGCTTTTTTAGCACACTGTATGGGTGCAGCGCTAAACTAAACCGTCATTTCAGCTATAAGATATTGATTATTCAACATCTGTAATATCTGAAGTGGCTTTTTTAGTCTCCTTGAAATGAAATTATTTAATAAATTATGAGATAATTAGGAAACAAAACATTCGGAGGAATTGATGATGGATTTGGAAGCTGTAAAAGATTTCGTGCGCGACGAATTGGTAGATGAAAAGTCAGGGCATGATTACATTCATATCGAACGAGTTTTGACAAATGCATTGATGTTGGTGAAAGAAACGCCTGGCGCAAACGAGGATGTTGTTTCACTTGCAGCGCTTTTGCATGATGTGATTGACGAAAAGGTGGTTGATGATGTCAACGCTGCGATTCAACAGGTACGGATTAAGTTACGCGAATGGGACGTTAGCGATGATGACCTGGCCGAAGTTTTGGACATTATCACGCACATGTCGTTTTCAAAGAATCTTGAAACGCATTACGAATTGACTTTGAACGGGCAAATTGTACAAGATGCAGATCGATTGGATGCGATTGGTGCGATTGGGATCGGGCGGACGTTCTATTATGGCGGACACGTTGGGAACTTGATGTATAATCCAAATGATGCAGCGCGCGAAAATTTGTCTCATGATGAATACCGCAAGAATAGTACTGTCATTAATCATTTCCATGAAAAGTTGTTGAAGCTAGAAGGCATGATGAATACAGATAAGGCCAAGCAACTGGCAGCTCGCCGAACAGCTTTCATGCGCGTTTTTTTGGACGAATTTGATGCAGAATGGCAAGGGAATAGATAATATATTAAATAATCTTGAGCAATTAGGATAGTTAATTTTAAATATATTTTGGTTAAACTAATCAGCGCAGCGATTCTGTCGTCGGATGACAGGCCCTTGCCGAATCTAGCCGAAACTTTTCACGCGGGCTTTAGCGCCGTGAAATTGGCAAATTATTTTGCCATTCAGCATGAATCGTGTAGGGCCATCCGAACGTAAAGAATCTTTAGCGAAGCTGATTAATTTAACCAAAATATATTCTAGTCACAACTTTAAACGTACCTAAAAACGCGTTCAAAAATTCTCAAAAACGGTTGTAAAAAATTGTCAGTGTGGTATAGTAGTAAGTGTAATTTAGCACTTAGAAAAAGAGAGTGCTAGAAATTAAAGGAGGAATTCTTATCATGTTGAAACCATTAGGAGATCGCATTTTGCTACAAGTTGAGCAAGAACAGGAACAAACGGTTGGTGGTATTGTTATTGCTTCAAACGCGCAAGAAAAGTCAGTCGTTGGAAAAGTGGTTGCTGTTTCTGAGACAACGGTTGGAGAGCTAACTGCCCCAACTTCAGTCAAAGTGGGCGACCAAGTTTTGTTTGACAAGTACGCAGGCAATGAAGTGAAAAACGATGGTGAAACGTACCTAGTCTTGCATGAAAAAGATTTAATTGCGGTTTTGTAAAATACAGATTTATTTTAAGATTTAAATGAAGGGGTTGAATTGAAAATGGCTAAAGAATTAAAGTTTTCAGAAGATGCACGTTCAAAGATGCAGGCCGGGGTTGATAAGCTTGCTAATACCGTTAAGACGACGATTGGTCCAAAGGGGCGCAACGTTGTAATTGAGCAAAGTTATGGTGCTCCAACGATCACAAACGATGGTGTCACGATTGCTAAGTCAATTGAGTTGGAAGATCATTTTGAAAATATGGGTGCTAAGCTCGTGGCCGAAGTCGCTTCAAAAACCAACGATATTGCTGGTGATGGAACGACAACAGCGACAGTTTTGGCCCAAGCAATTATTAACGAAGGTTTGAAGAATGTTACTGCCGGAGCAAATCCTGTTGGTGTCCGTCGCGGAATTGAATTGGCCACAAAGGCTGCTGTTGATGCATTGCACAAGATGTCAAAGACGGTTTCAACAAAAGAAGAAGTTGCGCAAATTGCTTCTATTTCTGCGGCCAATGAAGAAGTTGGTGCTCTGATTGCTGAAGCGATGGAAAAAGTGGGTAACGACGGTGTTATCACGATTGAAGAGTCAAAGGGAATTGAGACAACTTTGGATGTTGTCGAGGGAATGCAATTTGACCGTGGTTACATGTCACAATACATGGTGACTGACACTGAAAAGATGGAAGCAAACCTTGATAACCCATACATCTTGATTACTGATAAGAAGATTGGAAATATTCAAGACATCTTGCCAGTTTTGCAACAAGTTGTTGAGCAAGGTCGAGCATTATTGATTATTGCTGATGACATTACCGGTGAAGCTTTACCAACTTTGGTTTTGAATAAGATGCGTGGAACGTTTAACGTGGTTGCTGTTAAGGCTCCTGGCTTTGGTGACCGTCGTAAGGCCATGTTGGAAGACATCGCTGTGTTGACTGGCGGAACTGTGGTCACTGACGAACTGGGATTAGCGTTGAAAGACGTGACGATTGAGAGTCTTGGACAAGCAAACAAGATTACGGTTTCAAAGGATAATACGACCGTGGTTGAAGGCGCTGGTGACAAGAAGTTGTTGGACGAGCGGGTTCAATTGATCAAGAACCAAATTGCCGAAACGACTTCTGACTTTGATCGCGAGAAATTGCAAGAACGTTTGGCTAAGCTTTCTGGTGGTGTGGCGGTTGTCAATGTTGGTGCTGCTACCGAAACCGAGTTGAAGGAGCGCAAGTATCGGATTGAAGATGCATTAAACGCTACTCGAGCTGCGGTTGAAGAAGGCTTCGTAGCTGGTGGTGGAACTGCTTTGGTAAACGCGATTCCTGCCGTTGCAGCTTTGGAAGAATCTGGTGATGTTCAAACTGGAATCAACATTGTGCAACGCGCTTTGGAAGAGCCAGTTCGTCAAATTGTTGAGAACGCCGGACTTGAGGGTTCAGTGATTGTTAACAAGTTGAAGGAACAAAAGGTTGGTTTTGGGTACAATGCTGCCACTGATGAATGGGTTGATATGATTGCAGCTGGAATCGTGGACCCAACCAAGGTTACTCGTTCAGCTTTGCAAAACGCCGCTTCAGTTTCAGCTTTGTTGTTGACGACCGAAGCAGTTGTTGCAGAAATGCCAAAGGATGAAGCTGTTCCTGCGATGCCACAAGGCGGAATGCCAGGAATGATGTAAGCAAAATTCTAAATTGATTTGAAGAGCTTTGAAACGAGATTTAATCGTTTTGAAGCTTTTTTCTATAGTTGCCAGTCGAAATAGGGTTAGTTTGTTTTGATTCTTTGGACTTAACACTTTTTCTAGTATAATAGAGGTAGTGTTGTGTTTGATTCGGCTTGTGTGTCATTGAGTCACCAACAACCGAAAAAGATTTTAACAGCGCAATTAAAGAGGAAAATATTATGGTTGAAAATTGGGAAAAATTTCTTTTGCCGTATACGCAGGCGGTTGAAGAATTAAAAATAAAATTTCGGGCATTGCGCAAACAATACGCTTTAAATGGCATTGAAACGCCGATTGAATTTGTCACTGGACGAGTTAAAAGTGTTGATGCCATTAAAGAAAAGGCTGTTCGACGGCATGTTGATTTGGATCGTTTGGAACAAGACATGCAGGATTTGGCCGGCATTCGGATCATGACGCAATTTACGCATGATATTTATAAAGTTGTGGATTTGATTCGTGAAAGAACGGACATGGTTGTGCTAGAAGAACGTGATTATGTCACAAACTCGAAGCCATCTGGTTATCGTTCGTATCACATCGTTGTTGAATATCCAATCCAAACGACGCAAGGTGAGCAAAAAATTCTGGTAGAAATTCAAGTGCGGACAATGCAAATGAATGTTTGGGCAACCATTGAACATGCAATTAATTATAAGTATGAAGGTGATTATCCAGATGATATGGTTGATAAGTTACGCGAAGTGGCCGAGTTAACCTTTAAAGTCGACGAGTTATTTCAAGAAATGCATCAAGAGATCAGTGAGTCTCAACATGCTTTGCGAAACCATACAAAAAAGGACGAACTAGCTGATGAGGGTTTCAATTTTTAAAAATAACAGTGCTAAGTCACAAACTGTTGGAAATATTCTTCACAAACTATTAGGTCAACATCCTGATGTGTTTACTTTTGACGACAAAAATCCAGAGGTTGTGATTACAGTTGGTGGTGACGGGACGTTGCTATCGGCTTTTCAGTACTATGTAAAACAATTGTCGACCATTCGCTTTGTGGGTGTGCATACTGGGCATCTTGGTTTTTATGCGGATTGGCAGGAATTTGAGATTGACCATTTAGTGGATTCGTTGATGACCTACAAGGGGCGTACGGTGCAATATCCTTTGCTGAAAATGACGGTGCATTATATGGATCGAAATGAAAAGACGGTTTTGGCCCTCAATGAGGCAGCCATTAAGCAACCAGAGGGAACTTTGGTGGCGGATGTTTATATTGATGGCGAACGGTTTGAGCGTTTCCGAGGAGATGGGTTAACTGCTGCTACTCCAACTGGTTCAACGGCCTACAACAAGGCCAATGGTGGAGCTGTGATGCACCCAAGCTTGGCAAGTATTCAGTTATCGGAAATTGCTTCGATTAATAATCGAGTCTTTCGGACATTGGGCTCGCCGCTAGTGATTGGTCCTGAAGAAATCATTCGGGTTGTACCGTTAAATGGCGAAAAAGAAGTGACCTTGAGTTTTGATCATTTAAGCCAAGAAAGCAAGGATATTGAATGGATTGAGTTTAGTGTCGCTGCCGAAAAAATTGCGTTTGCAGAATACCGGCATACTCGTTTTTGGCATCGCGTGAAGGATAGTTTTATCGGAGAAGAGGTTGATTAATGGCGACTTTTAGTTGGATTAAGTTGGACGAGGGTGGCCTTAAAATTAAAAACTTTCTAGCTGAACGAGGTGTTTCGCATCGCATGTTTAGCATTATTAAGCGTGGTGGTGGGCGCTTGCTCTTAGATGGCCGCCCAACCAAGACAGTTGATGAAATTAAGCAAGGTCAAAAAATTACGGTTATTATGCCCAACGAAGAAAGCAATGAAATCCTACCATTTTCTGATTTGCCAATTGATGTGCTATTTGAAGATGATAATTTTTTGGTGGTCAATAAGCCTGCTGGAGTTACATCGGTTCCTGGTAAGGCCGATCGTGAGACAACAATGGTGAATCGCGTTAAGGGTTATTTACGAAGCACTGGAGCAGTTGATCTGGTGCCACACGTGGTGACGCGCTTAGATCGGTTCACTTCCGGCGTGGCACTTTTGGCGAAGCATCGATTTGCGCATGGTTTATTGGATAAAGCGCTAAAGACTCACTCTGTTGATAAGCGTTATTATGCGATTGTTGATGGTATTTTAGAAGATGATTATGGAATGATTGATGCACCAATTGGGCGAATGGATGATGATTTTATTCGGCGCGAGGTGCGAGATGACGGAAAAGACTCCCAAACAGAGTATTGGGTTGTGAAGCGCTTTGCTAATCAAACATTGGTCCGGGTGCAATTGTTGACGGGACGCACACATCAAATTCGGGTACATTTTAAATATATTGGGCATCCACTGGTCGGAGATGAGATTTATGGTGGTCCGCTTGATCGTGGAGCAGATCGCCAAATGTTGCACGCATACTGGATTAGTTGGTTTGATCCGTTTGCTCAAATTGAACGTCAATTTGAAGCGCCCGTTCCAGCAGATATGATAGCTGTGATGGATGGATTTGTGCCAGACGTTAAATAATAACAATTAAGGATTAACGCGCTTTGCTAGATATGAAATATTGTCCTTTGCTTGATCAGCTTCGCTAAAGATTCTTTACGTTCGGGTTTGCCCTGCACGATTCATTATGCGTTTTGTTAGCGATTTATCGCTTACCAAAACACGATCCGCAGTACTTAGTTGGGCAGCTGTGTCATACAGCTGGGCCACTTAGTAACGGAGGTGGTAC